>NZ_JBFBAJ010000006.1:0-467751 GCF_040682215.1 Actinoplanes sp. NPDC051346 | reverse complement strand
CGCCCCCCCGGCGCCCCGCCCGGGGTGGGCCCCCCCCCCCCGCGGGGCCCGCCGGGGGCGCGCGGCGGGGGGGGTCCGGCGCGTCCGCGCGGCGGCGGCCCCCCCCCCCCGACATGGGTTGGGTCACCGTGGTCGACTCGTGCATCGGCCTGCTCTACGCCGTCGTCTTCGCCGGTGGGCAGCCGCACCGGCTCGCGATCGGCCTGCTCGCCGCTCTCGGAGGCGTCTTCGCCGTCGGGCTGATTCTCCGCAGCGACCGGCTGAGCCGCGCGGGTTCCGCCCGGCAGCTGATGCTGACCTATGCCGTCGTGCTGGTCGCCATGGGCGGCGTCCTGAGCGCCCTGGACGGCGGCGCCAGTTCCGTCTGCGCGCTCAGTCTGCTGCTGCCGATGCCACTGATCGCACTGAGCACCCCCGCCCGGGTGGCGATCCCCATCATCACCCTCTCTTCCGCGGTGTACGCCGCGGTCGCGGTCTGGGTCGGCGTGTCGAGCGGCTGGTACGCCGTCCTGTTCCTCGCCGGCGCCGTCGCGGTGTCGATCGCCTGCGGTGAGCAGGGCAAGGCCGCGGCGCGGCAGCGGTGGCGGCTCACGCGGGTGTCGCGGATCGATGTGCTGACCGATGTGCTCAACCGGCGCGGCTTCGAGGAACGGTTCGCCGCCGAAGCAGGGCGGGCCGGCACGGTTTCCCTGCTGATCTACGACCTCGACGGTTTCAAACAGGTCAACGACCTGCACGGGCACGCCGCCGGCGACGAGCTGCTGTGCTGGGTGGCCGCCACCCTGAGCGCCAACGTCGACCGGCCTGACGCCGTCGGCCGGCTGGGCGGCGACGAGTTCGTCGTGCTGCTCACCTCGCCGGATTCGGCGGACGCCTCCGCCGTCGCCGAGCGGCTGCGCGACGCTCTGGCCGTCCGCACGGCGGCCAGCATGGGCCTGGCGACCCTCGGCCCCGACGGCGGCGACTTCGATCTGCTGTACGCGCGCGCGGACGCCCAGCTCTACGCGGAGAAGGCCGGGCGGGGCGGGTATCGCCGCGCCGCGGCCTGAGCCGCTTTCCCGGGCTGATCACCGGCGCAGCACGGAGGATAGGTCGGTGAGCACCCACGGCGCCTCGATGAGCCCGGCGTCGAGCTCCACCGGGGCGCGAACGTGGAACACGGCGGACTCGCCCGCCAGCAGGGTGACGAAGCCCCGGTCGACCACCGCCTCCGGGTGGACGCGGTCGGGTTGGAGCAGGACGTCACGCACCAGAGCGGCCGCGTGGACGTGGACGTCGAGCCCGCCGAGGACGGGCTCGACGTCGACGGTGAGCGCGGGATCGCCGTAGGAGAAGTCCCGATCGCGGGCCGCGAACCACAGGGCTCGGGCCTCGTCGAGCCGGGCGACCAGCAGTTCGGCGGCCGGGTCACCGAAGTCGGCGACGGCGGCCGGCACCGGCACCAGCGCCACCGACCGGCCGGGCACGGACACCCGCTCGGTCGCGGTCGCGCACACCGCACCCCCGGCGTCCTGGCGCTCGATGAGCAGGGTCGCGGTCCATGCGGCGGGGTGATCGTTGAGGACGGCCACCACGAGAACGCCGTCGCGGGGCTGGATCGTCAAGGCACGCTCGGCGTAGAGCTCGCGCAGGGCGAAGTAGAGCGGCTTGTGCCGTCCCGCGCCGTCGATCGCCGCCCACGAGGTGACCGGCCACAGGTCGTTGAGCTGCCAGAGGATCGTGCCGCCGGTGTGCGGCCAGTGCGAGCGCCAGTGCTCGACGCCGGTGCGGACCGCCCGTACCTGATTGAGCTGGGTGAGGTAGTGCCAGGCCTCGGTGCTCGCCGGCTCGCCGAAGTGGGGAGCCAGGCCGCGGGCGAGTTTGCCGTTGCCGTCCTCGGCCTTCTGGTGGTGCAGCACGCCCGGGGAGTCGGGCAGCAGCGGCTCGTCGGACACCGCGTCGCGCAGCGTGGTCCACGCCGGCGGCGCCTGCCAGCCGAACTCGGCGACGAATCGCGGCGCCGAGTCCCGGTAGTGCCGGTAGTCCCGCCGGTTCCACACCTCCCAGCTGTGGTGGGTCTGGTGGTCCGGGTCGTTCGGCGGCTGCTCCCAGCTGCCCGACCAGGGGCTGCCCGCCTGGTACGGCCGCGACGGGTCCAGCTCCGCGACAATGGCCGGCAGCGTCTCGAGGTAGTACCTCTCGCCCCAGCTCAACTCGCCGCCGGGTTGCCCGGGCCAGCCGGACGGCTCGCGCAGCCACAGGTTCTCGTTGTTGCCGCACCACGTCACCAGGCTGGGGTGCGGTGCCAGGCGGAGCACGTTCTCCCGGGCCTCGGCGACCACTTCCGAGTAGAGCGGCTCCTCCTCGGGGTAGCAGGCGCAGGCGAACAGGAAGTCCTGCCAGACCATCAGCCCCAGTTCGTCGCAGATCTCGTAGAACGCGCCGTCCTCGTAGATGCCGCCGCCCCACACCCGGATCAGGTTGACGCCGGCGTCGGCGGCCTCGCGCAGCCGCCGCTCGTAGCGTTTCCGGCTCATCCGTGCCGGGAAGATGTCGTCCGGGATCCAGTTCACGCCCTTGACAAGCACGGGCTCGTGGTTGACGTGGACCACGAATCCGCCGCCGGCCAGGTCGATCTCCACGGTGCGGAACCCGGTGCGGCGCCGCCACCGGTCGAGCAGCCGGTCGCCGTCGAGCAGTTCGACGCTCAGGTCGTACAGCGCGGGTTCGCCGTAGCCGCGCGGGTTCCACGGGGTCACCTCGCCGGCGTCGACGACCGCGTGCGCGACCGTCGCGCCGCCCGGCAGGTCGAGTTCGGCGATCTCCCGCCCGTCGAGCAGCACGCGGGCGCGCAGGTCGCGGTCCCGGGTGCGTCGCACGTCGACGGCCACGTCCAGCCGGCCGCCGTCCTCGTACGTCGCCAGTGGACGGACGGCGGCCAGCCGCGCCGTGCTCCAGCCCTCGAGCCGCACCGGCCGCCAGATGCCCGCGGTGACCAGGGTCGGCCCCCAGTCCCAGCCGAAGCCGCACGCCATCTTGCGGATCAGGTTGAACGGCTCGGGGTACGCGTTGGGTCGCGGCCCGAGCAGCTCACGAACCCGCGCCGTCTCGGTGTACGCCGACGTGAGGCTCACGGTGAGCTGCCGTGGCACACCGTCGAGCAGCGCCGTGACCTCGTACCGGTAGCCGCGGTGCATGTTGCGGGTCGCGCCGAGGGCGACGCCGTCGAGGTCGATCGCGGCCACCGTGTCGAGCCCCTCGAAGACGAGGTCGAGGCGCTCCGGCGCCGGCCCGTTCCAGGTCACCTCGCGGCTGTACCGCCAGTCGGTGCGCCCGACCCAGGCGACCGCGGTCTCGTTGTCGTCGCGGAAGGGATCCTCGAGCCGACCGTCGTTCATCAGGTCGGTGTGCACGCATCCCGGAACCCGCGCCGGGACGGTGACGCCGACCAGCGCCCGAGCCCGCGGAAGAAGCGGGCCGTGGGAGCCGACCCGCAGCTCCCACGTCCCGCCGAGATCTTCGACCTGCACCATGCGGACGTCCTCTCTCACTCACGACGGTAGGGGATTGACGAACGTCACCGAGACTGACACAGTACGACAGTGGCTGATCCACTGATCCACTCGCCCATTGCCCGTGACACGGTCGTCGACGCGTTGGTGACGCGGCTGCGTGCCGATGTCCTCACCGAGCGATACGCCGCCGGCAGCCTGCTTCCGCCCGAGCGGGAGCTGGCCGCCGGCTACGGGGTGACCCGCACGTCGCTCAAGCACGCGCTGGTCCGGCTCGTCGAGGCCGGTCTGCTGGAGACCCGCCACGGCGTCGGCACCCGGGTGCGCGACTTCCGGCGCACCGCCGGCCCGGATCTGCTGCCGTTCCTGGTGAGCCTGGACGGGCCGAGCTGGCTGGCGGAGATGTTCGCCGTGCGCCGCGAGGTCGGGTCCCTGATCGCGGCCCGGGCGGCCGAGCAGGCCACCGAGGACCAACGGCGTCAGCTCCTGCGGCTGCGCGACGCGATCGCCGCCGCGCCGGGCGGCGACCCGGCGCAGCTGGCCGAGGCCGAGGTGCACCACGCCCTGGCCGCCGCCAGCGGCAACCGGGTGTACGAGCTGCTCGTCAACTCGCTGCTGCGCGCCTACGCCGACGTGCGGGAGCTGTTCGCCGGCCCGTTCGCCGACGCGGCGGTGGCCGCGGACCGCATCACGCCGCTGGTGGAAGCGGTGGGCTCCGGTGACGCCACGGCCGCCCACGCCGCGGCCGACGCCTACTACCTGTGTACCGAACGACTCATGCTGGGAGACGCCGGTGATCACGACCCTGAGCGAGACGATGACGGGAACGGTACGGCTGACCGGGCGGCCGGATGAGCTACCCATCCGGCTGACGCTGCGGGTCAGCGCGCCCGGCGCCGTGCATCCCTTCGCAGACCTGCGCGCGGAGGCGGCCGGGTCCGTACACGTGCCGGGCTTCGCCGACGACGCGGCCGCGAGCGGCACGATGGACATCGCCCCGCTGCGGGCCGGCTGGATCGGCTACCGCCTGGGCTTCACCGCCCTCGACGGCCGGCGCCTGTGGCTCGACGGCGGCAAGTCCGTGACGGTCCGCCGGCCGCTGCACAGCATGACGCGGTTGCGTGCCCGCGTGCTCGACGCGGCCGGCGCCGTGGTCGGCGAGGCCCGCCTCGTGTTCGATCTGCGCAGCGAGCTCCTGCCGTTCCTGCTGAGGATGCGGATGCACCGCACCCGCCGACCCTGGCCGGCGGCCCCGGACACCCGTGCCACCGCCGACACCCTCCTGAGATCGCGGTGGCGGGGACAGCCGGGACGGCTCGAAGCCTGGTACACGACCGTGACGGATCCGGTGACCGGCACGGGCATCTGGTTGCACCACGAGCTGGTGGCACCCACCGACGGCTCCGCGGCCCGGGCACACGGGTGGGCCGCCGTCTTCGCCGGCGACGCCGCCCCGGTCTGGGCCCGGTTCGGTCCCGCTCCCTGGCCGGTCACTCCGACGATCGACGGGTACGCCGCCGCCGGGGTAACCGCCACGGCGGACGAGCTGACCGGCTCGGCCGGCGACCTCCGCTGGGCGCTGCGCATGACCGGCGGCGGCACCCCGCTGTACACCTTTCCCCGCTGGGCCTGGCACCGCGAGCTGCTGCCGGCCGCCCAGATCGTGCCGCTACCCAGCGGCCGGTTCAGCGGCTCGATCCACATCGGAGACCGCGAGCTCACCCTCACCGACGCGCCCGGCAACACCGCACACATCTACGGCCACGGCAACGCCCGCCGGTGGGCGTGGCTGCACGCCGACCTGGGCGGCGGCGACGTCTGCGAGGTGGTGGCGGCCGTCTCCACCCGCCCCGGCCTGAACCGCCTCCCCCCGCTGCCCTTCGTCCGGCTCCGCGTCGGCGGTCTGGAGCTGCCGGCCGGCGATCCGCTGCTGGCGGCCCGGCACTTCCGCGCCCGCCTGGGACGTCCCGGCTGGACGGTCACCGGCCGCAGCGGCGAGCACCGGATCTCCATCGCCGTGACCATGCCGCCCGAGCGGACCCTCGCCGTGCCGTACGCCGACCCGGACGGCTCCCCCGCGGTCTGCCACAACTGCGAGGTCTCCGACGCGGTGATCCGGCTGGAGCGGCGCCGGCCCGGCGGCTGGCGGGAGGAAGGACGCTGGGAGCTCAACGGCACCGCGCACGCCGAGGTGGGCGAGCGTGACTGAGCACCTGGCGGGTGTCGCCGCGGCCCTGCTCGGCACCGACACCGACGAGGGCCGGCGGGTCGCCGCGGAGTTGACCCGCCTGGCCGGCGCCTTTCCCGGCCCGGTACGCCTCGGGCTGGGCGCGGCCGGCACGGGACTGAACCTGGCCGCCCGGGTTTTCGCCGGCCGCTCGCTGTCCCGGCTCGACCCGGGCGCCCGGGAAGCGTTCCTCGTCGCGCTGTCCGGCCGTCCCGGCGGGCGGGCGCTGGTGGAGGCGCTGAAGCCGCCGCTGATGCTGGCCGCGGCCGCCGCGCCCGTCGCGGCCGCCGGTGACGCCGCCCCGGAACCCGAACTGACCTGCGTCGCCGCCGACGACTGGCCGCACCGCAGCCGCGCCGACGCCGTCGTGGTGGGTTCCGGGGCCGGCGGAGCGATGGCCGCCCGCGAACTGGCCCGGGCCGGGCTGACGGTCGTGGTCCTCGAGGAGGGACGGCGGTTCACCGCGGCGGAGTTCCGACGCCGGCCCCCCGCCGAGCGCTTCGTCGACCTGTACCGCGACGGCGGCGCCACCGTGGCGTTCGGCACGCCGCCGGTGCTGCTCCCCCAGGGCCGTGCCGTCGGCGGCACCACGCTGGTCAACTCGGGCACCTGCTACCGCACCCCCGACCGCGTCCTGCAGCGCTGGCGGGACGTGCACGGGCTCGCGTACGCGGACCCGGACCGCTTCGGCCCGCTGCTCGACGAGGTCGAACGCACCCTGCGGGTGGCGCCGCAACCGATCGACGTGCTCGGACGCAACGGCCTGCTCGCGCTCGCCGGCGCCGAAGCCCTCGGCTGGCGCGCCGCGCCACTGCGCCGCAACGCCCCCGGCTGCGCCGGCTCGTGCCAATGCGTGGTCGGCTGCCCCCGCAACGCCAAGAACGGCGTACATCTTAACGCCCTGCCGCAGGCGTGCGCGGCCGGCGCGGTCGTGGTCACGGGGGCCCGGGTCGATCGGATCGTCACCACCCGGGGTCGTGCCGTAGGGGTTCGGTTCGGTCGTCGCCTGATCGCCGCGCCCCTGATCGTCCTCGCCGCCGGGGCCCTGGAAACGCCCCGACTGCTGGCCCGGTCAAGGCTCGGTGACCACCCCGGGCTCGGCCGTGGCCTCGCGGTGCACCCGGCGGTCAGCATGGCGGGCCGGTTCGACGAGCCGGTCACCGCCTGGCAAGGCGTCCTCCAGAGCGTCGGCGTCGAGGAGCTGCACGACGATGGGGTGCTCATCGAGGCCACCGCCGGCCCGCCGGGACTGATGTCGTTCGTCCCGCCCGGCATCGGCCGGGCGTTGCGCGAGGAACTCGCGACCGCGGACCGTCTGGCGACCGTGGGAGCCATGATCGCCGACCAGCCGTCCGGCCGCGTCGGTGCGCGCCTCGTGCGATACCGGCTGGCCCCGACCGACGCCGACCGGCTACGCCTCGCCCTCGTATCCATCGGGCGGCTGCTCTTCGCCGCCGGCGCGCGGGAAATCCTCACCGGACTGGCGCACCGCCCGTACGCGAAAAATCTGGACGAGCTCCGCGACGCTGTCGCGACCGCCGACCCGCGCCACCTGCATCTGGCAGCCTTCCACCCCACCGGCAGTGTCCGGATGGGAGCCGACCCGCAGCGGGCGCCGGTCGATCCGACCGGAGCGCTGCGGGGCGTTCAGGGCGTCTGGGTCGCCGACGCGTCCGTGCTGCCCAGTTGCCCGCAGGTCAACCCGCAACTGAGCATCATGGCCATCGCGCTGGCCATCGCCCGCACCGCGGCGTCGTCGGCGTGACGCCCCTCACCGCCGCGCCGAGGTTCTGGCGTCGCCCCAGAAGGCCAGTTCGCCGCGGGCCAGGCAGACGATGTGCAACCCGTCGGGGCCGGTGACCGCCCAGGACTCGAAGTCGGGATCGACATCGACCGACAGCCGCGACCCGCTGCCGAAAGCCACGTGAAGCTCGCCGGTGTGGTGCGCCCGCGCCACCTGGACCACCTCGCCGAGCAGCGTCGCGAGGACGTCCGAGGGATTCTCGCCCGGCTGGACCTCGGCGCGGCCGCCCGGCCCGCTCAGGTGGACGAGGGATTCGATCACCACCTGGCGGCCGCCGGAGAAGCTCAGGACGATGGCGTGACCCAGCCGCACGGACTCCAGCCGCTGCCCGACCAGCAGGTTGATCGACACCGCTTCCCGCGGAAGCCGCAGCGCGTTTTCGGCGACCATGACCGGCACCATGAATACCTCGATCGGCTCGTCGGAACACTGAGGGCAGGACCGTAGCCCGCGGTTTCATAAGAGAGCCTTAAAGGCGCCGCAGGTATCCCTGAGGCCCGTGCCGCCCCCGCCGGGCCGCGACCGCTCAAGTGGGGCCCCGGACGGCCGACTTAGTTGGCGACGTGTCGGGGATGAGAAGCAGGATGGGTGATGGCGGGTCGGGCACAGACGCGGCTGGTACGCGCGAACGCCGCCCTCGCCGCGCTCACGGGACTGCTGTACGCCGCCACGCTGCTGACCGGTGACCTGCCGGCCTGGCTGCCGCTGCTCGCCGCGACCGGTGCCCTCCCGCTGGCCACCGCCTCCTGCGTGCTGGTCACACGGCAGGCGCCGCCCGCCGGTGCCGTCCGCCGGTTCTGGGGCCGGCTGGCCGCGGCCCTCGCCGCCGGCAGCGGGGCGGTCGCCGTCAGCGCCTGGGAAGCCGTCGCCGGGGCCGGCAGCTGGCACCCCGTCGCGGCAGGGTACGGCGCCGCCGCCGGGCTCGCGCTCTGGGCGTTCGCCGGGCTGCCCGCGGGTCCCTTCGACCCCAGCCGCCAGAGAGAGATGTGGCTGGACATCGCGGCCGTGGTGCTCGCCGGCGGCCTACTCGCCTGGTACCTACAGGTTGACGGTGCCGGTCCGCCGCCCGCCGCGCGACAGCTGATCATCGTCGTGTTCCTCGTCATGATGGTGACGGCCAGGATCGCGCTGGCCGGCTCCCCGACGATCGACCGCAGGGCGCTGCGCGGCCTGGGCTGGGCGATGTCGGCGGTCGTCGGCGTCGTCGCGTACTTCCCGCTGCTGGGTGACCGCCCGGAGCCCGTCGCCGTGCAGCTCGCCGCGGCGCTGGTCGGGCTCACGGTGACCTGCGCGGCCCGCACCCAGTCGGCGACGGCGACCCGGCCGCCGAACTCCCCCGGCCGGGCCCGGCGCCCCAGTCTGCTGCCGTACGTCGGGGTCGCGATCATGAGCGTCCTGCTGCTGCACGCCGTGCGCGACTCGACGCCCCAGATCGTCGGGCTGGCCCTCGGCGCGGTCGGCCTGACGCTGCTCGTCGTGGTACGCCAGATGTTCGTGTTCCGCGACAACGGCCGGCTGCTCGACCGCCTCGACGCCGGCATGCTCGACCTCGGCCGCCAGGAGGCCCGCTTCCGCCACCTGGCCCAGGAGGCCAACGACATCATCACGATCATCGACGTGCGGGGCATCCTGCTCTACGCCAGCCCTGGCCTCGAACGCGCGCTGGGGTACACCCCGGAGCAGGTCGAGGGCACGTCCGTGATCGACTACATCCATCCCGACGACCGGCAGCCGGCCACCAGCGCCCTGACGGCGGCACTCAGCAGGTTCGGGTGCCGGTCGGTCTGGCAGGCGCGCTACCGGCACGCCGACGGCTCCTGGCGCTGGATGGAGGTCATCAACACCAATCTGCTGCACGAACCGAACGTGCGCGGGGTCGTCAGCACCGGGCGCGACATCACCGAGGCCCGGCAGCACTCGGACGAGCTGGCCTACCGGGCGAACCACGACCTGCTGACCGGGCTGCCGAACCGGGAGCTGTTCACCCGGAGCACCTCGCGGGTCCTCGACGAGGCCGGCTCCGGCGCGAGGGCCGCCATCGTCCTGGTCGACCTGGACGACTTCAAGGCGGTCAACGACCGGCTGGGACACACCGTGGGTGACGCGCTGATCGTGGCGATCGGTGAGCGGCTGAGCGACTGCCTGCGCACCGGCGATCTGCTCGCCCGGCTCGGCGGTGACGAGTTCGCGCTGCTGCTGCCGGGTGCCGGCGCCGACGAGGCGGCCGAGGCCGCCCAGCGGATCCTCACGGCCCTGGCACGGCCCATCGCGGCCGCCGACTACGAGCTGGTGGTGCACGGCAGCGTCGGCCTGACGACCGCCGGGAGCGGCACCGCCGAGCACGGCGAGTCCACGGCCATGGAGCTCCTGCGCCAGGCGGACGTCGCGATGTACACCGCCAAGGAGTCCGGCCGCAACCGCTGGGTGCGCTATGAGCCGGGCATGGACGCGGCCGCCCAGGAGCACGCCCAGCTCGCGGCCGAACTGCACCAGGCCCTCGAACGAGACGAGTTCCACCTGCTCTACCAGCCCATCGTGGCGCTGCCCGACGGTGACCTCATCGGCGTCGAGGCGCTGGTGCGCTGGCACCACCCGGTGCGGGGACTGGTCTCCCCCGCCGACTTCATCCCGGCCGCGGAACGCACCGGTCTCATCGTGCCGGTCGGCGAGTGGGTGCTCCGGGAGGCCTGCCGGCAGGGCGCCGAGTGGCAGCTCCGCCACGGCGACCGCGTTCCCAGCAAGATCAACGTGAACGTTTCGGCCCGGCAGCTCCAGGAACCGTCGTTCGTCGACACGGTGGCGGCGGTGCTGGCCGAGAGCGGACTGGCACCGTCCAGGCTGGTCATCGAGATCACCGAGACGGCGGTGTTCGGCGGCGGAAGCGCGACCCAGACGGTCGCCGGCCTGCGCGAGCTCGGTTGCCGCATCGCCCTCGACGACTTCGGCACCGGCCACTCCTCGCTGGGCCTGCTGCGCACCTGCCCGGTCGACGTCATCAAGGTGGACAAGTCCTTCGTGGACGGCGTCGGCGGCACCGTGGAGCAGGAGGCGATCGCCACGTCCATCGGCGAGATCGCCCGGGCCCTGCGGCTGGAAGCCGTCGCCGAGGGTGTGGAGACCGCCGCCCAGGCGGACCGCCTTCATCAGCTGGGATACCGGCAGGCGCAGGGCTTCCACTTCGCCCGGCCGCTGACCGCCGAGGCCCTCGAAGCCCAGCTGGACGCGCCGACGCTGCGTCCGGCCACGGCGGCGTGAGCACCCGCCAGTAGAGCGGTTCGCGGCCGGAGGGCCGGGCGGACGGCCCGCAGTCACCTAGCCGACACTCGTCATCCACGAGGCACCCGACCCCGAACGATGTCCGACAGCCCACCGCGACTCATAACGGGGGGCCGCGGCTGGCGGACAAGGGGGACCACGTGCTGATCCGAAAACCATCGAAGTCGAGGCTCGCCGCCGCGGCGGCCGTCGTCGCCGCCGGTGCCTGCGTCGCGGCCCTGGCGCCGACCGTCACGGTCGCCTCCAGCCACCGCGAGGCGCCACTGGTCTCGGGCGAACCCAAACTCGACAACACCGACGTGTACGCGTTCGTCAGCCCCGACGCGCCGGACACCGTCACGATGATCGCCAACTGGGTGCCGTTCGAGGAACCCAACGGCGGTCCGAACTTCTACGGCTTCGCCACCGACTCGGCGTACGACATCAACGTCGACAGCGACGGCGACGCCCTGCCCGACCTCATCTACCGGTGGACCTTCACCGACAACTACCGCGACAGGAACACCTTCCTCTACAACACCGGCGTCGTCAGCTCGCTGGACGACCCGGATCTCAACTACTTCCAGACCTACCGGCTGGAAGCCCTCACCGCCACGGGCAGCACCGTGCTGGTGAGCAACGGCCGGGTCGCCCCGTCGCGCGTCGGCGCGGCGTCGATGCCCAACTACGCCGCGCTCGCCGACGCCGCGGTCACGCACCTGCCGGCCGGCGGCCGCACCTTCGCGGGACAGGCCGACGACCCGTTCTTCCTCGACCTGCGCATCTTCGATCTGCTCTACGGCGCGAACTTCTCCGAGGTCGGCCAGGACACGGTCGGCGGCTACAACGTCAACACGCTGGCCATCCAGGTGCCCAGGAACGCCCTCGCGCTGCGGGGCGACGCCGTACGCAACCCGGTCGTCGGCATCTGGAGCACCACCTCCCGGCAGCGCGTCGAGGTGGTGGACACGCTGAACCAGCGGACCCGGTACGGCGGCTGGCAGCAGGTCTCCCGGCTGGGCATGCCCCTGGTCAACGAGGTCGTGATACCCGTCGGCCGCAAGGACGAGTTCAACGCGACCGCCCCCCGGGACGACTCGCGCTTCCTGCCCTTCGTGACCAGCCCCGAGGTGCCCCGGCTGATCCAGGCGATCTACCAGATCCCAGCCCCGGCGACGCCGCGCCAGGACCTGGTCGAGGTCTTCCTGACCGGCCTGTGCAAGGCGTGTGGCCCCGTCGCGGCCGACTTGAACTCGCAGCGACTCAACCGCGACATCGACCCCAGCAAGTTCCGCCCCAGCGAGCAGCTGCGGTTGAACATGGCGGTCCCGCCGGCCCGGACACCGCACCGGCTCGGCGTGCTCGGCGGCGACAACGCCGGCTTCCCCAACGGGCGCAGGCTCGCCGACGACACCCTGGACGTCACGCTGCGCGTCGCCGAGGGGGTGCTGCTCCCCGGTCACCCCCCGGCGGTCGACGGGCTCGGCGACGGTGTCAACGCCAACGCGCGGGCGTTCCGCACGACGTTCCCCTATGTCGCCCTGCCCAACGTGGCCGCGGTGAACCAGAGCTGACCGCACGGCCGGGGCGTTCCGGCGCCCCGGCCGGAAAGGAGGACTCCGCGTGAAGCGTCCCATTATCGTGGCGGCCACGCTGACGGCGGCGGCGCTGCTCGCCATCACCGTCGCCGCCGCCGTCGAACGACCGGCCGGGCCGCGCGAGCACTGGCCGGTCCTCCCGGCGCTCCACCAGTTCACGCCCGGCACCTGCCGCGACGCCGCCGACGCCGTGCTGGCCCTGGCCCGGCTGACCCGTCGCGACATCGGATCACTGTCGCCGGCAGACCGGGAGGAGCTGCGCCGGTTGCAGGAACGGTTCGTCGCACTACAGCCCGCCGCCACCGGCGAGGCGGCGGCGTCGATGCGGGAGCTGGTCCTCGCGCTCGGCTACCTCCGCCTTCGGCTCGACAGCCGCACCGGTGAGCCGCGCTACCTGCGCGAGGCGGAGGACGCCCGGTCCCATCTGGAGCAAGTCTGCGTCGGCGGCGGATCCGCGCCGGGAACCAGATGACGCGGCCGAGGGCGGACCCCTAGAGTGGGCCCAGGCGGGTGAGAGCGTTGTTGCAGCAGCGATCCATCGGTGCGGCCCACGAGGACGATGTGCGGCTGCGGGACCGGCTCGTCTTCGGCGACGAGGCCGCGTTCGTCGACCTCTACCACCGATACCGGGCCCTTGTGTACACAGTGGCCGCCCGCGTCACCCGTGACGGCAGGGCCGCCGAGGACATCACCCAGGAGGTGTTCCTCACGATCTGGCAGCAACCGTTCGCCTTCGACCCGGCCCGGGGCAGCCTCCGCGGCTGGTTGTCCATGATCGCCCACCGGCGCGCGGTCGACCTGGTCCGCCGGGAGGAGACCCAGCGCCGCCACGCGTCCCACCCCCGGCTGTGGGACGACGCGGTCAGCCGTGGCGACCCGGTCGGCGACCAGGTCTCGGACACGGACACGGCCCGCCGGCTGGAGCAGGCGGTGCGGGCGCTCCCCGAACCGTTGCGTCACGCGATCACCCTGGCCTACCTGCACGGCCGCACCTACCGCGAGGTCGCGGTGGAGCTCGGCGTCCCCGAGGGTACGGCGAAATCCCGGCTCCGCGAGGGCCTGCGCCGACTCACCGTGGCGCTGCACGGCTCGGGGCAGACATGACCGGCACGGACGCTCACCAGGCCGTGGCCCAACTCCTCGGAGCGTGGGCACTACAGGCCTGCTCTCCGCTGGAGGACTCCGTGGTCCGCGCCCACCTGCACGGCTGCGCCGCCTGCGCGGCGGAGGCGCGGGCACTGCGGGCGGCCGTCGAGGCACTCGACCGCGAGTGCCTGCCGCCGCCGGCCACGACGATCGCCCCGCTCGGCGTCGCCGCGAACGCGCTCCGGCGACCCGCCCCGCCCGCCCCGCCCTACGCCGCGCCGTACGCCGCCCAGGTCGCCGCGCTGGACCTCATGCTGTCCGGACTCGCCGCCGACGACTGGGACCGCGTCGCCGCGTACGGCGAGTGGAGCGTGCACGACCTGCTCATCCACCTGACCGCGACCGACGGCCTCATCGCGTCCGCACTCGGACTGACGGTCGAGCCCCCGGTCGAGCCCGGCGATGATCCCGTCTCGCGTACCCGTGCCATGCTCGACGTCCTCCGGAACCGATCTACCGAGGACACCCGGCGGTCCTGGCGCGCGCAGGCCGACGCGGTGTGCCGGACCCTGCTGCGGCATCCGTCGCTAGCCGCCGGGACGGTCGTCCTCGGCCTGCCGCTCACCGTGCGGGACGCGCTGGTGGCCCGGGCCTTCGAGACCTGGATCCACATCGAGGACATCGCCGCCGCGGCGGCTCGGCCGTCGGTCACTCCGCTGCCCGAGCACGTGCATCTCATGGCCGATCTGGCCGCCCGCATGCTGCCCCACGTCATAGCGCGGCGGGCCGTGACGCCCGCCGGCCGGCAGGTGCGGCTGCACCTCACCGGCCCGGGCGGCGGCACCTGGACGGTGCCGGCCGCCCCGCCCGCCACTGCCCTGCGGGCGTCCACCGGTCCGGTCGAGCTGGTGCCGTCCGCGGAGGTGATCGTCGAGATCGTGGAGTTCTGCCGGCTGGTCGGCGGCCGCCGGGAGCCCGAGCGGATCGGTGCTGAGTTGCGCGGCGACCCGGTGCTGGCGCGAGAGCTCCTCGCCGCCGCACCCGGCCTGTCCGGTCCGTGACGCACCCGCCGCGCGAGCTACCGCGTCGGCCAGCGTTGTTCGACCCGCCCGAAATGCCACACCGCCATAGCGACCAGCCAGGCGACGACGAAGAGCGCGACCATGCCGTAGCCCGCGTAGTCCAGGGGAATCCCGGCGACCGCCGCGACCGGTCCGGTGGTGATGTCCGCCTGCTCGGCCAGGACGCCGACGAGTTCGATCGTGCCGATGATCAGCGAGACGGCGACGGAGATCGCGGTGATGGTGATGTTGTAGAAGACCTTGCGGACCGGCCTGGCGAAGGCCCAGCCGTAGGCGGCGTTCATGAAGACGCCGTCGATCGTGTCCATCAGGCACATGCCGGCCGCGAACAGGATCGGGAGCACGAGGATCGAGGTGGCGGGGAGGCTGAACGCGGCGGCGCCGCCCGCGAGCACGAGCAGGCCGACCTCGGTGGCGGTGTCGAAGCCGAGGCCGAAGAGCGCCCCGATCGGATAGATGTGCCACGGCCGGCGCACGGACCTGGTCAGGCCGCCGAGGATCCTGTTCAGCAGGCCACGGCGGTCAAGCCGCGCTTCGAGGGCCTGCTCGTCGTAGCGGCCGCGGCGCATGTCGCGGAACATGCCGATCACCCCGACCAGCACGACCAGGTTGAGGATGCCGAGGATCCACAGGAACACCCCGGACACCGAGGCGCCGACCACCCCGGTGACCGAGTGCAGGGTGCTGCCCTGGTGTTGGACGGGCCCGGCGAGTGCCTTGACGCCCGCGGCCAGCAGGAAGGCGAGGGCGAACACGACGGTGGAGTGGCCCAGGGAGAACCAGAACCCCACGGAGAGCGGCTTGCGGTCCTCGCCGGTGGCGAGGGCGTCGTGCAGAAGCTTGCGGGTGGCGTTGTCGACCGCCGCGATGTGGTCGGCGTCGAAGGCGTGACGGAGCCCGAACGTGTAGGCCAGGACGCCGACTCCGGCGGTGAACACCGGGTGCTCACCGCCGAGCCGCAGGGCTCGCGGCTCCACCAGTCCGAACAGGACGCCGAAGCCGACCAGGTGGAGCAGCACGATGGTGCCGGCCATGCCCCACAGCGACCGTCGGTCCTTCTCGGTGAGGCTCTCGACCATGTCGATGTTCTCCTTGTCGGTGTCAGTGCTGTGCCAGCAGTGCCTGGGCGGCCAGCCCGAGTCCGATCAGCACGATGACGGTGGAGGTCAGCACGGGCACGGTGGACTGCCAGCGCCTCAGCCGGCGCGGAAGGATCCGCCGCGCGACCGCCGGGGCGAACCGGCTCAGGGCGAGGCCGACGCCGGTGAGGGTGGCCGCCATGCCCACTCCAAACGCGATCACCAGCAGCACGCCGAACCAGGCGCGGCCCAGCGCGACAGCGCCCAGCAGCACGACGACAGCCGAGGGACTGGGCAGCAGCCCGCCGGCGAAGCCGAGGGTCAGCAGGCTACGCACCCTCAACCGCACCGGCCCGTGGTCGTGGTCGTGCCCATGGGCGTGGTCGTGCGCTCGCCGGTGCCGCCGTGCGCGGAGCGCCTGGCGCAGCAGCGTCGCTCCCACGGCGGCGAGCAGCAGGCCACTGACGGCGGCGAGTACGCCGTAGAGGCGGTGCGGAGCGACGGTGAGCGACGTCGCCAGCGCCAGGCCGAGGATGAGGACCCCGGCCGTGTGGGTGACCGTCACGCTGCCCGCCACCACCGCGGCGTGCCGCCAGGTGCCCTCCTGGCCGATGAGCAGTGCCGCCATCACGGTCTTGCCGTGACCGGGCGCGAGCGCGTGGGCCGCGCCGAGGAGCAGGGCCAGCACGAGGCCGGCGACCGCCACACCGACGCTGAGGCGGTGCCGTCCGACCACCGCGGTGAACGCCGCGGTCAACCGGTCGACCCCCCGGTCCGACGTCGGCGGGGCCGCCTCGCCCGGTGCCACGCCGCTGGGAGACGGACGCACCGTGAACGCGGCGGTGCGGACATCTGACGGCGCGGCAAGCGGATCGTCCGGGTACGCGGTGAGCCGCCGGCTCGGACTGTCGACCGGCACGCGGGAACCGATCAGGGTCACCCCGTCGCCGACGGCGGTCACCTCCCGCCAGCCGATCCGGTCGGGGTGGGCGTCGTTGCGGAAGGTCACGGCTGTGGTGCCGGACAGGGCCACGGACGCGCGCAAGCCGCACTCCAACCGCAGGGTCGACAGGCCGCCCGCACCGGGCGGGAAGGAGACCGTCGCGGCGACGACCGTGACGGGCACCGGCCGCCGCGCCACCGTGAGCCGGAGCAGCCCTGCCCCCGCACGGCACGCCGCGCCGGCGTACCGCTCGCCTTCCGAGGCGGACACCTCGGCGTCGTGGTCGGCGTCCACCTCCCGCGTACGTTCCTGATAGGCCGGAAGCTCGGCCAGGTCGACGATGTAGTCGACGCGCACCGCGTCCGGCGTCACGCGCAGCCCGACGTACTGGTTGACGGTGAACGTGCCCAGTGGGTGGGCCGACGCCGGCGGCGCCGCGACGACCAGGGCGAATCCGAGCACGCCAGCGGCCGTCAGCAGCCGCACCACCCGGCCGGTCATCGGGCACCGATCAGCGACGCGAGCGCGGCGCGGGCCAGCGGGGCGTGCCGGATCGAGAAGTGCGGGTTCAGCCGCAGCGCTGTCGTCAGCTCGGCGCGGGCCGCGCCGATCCGCCCGAGGTCGACGAGGATCATGCCGCGGTGGTAGTGCAGCAACGCGGACGCGGTGTTCAGCCGCAGCGCCTCGTCGGCGCGGCGCAGGGCGTCCCCGGGACGGCCCGCGGTCCGCAACGCCCAGCCGAGCGCGTCGGCGGCGCCGATGCCGGGCTGCCGGGCGTACAGGCGCTGGGCAAGGCTCAGAGCCGCGGGATCCCTCTGGTCGACGGCGAACAGCACCCCGTCCGGCTCGGGTGGCCGACCGGACTCGGCCGAGGCGGCCCAGCCCGCCTTCGCGAGGGCGTACTGCTGGGCGGCGTCCGGCGTCCGACCGAGCGAGCGCAGCAGGTCGCCCAGCTCGGCGGCGTAGCCGGGGCTCGGTGCCGCCGCCACGACCGCGCGGAAGTCGGCGACGGCCGCGGCGGTCTCACCCCGGGCGGCGCGGGTTCGCGCCTGACCGATCAGCAGCGGCGGATATCCCGGCGCGAGCCGCAGCCCCCGCGCGAAATGCGTCCCCGCGGCGCCGAGATCGCCCATCCCGTACGCGAGCTCGCCGAGGTGATACTCCGCGAACGCCGCATCCTCGGCGGTGGTCGCGGCGTTCAGCGCGCGGCGCATGGCGTCGGTCGCGCGCCCGACGTCGCCACGCAACTCCCAGGTGTACGACGCCCGGGCGTACGAGGCGGCGTCCGGCCGCAGGTCCACCATCCACTGGACGGTGGCGAACGCCTCCTCGTAGCGGCCGAGCTCGGTGAGGGCGTCGGCGACGACGCCCAGGGCGGCCGCCCGGTAGGAATCCACGGCGAGTGCCGCCCTGCCGTGCCGCAGCGCCGCCGGGAAGTCGTGCCGCGCGGCGGCGAGGGCCCCGAGACCGGTCAGCGCCGCCGCGTTGCCGGGTCGGATCCCGAGCGACCGGTCGAGCGCGCGCCGCGCCCGCTCGTGATCCCCCGTGTCACCGGTGAACCGGGCCCGTTGGACGAAGGCCATGCCGAGTTCCGCCCAGGTGTTCCAGTCCTCCGGCAGACGCTGCAGCCGGCGCTGCGCGGCGGCGATGGGATCGGTCTCCCGCGCCTCCGGGCGGCTCGCCGGCGTCGGCTCGTCCCGCGGTGCGAGCAGCGCCCCGGCCGTGACGACCAGCGCCACGCCGAGCACGGCGAAGCCCACGAGCTTCAGGACCTGGCGCATCGGCGCCCCCTCTCATCCACCGACTCTTCGGTGAGGGGATTCGCGCCGTACCGCCCGGCGGATGACGGGCAGTCGTGAGGCCGACACAAGCCCCGGGAAGGGGCGGCCGGCTCCGGCTCAGTCGGGTGCCACGACGGCGGACCGCACCTGGTTGCGCCCGCCCCGCTTGGCGGCGTAGAGCTGCTCGTCGGCGGCGCCGATCGCGAAGTCCAGGGTGGTGACGTGGTCGAGCAGCACCGCACCGACCGACACGGTGACGTCGACCGTGCTGCCGTCCGGCAGCGGCACCGGGTCGCCGCACACGGCCGTGCGGACCTTCTCCGCGACCACCCGCAGCACCTCGGCGTCGGGTATGGCGTCCAACAGCACGCAGAACTCCTCGCCGCCCCAGCGGCCCACCACGTCGTCCCGGCGCACCGCCGCCCCCATGCGGCGGATCACCGTGACGATGACGGCGTCGCCGGCGTCGTGGCCGTAGCGGTCGTTGATCTGCTTGAAGTGATCGATGTCGACGAGCAGGATGCCCGCGCAGCTCTGGTCGCGGCGTACCCCGTCGAAGGCCTCACCGAACGCCCGGCGGTTGGCGGCGCCGGTCAGCGGGTCGGTCCTCGACAACTGGTCGGCGGCGGCGCGTGCCGCCTCCAGCCGCACCTGAGCGCGGCGTACGTCGGCGAAGAGCAGGCCCACCCGGGCCACCAACGCCAGATAACTCACCGTGACCAGCACGATGGCGACCGGGTTGGAGTCGCCGTAGACGGCGTGCAGCAGCACCGCCAGCACCACGAGCGCGCAGCAGGCGGGCGCGGCGAACATCCGCCAGCCGGTGACCCGCACCTGCTCCACCTGTCGCACCGACTGCCACGCCGAGCGGGCCAGCGCCAGCGACACGAGCGGCCAGACGCCGAACAGGACACGGTCGGAGGACTGCGCCGACAGGTAGGCCCCGTCGATGATCGCGCTGCCGGCCAGGCCCGCGACCAGCCAGCCCCATCCACCGTGCAGCCGCCACCCGTGCACGGCCAGGACGCTGGTGACCATCGCCAGCAGCACGATGTCCCCGGCGGGGTAGGAGAACGCCGCCACCAGGTCCAGGCCGCTCACGGACGCGACGCCGCCGGGTAGGTAGACGCCGATCACCACGGCGGCGTACACGGCTCCGGTGGCGCAGCCCACGACGACGCCGTCGAACCACAAGTTGCGCGGCACCGCCGAGATCCGGGACCGCAACAGCAGCACGAGCGCGGCGCCGACGAGTGGATACCACGCCAGCCACGCCGCGTCGGCCCAACTCAGCAGAGGGTACGAGTCGAGCTGCCGCAGCCACATCAGGCTGTACACATTGCCCAGCGCCCACAGCAGCAGCGCGGTGCCCAGCAGCGCCCACGCCGGGCGCTCCAGCGGAGTCGTCACGGCCCTGCACAGGCAGGCGGCGGAGGCGACCAGCACCGAAACGGTGTAGAGCACGTACTGCCCGGTGCCGTCCCCCGGCACCCGGGGGCCGAGCAGCGCCCCGAGCGCGGCGGCGAACGCCAGGGTCGCCGTGAGCACCACCAGCGAGGCTCCCACCCGGGCACCCCACCGCGGTACGTCGACGCCGACCAGGCGCCCTGCTCCCGTCACCTTCGTACTATCGACCGGATCCGCGCCGGGGCTGACCGATTCCGGCAGCATCCGACCGTTCTTTCTCGCGGAGCTGGCAATTCGCCGGATCCGGCCGCGAACTCATGAAATCGTTTCTCCAGACGGATGTCAGGGAGAAGATCGCGTGCGGATTGTGAGCGTGCTCGGCGCGCGGGCCCTCGGCGTACGGGCCAGGCTGCTCCTGGTGGCGGCGGTGGCCGGTCTGGCCACGGTCGGCGTCGGTGTGGGTGGCATGGTGCAACTGAGCTCCGTTGCCGACACCGCGACCCGAATCGCCGACCAGCGGGTCCAGCAGGCTCTGCGGCTCGAGGCGGCCCGGACGTCGTTGCTGGAGGCGGACACCACCCTGCTGGAGCACGTGGCGCTGACCGACGACGTCTCCCGGCGGCGCGCGGAGAACGACATCAAGACCGCCGACGCCGCGTACGATCAGGCGTGGGCCGCGTTCACGGGAGCCGGCGGCGACCGGTTCGGCACGATCCGGGCGACCGAGAGCGCCCTCGCCATCTACCGGCGCTTCCGCGACGACACGATGCTGCCGGCCAGCCAGAAAGGTGACCTGGGCGCCTTCCAGAACGCCCGGTTCACCCAGATCGCGGCGCTGCGCGTCGCCAAGGCTAACCTCAACGAGCTGGCGAAGTTCGAGACCGACGCGGTGACGGCCGGCGGCAAGAGCATCCGCGAGGCCCGCACGGACGCCATCCGGCTGGTGCTGGCGGCCACGGTGCTCGGTGTGGTGCTCGCCGCCGCGTGGGCGCTGTTCACCGCGTCGTCGATCCTGCGGCCCGTGCGCCGGGTGGAGACCGCCCTCGAGGCCATGGCCGGCGGCGACCTCACGGCGACCGTCGAGGTCGAGAGCCAGGACGAGATCGGTCGCATGGCCGGCTGGTACGAGCGCGCCCGACAGGGCATGCGCGACACCGTCACCGCCCTGACCACGGCGGCGAACGCCGTCGGCGAGGCCTCCGACCAGGTGTCCGCCTCCGGTGCCAGCATCGCGACCTCCACGGCCGGCGCGGCGGAGCAGGCGGTGAGCGCGACCTCCACCGCGAACCTCGTCTCCCAGAACGTGCTCACTCTCGCCTCGGCCGGCGAGGAGATGGAGGCGTCGATCGGCACCATTTCGCACAGCGCCAACGAGGCGGTACGCGTGGCGACGGACGCGGTCGCCGTCGTGGCGGACACCACGACGTCCGTCGCGAAGCTGGGCCGCTCCTCGGCCGAGATCGGCGACGTCGTCAAGGTGATCACCGCCATCGCCGAGCAGACCAACCTGCTGGCGCTGAACGCCACCATCGAGGCCGCGCGGGCCGGCGAGGCGGGCAAGGGCTTCTCCGTGGTGGCCGGCGAGGTGAAGGAGCTCGCTCAGGAGACAGCGCGGGCCACCGAGGACATCTCCCGGCGCGTCGACGCCATCCAGTCGGACAGCTCCGGCGCGGTGAGCGCGATCAACCGGATCAGCGGAATCATCGAACAGATGAACGACTTCCAGTTGGCCATCGCTTCCTCCGTCGAGGAGCAGACCGCGACGACCAACGAGATGAACCGCAACGTCGGTGAGGCGGCCACCGGCACGCGCGAGATCGCGGGCACGATCCAGCTTCTCGCCGACGCGGTCAGCAGCGCGGCGGACGACGGCGCGCGGGCCCGGGTCGCCGCCGAGAACCTCGCCGGCACGGCCGAGGAGCTGCGCCGGGCCGTACGCCGGTTCCGTGCGTGAGAAAGGACGTCATGGGCATGGGAAGCGGACGCCACCGGCGGGCACTGGCGGGCGTGCTGGCGACGGCTCTGCTGGCCGCCGGATGTGGCGGGGGCGCGTCCGAGGAGGCGAGTTTCACGGATTCGCCGCAGTGTGAGCCCTACCGCGCCTACCAGGGCCACAGCGGTACCACCGTCTCGGCCTTCGCGGGGATCCGCGATGTCGAGGGCGTCAACCTGGAGCAGGCCTGGCGCCTGTTCTCCGACTGCACCGGCATCAAGATCGACTACGAGGGAAGCGGTGAGTTCGAGAAGGAGGTACAGGCCCGCGCGGCCGGCGGCGACGCTCCGGACGTCGCGTTCTTCGCGCAGCCCGGCATGATTCCCAAGCTGGTGGCGGACGGCGCGGCCAAGCCGGCGTCGGCCGCCACCAAGCGGCTCGCCGAGCAGAACTGGCCCGCGGACTGGCTGACCTACGGCACCGTGAACAACACCTTCTACGCCGCGCCGCTCGGCGCGAACGTCAAATCCTTCGTCTGGTACTCCCCCGCCACCTTCAAGAAGAAGGGCTACGCGGTGCCGGAGACCTGGGACGAGCTGATCACACTCAGCAAGAAGATCGCGGCGGACGGCGTGAAACCGTGGTGCGCCGGCATCGAGTCCGGTGCCGCCACCGGTTGGCCCGCCACCGACTGGCTCGAGGACACGATGCTGCGTACCGCGGGCCCGGAGACCTACGACAAGTGGGTGGCTCACGACCTGCCGTTCAACGATCCCGCGGTGGTCGAGGCGACCGACAGGGTGGGCTCGATCCTGAAGAACCCGCGGTTCGTCAACGGCGGCTTCGGCGGCGTCACCAGCGTGGCCCGCACGCCGTTCCAGACGGCGGGTCTGCCGATCCTGCGGGGCCGCTGCGCCATGCACCGGCAGGCCTCGTTCTACGCCCTGCAGTTTCCGTCGGGTACGAAGGTGGCCGAGGACGGCGACGTCTACGCCTTCTACTTCCCGGCCGTCGACCCGGCGAAGGGCAAGCCGGTGCTCGGCGGCGGCGAGTTCGTCGTCGCCTTCGCGGACCGCCCCGAGGTGCAGGCGTTCCAGACCTTCCTGGCCAGCGCCGAGTTCGCCACCACCCGCGTCGAGCTCGGCTCCTGGGTCTCCGCCAACCGCAACGTGAAGATCGAGGCCTACACGGGCACGATCGACAAGCTGTCGGCCGAGATCCTGCGGGACCCGAAGGCGGTGTTCCGGTTCGACGGCTCCGACCTGATGCCCGGCTCCGTCGGCGCGGGTTCCTTCTGGACCGGCATGACCGACTGGATCAACGGCGAGGACACGCGCGACACCCTCGACGCCATCGAGGCGTCCTGGAAGGACTGAGGGCTCAGCTCTTCAGCGACGCGATGACCAGGGACGGGATCCACACGAGCGCGTACACCGCCGCCAGGGCCGCCCCGGTCGCGCCCACGTCGGCGCGGAAGGCGGCCAGATAGGTGCCGGCGAGTACCACCAGGGTGGCGGCGTTGAGCGCCCGGATCCGCCGCGCGCCCCGCACCACGACCGGGCCGCGCCGCCGGTTGGTCTTGGGCGTGACGAACCAGCTCTGTGCCAGGTTCCGGAAGCCTTTGACGTTCGCGATGGCATAGGTGTGCACCACGGACAGCGCGATCCAGCACGCCGCCGGGAGATACAGCAGACTCACCCAGTCGCGCTTCTTCACCACGCCCACCACCAGCGGCAGCACACAGCTCACCAGCGCCACCAACGCCGCCGGGACCAACGTGTAGGCCACCACGCGCAGGTGACCGTCGAAGGTCGGCGCCCAGCCGCTGTCGGCGCCCAGGACGGCGGCGACGGCCACCAGCAGGCTCCACAGCACCGACACCTCCACCCCCAACGCGGCGGTGAAGTAGGCGTTCTGTCGCAGCAGGCTGAGCTTGGTCCACAGGTCCAGCCCCGATCGCAGGACCGGGAAGAAATACTCCCTACAGGTACGGGCGGAGCCGATCGCCCACCGCTCCTGCTGTCGGCGGAACGCCTGATAGTTGGGCGGCACCTCGCCCACGTTGGCCACGTCCTCCAGGTAGACCCCGCGGTAGCCGGCCAGGTAGAACCGGTTGGACAGGTCGATGTCCTCGGTGAGATGCCCGGCCTTGAAGCCGCCGACGGCGTCGAGCGCGGCCAGGTCGAACATGGTGCAGCAGCCGGAGAAGAGGATCATCTGGCCGAGCTGCTGTCGGCCCGCCAGATCCACCAGGTAGCAGGCCTCCTCGTTGATGGCCAGGCAACGCTGGAAGTGGTCCGCCGGGCCGTAGTGGTACAGCCGCTTCGCCTGCACGTACGCGGTGGCGGGGTCGGCCTCGATGACCTCCAGGCAGCGTTGGAGGGCGTCGACCTGCGGGCGCCAGTCCGCGTCCAGCAGGTACATGTAGTCGAAGCCGCGCTCGCGCAGGTAGCCCTCGAGGGTCTTGAGGTTGCCGGCCTTGAAGCCGGCGTTGTGGAAGCGGTGGAACACCACGAACCCGTCCGACTCCCACAACTCGACGTCGGTGTCGTGATACCGGGCACCGGGGATCCGGACGCAGCCTCGCTCGGCGGCCAGCCGGCGCAGCAACGCGACGGTCTCGGGATCCTTCGAGTCGTCACCCACCACAATGGTCTTGTTCGCGAAGGACAACCGCTCGCACGCCGCCACGGTGTCGGCGATCACCGTACGTTCGTTGAAGGAGACGATGACGACCGCGACCCGGGCGTCGGTGCGCAGCGGCACCGTTCGCGGCCGGCGACGCAGCAACGCGGCGACGGCATAGGCGTAGTTGTATGCGGCGAAAAACGCGAAGTAGAACGACAACAGCACGGGCACCGTAAGCCACAACAGTCCGATCACGTGGCTCGACGCTAGTCGCGCAATGTTTCACGTTCAGGACGGCACGATGGCCGGCGCCCCCGCGAAGCCGCCCGGCACGGCGGTGCGCATCGCCGTCCGCAGCCTGGCCGCCGCGGCCGCCGTCGCGCCCAGCGCGTCCAACGCCAGCAGAGCCGCGCCCAGCGCCGGGGGCGACTCCGGCACGCTGATCTCCACCTGCGGGGCCTGTCGCCGCGCGCCCGCCACCACGAGCTGGTGCAGCACCGGATGCCGGGCCCGCAGGACGCCTCCGCCCAGGACCAGCGCGTGCGGCGCGTCCAGCAGCCCCAGCCGGGACGCGGCCACCCGGTGCTGCGCCACGACCTCGTGCGCCTGCCGGCGGACCAGCCCGGTCGCCACCGTGTCGCCGGCCGCCGCGACCTCGAACAGCAGCGGCGTCAGCTCGCGAATTCGGGCCAGCTCCAGCTCGCCCAGGTGCAGCGCGATGCTCACGTCCTCCACTGTGGTCCGCCCGAAGTGCCCGGCGACCGCCGCCGACAGGGCGGTCGGTGTGCCCCGGCCGTCCTCACCACGGGCGGCCAGGCGCAGCGTGTGGTCGGCCAGGTCGTGGCCGCCGCCCCAGTCCCCCGAGATCGCGCCCAGCGCCACGAGCCGGGCCGTGCGGCCGTCCGCCGCTCGGCCCACGCAGTTGCTCCCCGCGCCGCAGACCACGGCGACCGCGTCCGGCCGTGACGTGCCGGCGCGCAGTAGCGCGAAGCAGTCGTTGTCCACGATGGTCGCGCGGGTCCACCGCCGGGCCGAGATCGCCTGGTGCAGCCGGGTCACCTCGACGGGCAGGTCGGCGCCCGCCAGATAGACCGCGGACAGGTCGATCGGCGTGGCCGGAGCGACGCCCGCGTCGGCGCGTACCGCGCGGAAGAGCTCGGCGAGCAGGTCCACGGTGCCGTTCAGGCCGAGAGTGTGCGGCGAGGTGGTCGGGCCGCGGACGAAGCCCAGGACCTCACCGTCTCTCGAGCCGAGGACCACGTCGGTCTTGGAGTTGCCGCCGTCCACGGCCAGGTAGTACGTCATCGGGCCCAGGCCAGATGACGGGCGCCGGCCGCGAGCAGCCGGTCGGTGAGCGCCTCGGCCCGCTCGTGCTGCCCGACCAGGGGGTGTGCCAGCAGCGCCCGGTACACCCGGGACCGGCCGCCGCGCACGGCCGCGTCGAGGGCCAGTTCCTCGTATCCCGAGACGTGGCCGATCAGGCCGGCCAGGTCCGGCGCCAGCGGGGCGACCGGCAGCGGCGCCGGCCCGGCCACGCCGGCCCGGGCCGAGACCTCGATCACCGCGTGGTCCGGCAGGAACGGCAGGGTTCCCCCGTTGCGGACGTTGACCGAGTGGACACCGTGCGGGTCGAGGCCGTGCAGCGCGGCGATCAGGCCCACCGCCGCCTCCGAGTAGAACGCGCCGCCGCGCTCGCCCAGCAGCGCGGGCTTCTCGCGCAACGCCGGATCCCGGTACAGCTCCAGCAGGGTCGCCTCGATCTCGGCGACCCGTTCCCCGCGGGTCCGTGCACCGCGGGCCTGCCCGACGTGCCGGTCGTGGGCGTAGAAGTAGCTGAGGTAGTACGACGGGACGGTGCCCGACGCGGACAGCACCTCGGGCGCCAGATCGACCTCCGCGGCCAGGTCCTCGAGATGCGCCTCCAACAGCTCGGGCAGCCGGTCCACGCCGTCGACGTACGCGGCCCGTTCCCACGTCAGGTGGTTGAGTCCGACGTGGTCGAGGACCACCGCCGCCGGATCGACGCCGAGCATGCGGGCGAACCGGCGCTGAAAGCCGATCGCCACGTTGCACAGCCCGACCGCCCGATGCCCCTCGTCCAGCAGCGCCCGCGTCACGATGCCGACCGGATTGGTGAAGTCGACGATCCAGGCCCCGGGCCGGGCCCGGGCCCGGATGCGGGCGGCCACGTCGAGCACGACGGGCACCGTACGCAGGGCCTTGGCCAGCCCGCCCGCTCCGGTCGTCTCCTGTCCCACGCAGCCGCACTCCAGCGGAAAGGTCTCGTCGCTGATCCGCGCCGCCTGCCCACCCACCCGCAGTTGGACGACGGCGGCGTCGGCGTCGGTGGCGCCGGCCTCCAGGTCGGTGGTCCAGCTGACCTTTCCCGGATGGCCGTACTTGGAGAAGATCCGGGCGGAGAGGCCCCCGACGATCTCCAGCCGGTCGGCTACCGGGTCGATCAGCACCAGTTCGGACACCGTCGTGCCGAGCCGCGCGAACCCGTCCACCAGCTCCGGCGTGTACGTCGAGCCACCGCCGACGACAGCGATCTTCACCCCTTGACCCCCGTGAGTGTGACGCCCTGGACGAATGCCTTCTGGGCGAAGAAGAACACGACGACGATCGGGAGCATGGCCAGCACCGTGGCGGCCGTGACCAGATTCCAGTCGACGTGATGGACACCGTGGAACGAGGCGAGCCCCAGGGACAGCGTCCAGGAGTTCTCGTTCTCGCTCGTGTAGAGCAGCGGACCGTAATAGTCGTTCCAGGCGTAGAAGAACTGGAACAGGGCTGCCGCCGCGATGCCCGGCCGGGCCATGGGCAGCACGACCCGGAGCAGGGTGCGCCACTCGCCGCAGCCGTCCACCCGGGCCGCGTCGAGGTATTCGGACGGAATGGTGAGCAGGAACTGCCGCATGAGGAAGATGCAGAACGCGTCACCGAAGAGCATCGGGAGGATCAGCGGCGCTAGCGAGCCGGTGAGGCCGTACCGGGCCCACATCAGGTAGAGCGGGACCGTGACCACCTGCGGCGGCAGCATCATCACGCAAATGACGGCGAGGAACACCGCGTTGCGGCCGCGAAACCGGAGCTTGGCCAACGCGTACGCCGCCGGCACGCTGGACAGCAGCATGAGTACGGTCGCCGCCGCCGCGTAGATCACGGTGTTGAGCAGGTAGCGCGGCAGCGGAGTGACCTCGAAGACCCGTACGTAATTCTCGAAGTGCCAGGTGTTGGGCCAGTAGTCACTGGTCAGCGCCTGGTCGCTGGTCATGACGGAGAGCAGCACCAGGTAGCCCACCGGGGTCAGGAACATGACCGCGAGCGCGATCGCGATGCTGTGCCGGGCGATCCAGGCGAGCCGGCGCTGCCGCCTCTCCCGGCGGTCGGTCGTCGCCGGCGCCGCGGGTGCCACGGGCGGGGCCGCGAGGGCGGTCATTGTTCCTCCCCGGAGAAGGCCTTGGAGCGGCGCAGCAGAATCACCGTGACCGCGAACGCCACCACGAACAGGGCGATGGCCATCGCGTTGGCATAGCCGAGCGCGTGGTAACGGAATCCGACGGTGTAGAGCCAGAGCGGATAGGTGAAGGTCGAGCCCTCGGGGAAGCCGAAGGACGAGGAGATGCCGCCGCCCGTGACGGCCTGCCCGCTGGCGATCGACCCCGCGACCGCGGCCTGGTCGAAGTACTGCAACGTGTAGATCACGCCGGTCACCGCGGCGAAGAGGATCACCGGGCGGATGGTCGGCAGCGTGACGTACCGGAACCGGTGCCAGGCGTTCGCGCCGTCCAGCGCGGCCGCCTCGTAGAGGCTGGCCGGCACGCCGAGCACCGCCGCCAGGAAGATGATCATCAGGTCGCCGATGCCCCAGAGGCCGAGCAGCACCAGCGACGGCTTCGACCAGTCTGGCGAGTTGAACCAGAGCGGGCCCTCGATGCCCAGCCGGGCCAGGAACGCGTTGACCGGGCCCGTGCCCGGCTTCAGCAGGTAGACGAACGCGATGGTGGCCGCGACCGGCGGGGCCAGGGCCGGCAGGTAGAAGATGGTCCGGAAGAATCCCGCGCCCTGTTTGAGCCGACTGAGCAGCAGCGACAGTCCGATCGCGCTGACGATCCGGACCGGGACGAAGACGGCGACCATCCACAGCGTGTTCCGGATGGACTGCCACAGGTAGGGGTCCTCTGCCATCCGCCGGTAGTTCGCCAGCCCCACCCACCGCGGCACGGTGAGCAGGTCGAACTTGGTGAACGAGAACCAGACGGCGCTGAGCAGGGGGTACAGGAAGAACACCAGGATGCCGGCCAGCGCGGGCGCCAGGAAGGACAGGGCGGTCAGGTTCCGCCGGAGCCGCACGGGTCAGCCGCCCAGCGTCATCACGCTGTTGATCTGCTTGTCGGCGTCGGCGAGGCCGGCGTCGAGGTCGGCGACCTTGCCGGACTGCCAGCCGGTGGCGAAGGTCGCGAAGGTGTCCTGGTACGCCGGCCCGGACGCCGCCGGGGGCGAGGTGGACGAGTTCGGGTTGGCGAAGATGTCCATGAAGGTCTTGAACTCGGGCTCCACCTGCAGCCCCGGGTCGCGGATCGCCCCCACGGTGGTGGGCAGGTTCTTCAGCGAGTTGGCCAACTTCACGATGGTCGCGTCGTTGGTGGTCAGGAACTTGATGAGCTCCCATGCGGCCTCGGGGTTCTTGGCGTTCTTGGAGATCCCGACGATGTTGCCGGTGACGTAGCCGCCGCCGTACCGTGCCGGGTCGCTGGTGGGGATCGGCGCGACACCGTATTTGAGGCCGGGCGCCTGGTCCTTGACGAACGCGAGCCGGTATTCGGCGTCGATGTTGATCGCCACCTTGCCCTTCTGGAACGCGTTGTCCGCGCTGAACTCGTCGCCCAGGCCGGCCCGGAACTTGCGCAGGTTGTCGTAGCCGTACCAGTCGACCAGGTTCTTCTGCCAGGTGAGCAGCGTCTTCCAGGCCGGGTCGTCGCCGACCGCGGAGGTGCCGTCGGCGCTCAGCCACGTCGCACCGACGGCCGGAGCCAGGTGCGCGGCCGCGTTCTCGTAGAAGTCGAAGAGCGGGAGGAAGCCCACCGTCTTGAGCGAGCCGTCGGGGTTCTTCACGGTCAGCCTCTTGGCGGCGTCGGTGAGCTCGTCGAGGGACTTCGGCGGCCCGGCGATCCCGGCCTTGGCGAACAGGTCCTTGTTGTAGAACATCCCGTACGCGTCGGCCAGGAACGGCATCGCGCACCGCTTGCCGGCGAACTCGGTGTACTGGCGGGTGGTGGCGTTGAGCTGGTTCAGGTCGACGTTGTCCCGCTTGACGTACGGCGACAGGTCGACCCACGCCCCGGACGAGCAGAACTTGCCGACGATGTCGGTGGAGTAGGAGAGCCCGATGTCGGGGCCGTTGCCGGCGCCGATCGCCTGGGTCATCTTCGCGTCGTCCTGGCCGGCCTTGACGGTGACCTTGATGTTCGGGTGGGTGGCGGTGAAGTCCTTGATCACGGCGTCGATCGCGGCGGCCTCGCGCTCGGTGAAGAAGTGCCACAGCTCGACCGTCCCGGAGACCGCGGCGCCGGGATCGGCGATCTTCTGTTCCTTGGCGACCGGCGTGCAGGCGGCGGTGAGCAACAGGGCGGCCGCGGCGACAACCGATGGTCGCGCGGCGGAGATCCGTATGGGCATGGCCGGGGGTCCTCTCAGGGCGGTGCCGGTCGGATGATCCCGACGGCCCCCTCGGTTGATAGGAAAATCAACTAACAATTACGGGGACCGTAAGACGCCCGTCGATCGCTGTCAAGACCTTCGTCACCGCAGGTGAAGAGTTCTGCACCTGGCCGCCCGACCGGCGCCCGACAGGGCCGGCCAAAGATCCCGAAATGCCTGCACATCAGACATATCGAAGGCTATTGATAAATCACTTTAACTGACCTAGCGTGACCAGTCATCGCCACGACGACGGCCGGTTGACAGACCGTCGTCGATGGATATCCCTGTGCGCCGTTCCCTCCATCCCCCATCGAGGAGCGCCATGTCCGTCCCCCGCATCCCCCGACGCCGCCGTCGGCACACGCTCGCGTACGCCCTCGGCATCCTGCTGCTGCCCGCCGCGGGCCTCGCCTACGGCCTCCTGCCGGCCGGCGCCACCACCGAACCGAACACCCGCGGCGGCATCATCGCCGCCGCCGCGGTCAACCTCGACAACCCGGCGAAGAAGGAGATCGCCATGCAGATCGTGTCCGCCGCCGAGAACTCGTCTCTCGACTGGCGGGCCCAGTTCTCCTACATCGAGGACATCGACGACGGGCGCGGCTACACCGCCGGGATCATCGGCTTCTGCTCCGGCACCGGCGACATGCTCGACCTCGTCGAGGCGTACACCGACGTCAAGCCGAGCAACGTGCTGGCGAAATACCTGCCCGCATTGCGCCGCGTCAACGGCACCGACTCACACGCCGGCCTCGACCCGAACTACCCCCGGGACTGGCGCACCGCCGCCGGCGACTCGACGTTCCGGGCCGCGCAGGAGTCCGAGCGGGACCGGGTCTACTTCAACCCGTCCGTCCGCGACGGCAAGAACGACAAGATCCGGGCGCTGGGCCAGTTCGCGTACTACGACGCGGCCGTCATGCACGGCTACGAGGGCATGCGCGACATCCGCGGCCGGGCGCTGCGCAAGGCCAAACCCCCGGCCCAGGGCGGCAACGAGACCACCTGGCTGCACGCCTTCCTGGACGAGCGCGTCATCGAGATGAAGAAGGAGGAGGCCCACTCGGACACGTCCCGGGTCGACACCGCCCAGCGGGTGTTCCTGCGCGCCGGCAACCTCGACCTGAACACCCCACTGGAATTCGCCGTCTACGGCGACCACTACCGCATCGACTGACCTCGCGGGGGTCGCGTCCGTCTCGTCGCCGGACGCGATCCCACCCGAGCGTCGAGGCGGCTCATGACCCGGCGTGCCCGTTGACGTAAGCCGTTTCCCGCGCGAAGACGTGCGAGACGACGGTGACCACGCCGGCGGTCAGGATGATCGCGGCGACCGTGGCGACGGCCGCGAAGCGGAGTCGCCCGGTGGTGCCACACGCGGGAAAGACCGCCGGTCCGCAGGCCAGACCGGCAAGCGTCAGCAGCATGCTCGCCGCTGCGTAGGCGTCTTCCGCCGGTTGCAGCGTGGCCATGAGCACCGCGGTGACCCCGAGGACGATCACATGCGCGAGAAGCGTCAGCAGCACCGGCACCGCACGCCGGCCCGGAGGAAACAACCTCCACGCGACGACCGTCAGCGCGACGATGTACGCCACGACGGCGACCAGAAGCCCGATGAGGGTGCTGAAGAAGTAGATGCCGAGCCTGTCCCACTGGTTGGTGCTCCTCACCTCCGACCACACAACGGCGATCACGCTGCCGACGAGGGTGCCCACACCACCTCCCGCGACGAGGGCAAGCACCGGACCAACGGCCAACACCCACGGACGAGGTCGCCGCGGCGCCGCGGCATCGGCCGCCGGGAAAGGCCCGCGGGTGACCGGATCGTTCGACACTCGACCACCTCCGTCCTGAGATCCTGCCGGGGCCGCCGGTGAGATGTCGTCCACCTCGCCCGCTGCCACCCGGTCGGGGCGGAATGATGTCCGGTGTGACGACCACCGAGACCTTCGCACTGGCCGGCTTCGTGGCCGGACTCCGCTGGAAGCCGCCAGAGCAGGCCTGGACGAGGAACATGCCGCGCGTCGTGTCGACGGTCAGCGACTGCCTCGCCGAGCTTCTTCCCGCCGACCAGGATCGGCTCATCGAGTCCTGGCAACAGTCCCTGCACGCGCCCTGGCACCGATCCCTCGAACACGCGATCAGCGCCGTCCGGCATGCTCCACCGGGCTCCGACGCCGTCCACGTGTGGAGCATGAGCGTGCCGACGGCCGGCGTCGTCGAGCTTCGCACCCTGCTCGAGGAGTGGATCGGTGACCTTCCTCATCCGATCCGGGTGAATCTCTCACAGCCGACAGCCGCGCCACCCGGCACGGTCGAGGGATTCGAGGTTCTCGGTTTCGACCTGGGCCGCATCCACACCTGGCTCTGCTACGGGCTGCACGAGGAGGGGCGCGAGAGACTCGGGATCCGGCCGGGAGAAGGCGGGCTGCTCACCACGCTCCACGACGCGGAGCGGGTCGCCGACCTGGCCAACAGCAACGTCGGCACACCCGAGGACATCACCTGGTTTCCCGCGCTCATCACCGAGCACGACGCCAAGCCGTGATCCTTGGGACGGCCACCTCCGTCACGCGTAGACGTCGATCCCTCTGCCGTCGGTGACCCGTGCCGCGACGACGGTGCCGCTCTCGGCGACGCGAAGCGCCTGGAGCAGGTCGGCCTGGGCGTTGGCCTGAGCCTTCTGGGTCTGCGGGTCGAGCGGCTGCCCGACGGCGATGACGTGTCCCCAGAGTGCCGCACCCGAGCCGATCGAAGAGACTGACATGCGAGTACCGCCTTTGAGACCTGCCGCGCGGCCGACGCCGGGCGATGTGGCGACGACCCCTATCGTCCTGCTCAACGCCGGATCAAGGCTTTCTCAAGAATTCGTGTTGTCCGAGGTCGATCTCGACCAAGGGGCTTTCCGCGATCCACCTGTCCAGGCCGTGCGTCGCCCACTCCAGGCCCGGCACGATCTCGCCGAACACCCGCGTACGCTCGGCCGGATCGGTCACCACGCGGGCGCGTACCCGCAGGTCCAGATCCTGAAGGTGCAGCGTGAACCCGGGATGCGCGACGAGGTTCGCATACCAGTCGCGGGGCCCGGGGCTGCCGGTCAACCAGTAGCGGCCCGCCGCCCGATACCGCCAGGTCTCGATCCGGCGGGGCCGCCCGGTCCGGCGCCCGATCGTGGTGATCTCCACGGTCAGCTGCCGGTCCAGTGTCCGTCGTGCCTCGTCCGTCGCCGTCATGCGCTCATGCTGCAACCTCAAGCTGACTTCAGGTCAATACGCACCCGCGCGGCACTCACGCCAGCTCGGCGATGACCGCCCGGACCATGCGTCGACCGTGCTCGGCCATGCGGGGGAAGGTATGCCGGTAGTAGTCGATGCCGGTCAGCGAGGGCGCGAGGGCCCAGCCACACGCGCGGAGCCAGGTGGCGTCGTCATACCCGACTTCCTCCCGGTAGGCAGGTCGGGCCGCACCGGTGAAAGTCCAGAGCGCCGGAGCGACGTCCGGAGCCGGATCGCCGACACCGAGGGCGCCGAAGTCGATGACCGCGGCCAGCCCCCGTCCGTTAATGATCAAGTTGCCGGCCTGGAGGTCACCGTGGATCCACACGGGATCCCGATCCCAGTCGGGAGCGGCCAGGCAGGCCTCCCAGGCCGCCTCCGCGGCGGCCACCTCGAAGCCGTCGTCGTGATCGGCGAGGCGGGCGAGCGCCCGGCGCACACCCCCGTCGGCGTGGCGCAGGGCGGACCCGCGGGAGCCCGGTGGCTTGCGCGGGCCGCCGTCCGGGTCGACCCGGTGCAGGGCACGCACGAAGTCGGCGACCTGGCGGGCCAGCATGACGTCGTCGCAGCCAAGCCGAGGGGGTGTGATTCCGGCGATCCACGGCACCACGGTCCACCGCCACGGATAGTCGGCGCCAGGCTCGCCCACGTGGAGCGGAACAGGGATCCGCGCGGGGAGCCGGGACGCGAGCACGGGCAGCCACCGCGCGTCGGAATCGGCCTGCTCGACCGCCCAGGCGATCTTGGGCATGCGGGCGGCGAGTGTCTCACCGATCCGGAAAATCGCGTGGTCGGTGCCTTCCAGCTCCCCGGGCAGGGGTGTCACGGGCAGGTCGGCCCACTGCGGGCACTGGTCCGCCACGAGGCGGCGCACCTGCTCGACCGTGGCGCGGATCTCGTCATCGTGGATGGGCACGATCGGCACGGTAGGCGGTCCGACGCCGCGGGGCCAACGAATTGGCCGCCCGGGCAGCCGACCGACCTCGGCGGCCGTGTCGGTGCCGGTGTCGGTGCCGGTGTCGGTGCCGGTGTCGGTGCCGGTGTCGGTGTCGGTGCCGGTGTCGGTGCCGGTGTCGGTGCCGGTGCCGGTGCCGGTGTCGGCCAGTCGGCCCGTCGGTCAGTCGGCCAGTCGGTCAGTGGGTCAGGCCGGTTCCGCCGATGCCTCCGCCGTCGCCGCCGGCTCGGGCCGGCGCGCCGGTGCCGCCGATGCCTCCACCCCCGCCGCCGCCCGCCAGCGCCAGCGCGACCAGACCGACAGCCGCCACGACGAAACGTCGCACGCCGATTCCCGTGATCCGCATACCGGTTCCTCCTCGAGGAGCATCTGAACGGGCGCGCCACAACGCACCCGGTTCCATCTAAGGTCACCATCGACGGCGGCCACCACCGCGGAGGCGAATCCTTACACGACTCTGATGGAGAAACCGGACATCCCGAAGGGGGTACGGCGGGGCCGGGGGAAGTCTGAGACCATTCCCGCCATGGTTCGCCTCTACTCGCTGTTCTTCCTTCTCGACCTGGCGCTGCTCGTCGTCGCGCTGATCAGCTGCCTCTCCGCCGAGGAGTCCGAGATCCGGGCGCTGCCGCGCCTCGCCTGGGTCTTCATCATCCTGTTGTTCTCCCCGATCGGCGCGATCGCCTGGTTCGTCGCCGGCCGGCCGGCCCGGCCGATCCGGATGAGCAACGGCGAGATGTGGCGCCCGGGCGGCGGATTCCCCGAGGCCCAGCGGCCGAAGCGGCCGGGAGCCCTCGCCCCGGACGACGACCCCGAGTTCCTGCGCGACCTTTCCGCGTCGCTCAAGGACGACGAGGCGCTGATGAAGCGCTGGGAGGCCGATCTGCGCCGCCGCGAGGACGAACTGCGCAAACGCGACGAGCAGCAGGACTGACCGGCACCGCGAAGCGGGCAGGCTGGGCGGCCGGAGAAGAGGGACAGCCCTCTCCTCCGGCCGACTGCTAGTCGAGCAGTTCCGTCACAGTGCCGGCGGCGACCGTACGGCCGCCCTCGCGCACCGCGAAGCCGAGGCCGACGTCCATCGGCACCTCCTTGCCCAGGTGCACGGTCAGGTCCACGGTGTCGCCGGGCGGGACCATCGGCAGGTCACCGAGGTCGATCGCGCCGGACACGTCCGTGGTCCGGAAGAAGAACTGCGGGCGGTAGTTGGCCACGAACGGCGTGTGCCGGCCGCCCTCCTCCTTCGTCAGGGCGTACATCCGGGCCCGGAAGCTCCGGTGCGGGGTGACGCTGCCCGGCAACGCCACGACCTGGCCGCGCCGCACCTGGTCGCGCTTGACGCCGCGGAGCAGCACGGCCGCGTTGTCGCCCGCCTCCGCGGACGGCAGCGACTTGCCGAACGTCTCCAACCCGATCGCCACCGTGGCGATGGTCGGGCCGAGGCCGACGACCTCGACCGGCTCACCGGCGCGCAGCGTGCCGCGCTCCACCTTGCCGGTGACGACCGTGCCGCGGCCGCTGATGGAGAGCACGTTCTCGATCGGCATCAGGAACGGTTCGCCCAGCTCGCGCGGGGGCACCGGCACGTACGCGTCGACCGCGTCGAGCAGGTCGACGATCGCCCGCGTCCAGCGCACGTCGCCCTCGAGTGCCTTCAGCGCGCTGACGCGCACGACCGGCACCTCGTCGCCGGGGAAGCCGTAGCCACCGACGAGCTCACGCACCTCCAGCTCCACGAGGTCGAGCAGCTCCTCGTCCTCGACCGCGTCGCTCTTGTTGAGCGCCACCACCAGGTACGGCACGCCGACCCGCTGGGCGAGCAGCACGTGCTCGCGGGTCTGCGGCATGGCGCCGTCCTGGGCGGAGACCACGAGGATCGCGCCGTCCACCTGCGCCGCACCCGTGATCATGTTCTTCACGTAGTCGGCGTGCCCGGGCATGTCGACGTGGGCGTAGTGACGGGTGGCGGTCTCGTACTCGACGTGGGCGATGTTGATGGTGATCCCGCGGTCGTGCTCCTCCGGGGCCTTGTCGATCCCGTCGAACGCCACGTACCGGTTGGTTGCCGGGTCGCGGTCGGCGAGGACCTTGGTGATGGCGGCCGTCAGGGTGGTCTTGCCGTGGTCGACATGACCCATCGTGCCGATGTTCAGATGTGGCTTCGTACGGACGAACTGGCTCTTGGCCATGGAAATGTCCTCACTGGATGCGAGAAACGGAAAAGGAAGTCAGAACCCGCGCGGGCGGAGCCCACCCTCCCCCTGGGTTCTGTGGCTAACGGGGAAGGGTCAGATTCGGGTATCGGCGCCGAGAAGTTCGCGCGCGGGAGCCGCCGGCAGGGGGAACCCCGCGGGCAGCTGCAGACCGGGCGCGAACATGGCGATCACGGTAGGGCTCGACGGGAAGCGGCGCGAACGATTTTCACACCCGGCGGAAGAGGTGAACCACCCACGCGAAATAGCCGTGATGCGGGTGGACAGCGGCAGCCAGGAGAGGACGGACGCAGTGACACCGGAGATCGTAGGGCGTGAAGGTCCGCTCGCCGGGCGGCGGTTTCCGCTCGGCCGGACGCCACTCACATTCGGTCGCCGGGCGGGCAACAGCGTCGAACTGTCCGGATCGTTCGCTTCCCGCCAGCACGCGGAGATCCGTCAGGAGTCCGACGGCTTCGTGCTGCACGACAACAACAGCATCAACGGGACCCTCGTCAACGCCCAGCCGGTCACCGTGCGGCTGCTTCAGCCGGGCGACCTCATCACGATCGGGCAGGAGATCTTCTGCTTCGAGATGACCGACGCGATGGACACCGTCCTCGGTCTGCCCGCGGTGCTGCCCGTCAGCCGTACCCGGGAACCGGTTCTGAGGGTGACGGTCGCCGGCGGAGGTCCGGTGGGGCTGACGCTGGCGTTGCTGCTCACCCGGTTGATGGGCGAGCGGGTGTCCGTGACCGTGTACGACGGCCGCTGGACCCGGGACGGCTCGCGGGTGGTCTGGAAGGACGAGTCGCAGGGCAACAACCGGCGGCAGCAGGTCGTCACCCTGCAGAGCCGGCAGTACCTGAACCTTCCCGAGGAGGTGCAGGCGCACCTGTTCGACGCCGACTCGTACTCCGAGATGTGGCCTCCCGGCCCGGACTCCATCCGTGGCTACGGACCGCGGAACATCCGGATCGCCGACGTCGAGGACAAGCTGCTCGAGCTGGCGAACACCAAGCCGCACCGCATCACGCTCGTGCCGGAGCGCTTCGATCTCGACGAGCGGCGCGACGCGGTGCTCCAGGACCACGTGCTCGCCATCTGCGAGGGCAGCCGGTCACGCACCCGGGAGCGCCTGGTCGACAAGTTCGGCAGTCCCGACAAGTCCATCTATTCGCTCGACGGCGAACACCTGCGGGACGTCGTACTCGGGCTGCGGGTCAAGTCCCGGCTGCCCGATTCCATGAGCGTGCTGTTGACGGTCGCGCAGAACCGGTTCCTGTTGAACTCCCTGCGCGGCGAGGGCTTCCTGAACATGCGCCTCACCGACGCCGAGGCACAGGAGGTCGTCGGGATCGATCCGGTCCGCCGCGAGTTCGCCAACTGCATCGCGTCCCGGCCGTGCGTGATGGCCCGTGACACCGACGGCGACTTCGTCTGCCCGACCCACCAGACGCTGTTCCTGCCGTCGCTCATCAAGCGGTCGCCGCTCTGGCGGCAGGTGCTCGAGGGCCTGCGCTACTTCGGCGTCGCCGAGGAGGATCTGAGCGCCGTCACCGCGTTCCGGCTCGACATGGTGCAGCGACCGAAGTTCACGGCGCAGTTGTATTCCGCCACCGCCGAGACTCCCGGCACCTATGCGTTCCTGCTCGGTGACGCCGCCAACGCGATCCATTTCTGGCCCGGGCGGGGCCTCAACAGCGGGTTGGCGTCGGCCATCTCCCTGGCGCGCTCGCTCGGCAACTCCTGGACCGGCCGGCCGCTGCGCGACTCCGATTTCATCCGCCACGAAGCGGCGATGTCCATGCTGCAGTACCGCCACAAGAGCCGCGCGTGGAAGGCCATGGTCGTCACCGACGAGCAGGGCGTGACGCACTCGGTCAAGGACGCGCTCGCGAACAGCACCGCGACCACGGCGGAACCGGAGGCCGACATCGAGGAGCTCATGGCTCGGTTGCGCGCGATCCGGGGCCGGCTGGAGTCACGGATCCCGAACCTGCCCGACGACGCGACGCTTCGGGATCATTTGCGACAGCTGCAGGGCACCACGCTGCGGATGCTGCTGGCGGGCGGACAGTGGGACACGGCCAACGTCGGCGGCGAGGAAGTGGACATCGACATCTTCTACCGCCCCGATCCCAGCGGCGGCGTCGCGAAGGTGCTGACCGGCGCCGAGCGGCCGAGCTGACCGGGCCCCGTCACGGCGGCACTGCCGTGACGGGGCGTCCGGTCCCAGCTCAGGCCTGCGGCAACTGCAGGCAGCCGGTACCGCGCTTGATGAGCTCGTTGGCGATGATGAGCCGCTGGATCTCCGAGGTGCCCTCCCAGATCCGGTCCACGCGCAGCTCGCGGTAGAGCCGCTCGACCGCGTACGAGCGGTCGTATCCGCGGCCGCCGAAGATCTGCACGCACCGGTCGATGACCCGGCCGGAGGCCTCGCTGGCCGACAGCTTCGCCATCGCCGCCTTGGCGTGCAGGCTCTTGCGGTCGGTGCCGGGCTGGTCGGCCTCCCAGGCGACCTGGTGGGTGTACGCGCGGTTGACCGCGATGTCGACCGCGCTGTCCGCCAGCATCCCCTGCACGAGCTGGAAGCTGGCGATCGGCGCGCCGAACTGCTCGCGGCCGATCGCCCAGTCCCGGGCCAGATCGAGCCCGCGCTCGGCGGCGCCGATCGTGCGCGCGGCGATCATCAGCCGCTCCTCGGTGAACCAGGACCGGGTGATGTCGTACCCCTGCCCGATCTCGCCGAGCACGTTCTCGGCCGGCACGAACACGTCGGTGAAGGTGAACTCGGGGTGTTCGTAGACGAACGTGTGCATGAAGCGCGGCACCCGGGTCATCGTGATGCCGGGCTCGTCCTTGTCGACCAGGAACAGCGTCGGCGCGCCCTCCGGCCCGGCGGCGGCCAGCAGGATGATGAAGTCGGCGTGGTCGCCCACGGTGACGAACCACTTCTCGCCGTTGATCCGCCAGCCGCCGTCCACCGCGGTCGCCGTGGTGGACAGGTCCTGCGGGTCGGAGCCGGCGTCGCGCTCGGTCACCGCGTAGCAGTCGCGGCGCTCGCCCTTGATGACCGGGATGAGGTACCGCTCGCGCTGCTGCGGCGTGCAGAAGCGCAACGCGTTGGCCGGACGCCAGACCATGTCCCACAGCGCGCCGGTCAGCCGGCCCAGTTCCTCCTGCACGATGGCCTGTTCCAGGATGGACAGCCCGGCGCCGCCCCACTCGGCCGGCATGTTGACCGCCTGAAGGCCGCTGTCCAGCACCGCCCTGCCCACCGCGGCGTGCGCCTCGGGCGGCAGACCGTTGTTCTCCTCGCACTGCTCCTCATAGGCGGCGATCGTCTTGTAGAGCTGGTGCGCGGTGGCCTTGAGCCCGGCTTGGCGCTCGGTGTATCGCACGTGCATGGTGTTCCTCTCAGGCGGGGTTGGAAAGCTGAAGAGCGCGAGTGCCACGCTTGATGAGCTCGTTGGCGATGATGAGCCGCTGGATCTCCGAGGTGCCCTCCCAGATCCGGTCGACGCGCACCTCGCGGTAGAGCCGCTCGACCGGATACGAGCGGTCGTATCCGCGGCCGCCGAAGATCTGCAGGCACCGGTCGACGACCCGGCCGGCCGCCTCGCTGGCAGCCAGCTTCGCCATCGACGCCTTGGCGTGCAGCGTCTTGGCGTCGATGCCGTTGCCGGCCTCCCAGGCGACCTGGTGGGTGAAGGCCCGGTTGACGACGATCTCCGTGGCGCAGTCGGCCAGCATGCCCTGGATCAGCTGGAACTCGGCGATCGGGCGGCCGAACTGCCGACGGCCGATCGCCCAGTCGCGGGCCAGGCTCAGCGCGCGTTCGGCGACGCCGACGGTCCGCGCGGCGATCATCAGCCGCTCGTCGGTGAACCACTCCTTGGTCAGCTCGTACCCCTGGCCGACCTCGCCGAGCACGTCGGCGTCGGCGACGAACACGTCGGTGAACGTGAACTCGGGGTGGCCGTTGACCGCGTTGTGCATGAAGCGCGGCACCCGCGACATGACCAGGCCCGGTGCGTCCTTGGCGACGAAGAACAGCGTGGGGAGCCGGTCCGGGCCGGCGTCGGCCTGCACGACCAGGAAGTCGGCGATGTCGCCGCACGTGACGAACCACTTCTCGCCGGTGAGCCGCCAACCGCCGTCCACCCGCTCGGCGACCGTGGTGCCGGAGCTGGGATCCGAGCCGGCGCCCGGCTCGGTGACGGCGAACGCGTCGAACCGCTCGCCGCGGATGATCGGCATCAGGTACCGCTCGCGCTGCTCGTCGGTGGCGTACGCGAGCACGTTCGCCGGCCGCCACGGGATGTCCCACAGGCAGTTGGTGACCTTGCCGAACTCCTCCTCGACGATCACCTGGTCGAGCAGGCTCAGCCCCGGGCCACCCCACTTCGCGGGCATGTTGATGGCGTAGACGCCGGCGTCCATCGCCGCGCGGGTGAGGTCGCGGACGGTCTGCGCGGGCAGTGGGCCGCCGGCCTCCTCGGACTCGTTCTCATACTGCATGAGCAGCTCGGCATAGCCGGCCGCCCGCCGCTTCAGGTCCACCTGCGCGGGCGAATAGGCGAAATCCATCGGTCCTCCTAGACAACGGCCCGGGCGTCAAGAGCGAGCGCGCCGGTTGGCGTGACGAGCAGTGGGTTGACCTCGATCTCGGTCAGCTCCGGATGAGCCGCCGCGACCCTGGTGAGGTGTTCGATCGCCTGTGCGGCGGCGTCGAGATCGACCGGCGGCGCGCCGCGGTGGCCGAGCAGCAGCGGCGCCGAACGCAGGCTGAGCAGCAGGCGGCGGGCCTGCGTGGCGGACACCGGAGCGAGCGCGAACACGACGTCGCGCAGCACCTCGGCGCTGACGCCGCCGAGGCCGAGCAGCGCGACCGGGCCGAACCGGGGATCCCACCGCACCCCGACGATCAGTTCGATCCCGTTGGTCAGGTCGGCCATCGGTTCGACGGAGTAGGACGGCGCGCCGAGCGATCCGTGCATGCGCTCGTGGGCGGCGGTCAACTCGGCCCGGTCCGCCAGCCGCAGCGCCACGCCGCCGGCGTCGGACTTGTGCAACAGGTGCGGCGCCTTGAGCACGTACGGCCCGTCGAAGAGGTCGTCCAGCTCGTCGACCGTGGAGAACTCGCGGACCGGCAGGAACGGCACTCCCCCGTCGGCCAGCAGCCGGCGGACGGCGAAGTACGACACGTCGGTGACCGGCGGCGCCGGTGCCGGCAGCGCCGGGATGCCCCGGTGTGCCGCCTGCCCGGTCACCGCGGCCAGTGCCCGCGCGGCGTCCTCGATCGCGTCGAAGACCGGTATGCCACCGGCGCGCAGGACGGCGCAGGTGGGCGACTCGGAGTACATCGACTGGACCACGACCGGGGTGGTGCTGGCAGCAACGTGCTCCACCATCGCCCGGGCCGCCGCCAGCTCACCGGCGCCCAGTCCCCCACTGAATCCGGAGGTGTCCGCGGTCGGCTCGGCCTCCGCCGAGTACCCGCCGAAGAAGCCGGTGAGCAGCACCGCGTCGACCTCGGAGGTGTCCAGCAGGGTGGCGACGGTGCGCGCGTAGGACTGCGGGTCCTGCTCGCCCATGCCGGCGAGGTCGACCGGGTTGCCCACCGCGGACGGGCCCCAGAGCTGGTCGCGCAGCGCGCCGGCCAGCTCCGGGCCGGTCTCCGGCACGCTCAACCCGGCCCGTTCCGCGACGTCGGCGGCGACGGCGCCGTGTCCGCCGCCGTCGGTGACCACGACGGTACGGCGCCCGATCGAGCGCCGCGATCCGCTCAGCGCGACCAGCAGCGTGGCCAGCTCGCGCGGCGTCTCGGCCAGGTGGATGCCGGCGTCGCGCGCGGCCACCCGCACCACGTCGGACGAGCTGGTCAGCGCGCCGGTGTGCGAGCGGGCGCCGCGGGCCGACGCCTCGCCGCCGCCGGCGCTGAGCAGCACGATCGGCTTGCCGGCCCGGGCCGCCGCCGACGCGAAGGCCCGGCCGTCGCCGAAGTCCTCGGCGTACACGGCGATCGCGCTGGTGTCCGGGTGCGAGGCGCAGTCGGCGACCAGGTCGACGAGGGTGACGTCGGCCTGGTTGCCGAACGAGACGAACCGGGAGAAGCCCAGCCCGTGGTGGTCGAGCCGCAGCTGCAACTCCAGCGCGAGATTGCCGCTCTGCGACAGCAGCGCGACGCCGCCGGGGCTGAACCGGTCCGAGGACAGGTAGACCTCGGTGGTGTTGTCCACCAGGCCGAGGCAGTTGGGGCCGACGAGCAGCGCGCCCGCGGCGCGGCACCGCGCGACGACGGCCTCCTGCCGCTCCCGGCCGGCCGCGCCGGTCTCGGCGAATCCCGCCGTGATGCCGACGATCGCGCGGGCGCCGGCGGCGAGGGCGTCGTCCACGGCTGCCTCGAACGACGCGGCCGGCACCGAGACGACCACCAGCTCGACCGGCTCGCCCAGCTCGGCGACGCTGGTCGCCGCGGTCCGCCCGAGGATCGTGCCGCCCCGGCGGTTGACCAGGTGGACCGGGCGCCTCGCGCCGGCGCGCAGCGCCTGGCGGGCCACCGCGTTGCCCCACTTCGCCGGGTCGTCACTGGCCCCGACGATGGCGACCGAGGCGGGGTCGAAGAGCGCCCGCAGGTCCCGGCTCATCGCTGCGCCAGCCGCAACGCCGCGTTCGGGCAGATACGCACGGCCGCCTCGGCGGTGGCCTGCTCACCCGGCGGCACCTCGGTGGCGCGCGGCTGGGCGTAACCCCACTCGTCGAGGTCGACGAGATTCGGGGCCTCTTCGTGGCACAGGCCGTAGGCCTGGCAGGCGGTCGGATCCAACTGCAGTTTCACGGTGCTCCTTGGGGGAAGTAGGGCTCGGTGGGCGGCACGAGCAGGCGCGCACCGGCGGCGGGTGGGTGGGCGAGGCAGGCGGGGCAGGGCCGCTCGGTGTGCTGCTCGGCCAGAGCGCCGTGCAGGCGCAGCAGCGAGCCGGCGACGCGGGCGGCGGCGTCGAGCAGCCCGCAGGCGCCCCGGCCGGGCAGGCCCGCGCTCCACCGGGCCAGGTTGGCCAGCCGCTCGGCGCCGGCGCCGGGATCGGCTCCGGTAGCCAGGGCGGTCAGCGCGTCGGCCAGGCCGCGCGTGCCGGAGACGCAGATGCCGCACTGCCGGGCGCTCTCCGCGGCGAGGTAGCCCACCGCGTCGGCGGCCACGGTGACCGGGCAGTCCTCCGGGCCGAGCAGCCAGATCGCGCCGCAGCCGAGCGCGCCGCCGGCCGCCGCGTACGCCTGCGGGATGAGCGGCAGGTCCAGCACCTTTTCGTCGAGCAGGCCGCCGAACATGCCGCCGACCAGGGCGCCCGACACCGCCCTCGGCCGGGAGAACAGTTCGCGCAGCGGCGTACCCAACGGCACCTCGGCCAGCAGCGGCGGCTGCCCGGCGCCGGCGACGGTGACCAGCAGATCGCCGGCCGCCGACCGGCCGGCGGCCAGCAGGGCGAGGTGTGCGAGGGTCTCGACGTTGGCCACCAGCGTGGGCGCGCCACCGACGCCCCGCTCGAACACCCGTGGCGGCTTGGCGGTGGGCAGCGCGGGCCCGCCGTCGAGGAAGCGGACGGCGGCGCTCTCCTCGCCCGCCACATAGGTCGACACGGCCTCGACCACCACGATCGGCACCGGCGGCGGCGCCACGGCCAGCGCCGCCCGCAGCCGCTCGGCGGCGACCGGGTCGGCGACGTAGAGGTAGCCACGGTCGGCGCCGATGACCTCGCACGCGCGGCGCAGGCCGTCGAGCACCAGGTACGGGCGGGCCCGCATGAGGTGGCGGTCCTTGACCGAGCCGGGCTCACCCTCGGCGCCGTTGGCCACCACCACCCGGGGGCCGGGCCGCTCGCGTACCGAACGCAGCTTCAGCGCGAGCGGGAACGCCGCGCCGCCCCGGCCGAGCAGCTCCGCCTCCTCGACCAGGTCGAGCAGCTCGTCGGGGGTCGGTCCGGTGCGGTTACCACCCCGGGAGCGGTACGCGGCGAGGTGCTCCACGGTGTGCGGGGCGGGCCCGAGCAGGTGCCCGGTGCCGCCCACCAGAATCGAAGGCTCGGTCACGACGCACCCTCCAGGGCGCTCAGCGCCGACTCCAGCGCCTCGCGCTGGCCGGCGGTCCAGTCGTACGCGGGGCCGGGCAGCCCGATCAGCATCCGGTGGTGGTCCAGCACGACGGAGGCGACGTGCCGGGCACTGTCTCGCAGCCGCGGGTCGTTCGCTTCCGCGGCTTTTACGACCAACTGGGTGACCTCTTCGAGGTATCTCAGCCAGCCGCGCTGCGTGCCGCGAAGCAGCAGCATTTCGATCCTGGACCGTTCCGTGACCGGCGAGCCGGCGTGCAGCACCGCGACGGCGGCGGGCAGCTCGCGTTCCGGTTCCGGGGTGAGGCCCAACCAGGCGAGTCGGGTGGAAGGTGGCCCATGCATGGGCCGGACACTAACTAATTGATTAGTTAGCCGGCAAGACCTTGACATGCCTGCAAAGACGGGAGCACTCTCACTAACCAATTAGTCAGCCGGGCGTCGAAGGGAGTTAACTGGTGGGTAACAAGGCCTCGGAAAACAGCGCGGCATTGGCCGCCCGTTTCTATACCGATCCCCGCGTCGCCGAGTTGGAGACCACCCACGTTTTCGCCTCCAGCTGGCAGCTGGTCGGCCACGAATCCGACCTCCCCCGGCCGGGTGCGCGCATCATCGCGCCGATCGCCGGCCGCGAGGTGCTCGTGGTGCGCACCGAGGACGGCGGCCTGGCCGCCCACCTCAACGTGTGCCGTCACCGCGGCTCGCGGCTGGTCGCCGCCCCCGAGCCGGAGGGAAAGGCGATCCGCTGCCCCTACCACGGCTGGACCTACAAGCTGGACGGCTCGCTGGTCGGCGCGCCGGAGAGCCGGACGATCCCCTGCCTCGACAAGCCGAAGCTGGGCCTGTTCCCCGTACGCGTGGAGTCGTTCCTCGGCCTGCTGTTCGCCAACCTCGACCCGAACGCGGTGCCGCTGCACGAACAGGTGCCGGGGCTCGCCGATCTGATCGGCCGCTATCTCGGCAGCGACCTCGAACCGGTCGGCCGCTATCGCATTCAGGACACCGCCACCGAGGCCCAGGACGCCAACTGGAAGGTGGTCGTCGACAACTACCTCGAGGGCTACCACGTTCCGGTGGCCCATCCCGGGCTGATGCGCCTGCTCGACTACCAGCGCTACACGGCGACCATCGAGAAGTCCTATGTCTACTTCGAAGTGCCGATCCGCGACAAGCCGTCGTCGAACTGGCTGGAGCGGCTCTACCAGCGCTTCGCCAGCCCGATGCCGGGCCTGCGGCCCGACGACCACCGGATGTGGCGCTACGTCGTCATCTACCCCAACACCCTCATCGACCTGTATCCCGACCACATCATCGCCTGGTCGGTGACTCCGCTCGGAGTGGCGCGCTCCGGGCTGCCCGGCGCCTTCTACGCTAAGCCCGGCACGAGCTGGCGGACCCGGCTCGCGCAGCGGCTCAACATCAAGATCGGCTGGATCACCAACGACGAAGACGCCGAACTGGTCGCCCGGGTGCAGAAGGGCATCGCCACGCCCGGTTGGTCGCCCGGCCCGCTGTCCCAGCGGGAGGCCGCCGTCGGCTGGTTCGCCGACCGGATCCGGGCCGACCTGGCGGCGCCACCGGCGCCGATGGAAGCCGCTCCGACGCTGGAGAAGGCACCGCAGGGAGAAGCACGATGAGCGACGCACGCACCGAGCAGACCCGACGCCGCATCGTCCAGGCGGCCTGCGACGCGATCGCCGAGGTCGGCTTCGAGGGCGTGCGGATGCGACTCATCGCCGAGCGGGCCGGTGTCTCCACCGCGCTGCTGCACTACCACTTCGACAATCGCGAGAAACTCTTCCTGGCCGCGATGGCCTATTCCTTCGAACACGCCGGCGCGGAGGACTATCAGGCCGCGCCGCCGACCGAGCAGCCCAACACCTGGATGCTGGCCCGGATCATCGACGCCTGCCTGCCGCGTACCCCGGAGCTGCGCCGCGACTTCCTGCTGTGGCAGGAGCTGTGGTTGCGCGCCGCCCGCGACGTGGACTCGCGGCTGCTGGCGGTGGACCTCTACCGCCAGATGCGGGACTGGGCCGCCGGCGTCATCCAGGCCGGCATCGCCAACGGCGAGTTCACCGACTGCACCGTGAGCCGAGTGGCCGACCTGCTGCTCGTGCTCACCGACGGCTACGGCATCCGGCTGCTGCTGGACGACCCACAGCTCACCCTCGACGACGCGCGGGCCGCGGTATGGCTCGCGCTGAGTGCCGACCTGGGCCTCACCGGGGCTTTCCCCGCGTCCAAGGTCTCCCTCCGCCGATAACCCGTCCGCGTCCCACCATCCCCGGCTCCCCCGCCGGGGCGATCCACCCTGCCCCCCTCCCCGGAAAGGTGGTTCTCCTATATGTCCATACCGTTGTCCAGACGAACCCTGCTGGGCGCGTCGCTGGCCGGCCTGGCCGGCTTCGCCACCAGCGGCTGCGCGTTCACCCAGGACTCGCCGAGCAGCTCTTCCTCCGCCGTACCCGAGGACACCTCGCCTCCGGTCCAACCCAAGATCGACGGCGACCTGGTCTACTTCAACTGGGCCGACTACGTGGACCCCACGGTCTTCGCGGGCTTCAGCAAGGAGTACGGCGTCAAGGTCGTGCAGTCCAACTTCGACTCGATGGAGTCGATGGTCGCGAAGATCAACGCCGGCAACGCGTACGACCTGATCTTCCCGTCGGCGAAATGGACCCAGCGGCTGGCCCGAGGTGGCAAACTGCGCCGTATCGACCACACCACGCTGCGTAACGCCGAGTCCGTCTTCGGCACGTACTCGTACTTCGCCGACCCCTGGTACGACCCCAAGTCGGCGCACAGCATCCCGTTCTCGATGTACAAGACCGGCATCGCCTGGCGCAAGGACAAGCTCGGCGAGACCCTCACCGGCTCGTGGGCCGACCTGTGGAACCCGCGGGCGAAGGGCTACACCTACGTGCTCGACGACCGGGACGAGGCGTTGGGCATGGTCGCGCTCAAGCTCGGCCTCGACCTCAACACCTCGGCCGAGGAGGACCTCAAGCGCATCGTCACCGAGCTCAAGGGACTGCGCCCGAACCTGCGCGGGTTCTCCAGCGACGACTGGAACAACCTGCTCAGCGGCAACGCCCACCTCACCCAGGCGTGGAGCGGCGACATGGTCGCCGTGCTCAACCAGGCCAAGGACGCGGCCAAGTACGGCTTCGAGGTGGCCAAGGAGGGCGCGCCGGTGAACTCCGACTGCTACGCGATCCCGACCAACGCCGCCCACCCCGGCACCGCGCTGCTGTTCATCGACTACATGCTGCGCCCGGAGAACGTCGCGAAGAACATCGCCTACATCGGCTACCCCATGCCGGTGAAGGGCGCCGAGCAGGTCTACGCGCCGCTGATCGAGGCCCTGCCGCAGTGCGCGGTGACCGCGGCGGACCTGCGCCAGGACATGATGTTCCGCAACGGCACCCAGCAGCAGGAGCAGGCCCGTGACAAGGCCTGGACCGAGGCCAAGGCCGGCTGAGGCGTGAAACGTCAGCACACCGGCAACCGTGCACCGGGTAGCGGCCTGTGGTCCGCCCTGCTGCTACCCGGCACGGCCTGGATGTCGGTCTTCTTCGTGGCGGCGCTGCTGCTGGTGACCGCGCTCGCGTTCGGCAGCACCGACGAGCTGGGCAACCCGCGCTTCGGCACCTCGCTGGACAACCTCGCCGCCGTGGGCGACCCGGTGTACCGGGTGGTGATCCTGCGGTCGCTGCTCTACGCCGCGGCCACGTCCGTGATCTGCCTGCTGGTGGCCTATCCGGTCGCCTACGCCATCGCGCTGCACGGCGGGCGCTACAAGAACGCCCTCGTCGCCGCGATCGTCGTGCCGTTCTTCGCCAACTACCTGGTGCGCATGTACGGGTGGTCGGTGCTGCTCGCCGACGAGGGGCCGGTGCTGCGGTTCGCCCGCTGGCTCGGCGCGCCGGAGGACTGGCGCATCGTCAACACCGGCTTCGGCGTCGTGGCCGGGCTCTGCTACGGCTTCGTGGTCTTCATGATCCTGCCGCTGTACGCGGCGCTGGAGCGGATGGACACCTCCCTCATCGAGGCCGGCCGCGACCTCTACGGCGGTCCGCTGCGCACCTTCCTGTTCGTCACCGTCCCGGCCACCCGCCAGGGCGCGGCGGCCGGGCTGGTGCTGGTCTTCCTGCCGGCCATGGGCGACTTCGTCAGCGCGTCGTTCCTCGGCGGGCCGGACCAGGTGATGATCGGCAACCTGATCCAGAGCGCGTTCTTCGGCGGGCAGAACTGGCCGCTCGGCTCGGCGCTCACCATGCTGCTGATGGTGGTGCTGCTCGTGGTGATGGGCGGCTACCTGCGGCGGATCCGCCGCGACGAGAGCGAGGCCCGATGAGCAACGTCCGCCGACCCCGCTTCGCGATCGGCACCACCATGGCGTTCTTCGCCCTGCTGTACGCGCCGATCGTGGTCGTGGTGCTGTTCTCGTTCAACGGCCAGAAGTCGCTGAGCGTCTTCAAAGGGGTGAGCCTGCGCTGGTACGAGGCGTTCCTCAACGACCAGGAGCTGCTGCAGTCGCTGGGCATGAGCCTGCGCGTGTCGCTGGTGGCGATGGTCGGGTCCATCGTGCTCGGCGTGGCGCTCGCGCTCGGCCTGGTGCGGACCAAGGGCGCGCTCGGCACCTTCGCCGGCCTCGTCATGCTCGTGCCCCTGGTCACGCCGGAGATCGTCACCGGCGTCGCGTCGATGATGCTGTTCAAGGGCTTCGGCATCCCGCTGTCCACCGGCACCGTGATGATCGCCGAGGTGACGTTCTCTATCTCGTACGTCACCGTCATCCTCCGCTCCCGGGTCGCCGCGTTGAACCCGGAGCTGGAAGAGGCGGCGATGGACCTCGGCGCGACGCGCTGGCAGGCGCTGCGGCTGGTGACGCTGCCCGCGCTGCTGCCGGCCATCCTGGCCAGCGCGGTGCTGATCTTCGCGCTGGTCTTCGACGACTTCGTCCTGGCCTACTTCACCACCGGCGTCACGCCGCAGCCGCTGTCGGTGCGGATCTACTCGGCGATCCGGTTCGGCGTGCAGCCCACCATCAACGCCGTCGGCACCCTCATGCTGCTCGGCTCGATCGCGCTCATCGCGCTGGCATTGGCGATCCCCCGCTTCTTCGGCCGCCGTGGTGGCCTGTCGATCCTGTCAGGAGAGTAAGCATGGCGCACCCGGCCGTCCGCCTCACCGCCGTCACCAAGTCGTTCGGCACCGCACCGGCCGTGCGGAACCTCGACCTGGACATCGCCCAGGGCGAGTTCTTCGCACTGCTCGGGCCGTCCGGCTGCGGCAAGACCACGACACTGCGCATGCTCGGCGGATTCACCACGCCGACATCCGGCAGCATCCACCTCGACGGCGTCGACGTCACCAACCACCCGCCCAACCGTCGCGACGTCAACACCGTGTTCCAGAGCTACGCGCTGTTCGACCACCTCACCATCTGGGACAACATCGCGTTCGGGCTCAAACGCAGGGGCCGCCCCACCGCGGAGATCCGCGAACGCGTCGGCGAGATGCTGGACCTGGTCCAGCTCGGCGACATGGCGACGCGGCGGCCGCGCACGCTGTCCGGCGGGCAGCGCCAGCGCGTGGCGCTGGCCCGGGCACTGGTCAACCGGCCCAAGGTGCTGCTGCTGGACGAGCCGCTGGCCGCGCTCGACCTCAAGCTCCGCCGCCAGATGCAGGTGGAGCTCAAGCAGATCCAGCGCGAAGTCGGCATCACGTTCGTGTTCGTCACCCACGACCAGGACGAGGCGCTCACCATGGCCGACCGGGTCGCGGTGATGAACGGCGGCGTCGTCGAGCAGTGCGGCGCCCCCGAGGACGTGTACGAGCGGCCGGCCAGCCGGTTCGTCGCCTCGTTCATGGGCACCTCGAACCTCATGACCGGCGTCTATTCCGGCGGCACGGTCACCCTCGACGGCGATGTGCGACTGCCGGTGGCCCAGCGCACCGACTGCGCCGACGGCAGCACCGTGTCACTGTCGGTGCGGCCGGAGAAGATCTGGCTGTCCGACTTCGAGCCGGGAATGGTCCGGGTCACCGGGGTCATCCGGGAAACCGTCTACTCCGGGCCCACCACCACCTATCTCATCGACCTGGCGCCCGGCCTGCGCGTCGCGGCGCTGGAACAGAACACCGCGCGGGCCCGGCGGGAGGACCGCTGGGAAGGCGGCGAAGAGGTCGAGCTGGGCTGGCGGCCCCAGGACTGCCTGGTGCTCGCATGAGGCACAGCGTGATCGTTCTCGGCGCCGGCCTCGCCGGGCTGAGCGCGGCCCGCGACCTGGCCGCCGCCGGCGTGGACGTGCTGGTGCTGGAGGCCCGGGACCGGGTCGGCGGCCGGGTCGAGCAGGCCACACTGCCGGACGGACGGCTGGTCCAGCTCGGCGGCGAGGTGGTCGGCCACGCGCACACCGCCTACCTGGCGCTGGTCGCCGAGCTGGGACTCAGCCTGGTGCCGTCCTATGTGAACGAGCCCGGGGACATCGTGCGGGCCGTGCCGGAGGGCGTCTCCGCCGGCGACCCGCCGGGCTGGTTCGGCGCCGGCGACGCCGCCTGCGACGAGCGGGTGACCGCCGCGTACGTGCGGCTAGTCCGCGGTGTCGACCCGGACGACCCGTGGTCGCACCCGGACGCGGCCCGGCTCGACGCGCTCAGCGTCGGCGCCTGGCTGCGCGCCGAGGGCGCCACCCCGGCGGTGCTGCGGCTGTGGGAGATCGGGCAGCTGAGCCTCGCCAGCGGCGCCTGCGAACGCACCTCGATGCTGGCCGCGCTGCGCAAGTCGGCCGCCGTGCCGAGCACCGGACACTACGAGGTGGCCGACTGGGAGTGCCTGCGGGTCACCGAGGGCTCCGCCACCGTCGCGCTGCGTCTCGCCGAGGCGCTGCCCGGCCGGGTCCGCACCGGTGCGCCGGTCGCCGCCGTCGACATCGCGCCCACCGGGTGCACGGTGCGGCTGGCCGACGGCGAGACGTTCACCGCCGGCGCGGTGGTGAGCGCCCTGCCGGTCGGCCCGCTGCGCGACATCGAGATCCGTGGCGTCTCGGCCGAACGGCTCGCGTCGCTGCACCAGCAGCGCCACGCCCGCGCGGCCAAGGTGGCCATCGCCTACGACCGGCCGTTCTGGCGCGACCTCGGCCTGGGCGGCCTGTCGGAGTCCGAGGCCGTCCTCGGCAGCACCTGGGTGCAGCGCGAGGGCGTCCTGTCGGCGCTGGTCCCCCCGGAGCGCCTCGGCGTCCTCGACGGCATCCCCGCCCACCTGCGGCAACGGGAGCTGCTGGCCGAGGTGGCGCGCATGTACGGCGACGAGGCACTCACCCCGAGCGCGTTCTACCTGCGGAACTGGGGCCGGGACCGGTGGACCCGCGGCTACGTGACGCAGTGGGCACCGGGCGACGTGATGGCGGTCGGTCCGCTGCACGGCACCCACGAACCACCGTTCTACGTGTGCGGCTCCGACCAGTGGGTCGCCGGCTACCTGGAGGGCGCCGTCCGCACCGGGCGGGCGGCCGCGGCGGAGGTGCTCAAGCATGGGTGAACTGACGTTGGTCGACCCGGTGACCGGTGCCGCGCACGGCCGGGTGCCGATCGCCACGGCCTCCGACGTGGACGCCGCCTGCCAGGCCGCGTACACGGCGTTCGGGTCGTGGTCGCGGACCAGCCCGGCCACCCGGCAGCGGGCGCTGCTCGGCCTCGCCGACGCCATGGAACGCGACGCGGACCGGCTCACCGAGGCCGAGTGCCGCGACACCGGCAAGCCCCGGGAGCTGTTCGCCGCCGACGAACTGCCGGCGATCATCGACACGCTGCGCTTCTACGCCGGCGCCGCGCGGGCGCTGCCCGGCCAGACCACCGGCGAGTACGCCGACGGCTTCACCTCGATGCTGCGCCGTGAGCCGATCGGCGTCTGCGCCCAGATCACCCCGTGGAACTACCCGCTGATGATGGCGGTGTGGAAGATCGCGCCGGCCATCGCCGCGGGCAACACGGTGGTGCTCAAGCCGGCCGAGACCACGCCGTCGACCGCGCTGCGGCTGGCCGAGCTGGCCGCCGACCACCTGCCCGCCGGGGTGCTCACCGTCCTCTGCGGCGACCGCGACACCGGCCGGCTGCTGGTCCGCCACCCGGTGCCCCGACTCGTCGCGGTCACCGGTAGCGTCCGCGCCGGCCGGGAGATCGCCGCCGAGGCCGGCGCCGGGCTCAAGCGGGTCCACCTCGAGCTGGGCGGCAACGCCCCGGTCGTGGTGTGGGACGACGTCGACGTCGACGCGGTGGCCGCGACGCTGGCGCCGATCGCGTACTACAACGCGGGCCAGGACTGCACCGCGCCGACCCGGCTGCTGGTCCACGACCGGATCCACGACGCGTTCGTCGCGGCATTCGCCTCGGCGGCCGCGGCGCTGCGCCAGGACGTCCACTACGGGCCGCTCAACAGCGCCGCCCAACTCGCCGGGGTGCGGGCGGTGGTGGCCCGCCTGCCCGCACACGCCACGGTGGTGTGCGGTGGAGGAACGCCGGGCGGACCCGGGTTCCACCACGAGCCGACGGTCGTCACCGGGGTACGGCAAAAGGACGACGTCGTGCAACACGAGACGTTCGGGCCGGTCGTCACCGTGCAACCCTTCGGCACCGAGGAGGAGGCCCTGCGGCTGGCCAACGGCACGCCGTTCGGGCTCGCCGCCAGCGTATGGACCCGCGACCACGGTCGCGCCATGCGGGCCATGCGCGACATCGACGCCGGCATCGTGTGGGTCAACACGCATGGCACGACGGTCTCCGAGATGCCCCACGGCGGTATCGGCGACTCCGGGCACGGCAGCGACCTCGCGATGCAGGGCCTCCTGGAATACACCCGGGTCAAGCACGCGATGTCCGCGCTCGACTGACCTGGAGGCGCGGAGTCGCGGCCGCCGTCCTTCCCCCCATCACGGCGGCCGCGACTTCCGCTCACCCGCCGTCGTGGAGAAACTTGACGGCGGTCAGTACGGCTCCCGAGGCGATCGTCATCGTTCCGCCTCCAGCGCCGAGCGTGACCACCACGCCGCCGCCCGCGGCGGAGGTGAGCAGACCCGCCACCAGGCCGACGAGCCCTCCGATGTCACGTGTCACCCGATATCTCCCGCCCACCCGTACCCGGATGATCCGCTGGTGTCGGTCCATCGGAAACGGATCCATACAGTTCCCGCAGGCGCCCCTGGACGTCGATGTGATCATCCAGGCACTGAAGTGCGGCCCGGCGGCGCTCTCGAAAAGGCGGTTGAGCCGCGGTTGTTCATTGCCTGTCATCCTGCACCCCCTCCTGCCTCCCTGCCGTCTTCGACGCGGATTCGAGCGATCTCCTCCGCCAGCGTCTTTCGCGCGTGCCGCAGATGCGATCGGACGGTCGCGGCATTCGCGCCGGTGAACTCCGCCACCTCGGCGACGCTGTAGCCATCGATCGTCCATGCCAACACTTCGCGCTGCTTGTGCGGCAGGGGACCGAACCATGGCCAGGAGATGGCGCACCTGTTCGCACGGGCCCTGGTGCACCCGTTCCCGCGCGAACGACGCCACTGTGGACCCCTCCCGCCGCTTCTCCTCGACGCAGCGTCGGTAAAGATTTGGGCGGCTTGATCATCGCGGGTCGCATGATCCTGGCTCACCAGCCCGGTGACGACGCACAGATGGGCAAGCTCGGCATCTTCCTCGCCGCCTGCGTGCTGGCCGGCGTCATCCCGAACGTCATCGACGCGCTGGCCTGAGCCGCGCCCGGCCGACACCGATTCACCACGGGGAGGACCTGATGTCGACGAGACCGATTTCGCCGACCCGTCGCCGTGGACCCGGCCGCGGTTCGTGCTCGCGGCGGTCTTCCTGGCCCTGGTGGTGCTGCTCGGCATCGACGTCGCCGTGTGGTCCCTCCGGCGACGAGCCGGGCTCCGGACCGGCAGGCGCACCCGTGGCGCCGGGTCAGGCTCCCGCGCCGGCGCCGAGCGCGTCGTCGGTGCTGCCCACCGCGTCACCCGACCCGCGCGCCGGGTGACGTGACGTGGCAGCTGGCCGGGCGGCACTCCGTGCCGGTGAGCGCGTCGGCCGGCCCTCGCACGGTCGCCGGTGGGGTGGCCTCCGGCTACGCCCGGACCCCAGGATCCTTAGGTTCGGGGTTCGAGTCCCCGGCGGCCCACCTAAACCGGCTCTGACCTGGGGCGCCGCTACGGGCGGAAGGTCGCTCAACGGTTCGGATACCGCTTTTGTTTCCGGAAATGGCCTCAGAGGTGTTCGGCGACCGAGGACTTGTCGCCCCGGGGGTCGCGGCCAAGGTACACGCTTGCGGTCATCGCCGGATCCGAGTGCCCGAGCTGATCGGCGATGCGCGCGATGGGAACTCCCGCCTGGTCAAGCAGCGTGGCCACGGTCCGCCGCAGGGTGTGCGGTGTGGCCCATCCGAAGCCGCTGGCGCTGAAGGGACACACGCGCGCAACGGCCTTGGCGGAGTTGCTGGCATCCCAGCGTCGTTCGGGCTCCTTTAGGTGGTGGGGCGAGGAGAACACCAAGCCGTCCGTCCCGGTCGTGCCGGCGCGGATCTTGAAGCGGGCGATGAGCCAGTCCGGCATGGTGAGGCGTCGCTTGGCGGCCTTCGACTTAGTGCCGTTGATGTCCACGGCACCGCTGTCCAGATCCACCTCGTCCAAGCGCAGCGAGCGCGCTTCGTTGATGCGGACGCCGAATCCCGCCATGAAGGCAAGAAGGTCGGCAACGGCCTGGCGCTTGCGTCGGGTAGACGGCGAGATGGTCTCGCTGAGCGCCATCTTGTCCGCGTATCCATCAACGCGTTGAAGAGTCAGCAGAACGCAGAGAAAGACTTTGGGAGATTCCTTCGAGCAGAGATTGCACAGAAAGGACACAAGTACGACCGAGGCGTTCAGATTGGCAACGGGTTCAGTTCCACCCAGCTCTCCGACATCAGGGCCGAGGTCAACGCTGGCCCGGTGCAGCTCACCAACAACGGTGGACTGGTTAAGCGAACCGTGGAATTCGGCATCGTCGCCAGCGGGCCGTATCACTTGCATGCCCTCGCAGAAAGGTAGACAGAGTCATCGAGCATTCTAAGGGAACCTTCGCTTCGGGTCTTGGCCGCATCAGCGAGGGTAACTACTCTACCGAGGCAGCCGGCCATCGGGGAACACGGCCAGAAGTACTTCCAGCTAGGCGCTCAGTTCACCTTCATCAGTAAGGCACCTACCGAGTGACCCACAGGCGGGAGAGCGAGAAGCTGCGGCACTCGCTCCCCCGCCCAATGCAGACAGCTCCGGACCGGCACCTCGTACTTCAGCGACTGATCGACACGAACCAGCCACGACGGCTTGGAAACCGCGGCAAAGTGCGGGAAGCTAAGACGTGCCGGTCATGAAGGATCGGCTCAAGGGGTCATACCCCCACCCCTGCTGCCGGTGATAGGGGTTGCGCGGCTGTTCATGAAGTGACGCAGGCTATTCGGATCGGGAGGTAGCAATAGGGCGCACCAAAACGTCCATCTCGGGCATTGTCCTAGGCGTAATGGACCCCTTCTTCTGCCAGCCCCAGCGCTCGTAAACGCGACGCGCCAAGGCGGCCGGATTGCTGGCAAGAATCGCGATAGCTTCTGAGCGCCCGTCCAACAAGCTGTCGAGTAGGCGGCGTCCAATACCCGCGCCTCGATACCGGCTACGCACCATCCATTCAGCAACACTGAACTTCCGAAGCTCGTTCAGGTCGGCGGGCGGGGGGCTGGCCGCGGGCTCTATCCATTCTCCAGGGGGAATGGTGAACCCGTATGCGGCTCCGGCGATTTCTTCAGCGATCAGAGCTAGGACAAGCTTAAATCCATCTTTGCTTACTTCGGCGTTGATCCATCGCTTAAATTGGTCGACATGTTCAGGACCTTCACAGTAAGGAGGCTCGGCATATACCTCGGCGTAAAGCTCGATCAGTGCAGGGAGGTAACGGCGAGCATCTGCACCGCAGACGGTTTTGTACGTCACTTCGTCCATGCTCAGGCCGTCCGGGTAGTGGGACTGATGAACCGTTCTCGCAGATCCGTCGCTTCTTTGCGGCGTCGTTCCGCTGGCGGCAGTACGGCGAAAACGGTCTCGGTCATCTGTGAGAGCAGCGCATTATGATGGCTGACCGGCAGCTCATCGAGGGTTGCGGCCGCGTGACGAAGCCCATCCGGGATGTGGCCGGACTGAATTAAGCAGGATGCGCGGTGCATACCCATCTGCGCGCGCTCGCGCGCGAGTGTTGGATCCGCCCCGTAAAGCTCAAGCGCCCAGTCCTGTGCGGCGAAAGCGCGCTCTGTGTCACCGACTCGCGTGTAGACGTACGACTCTGTATAGCGAAGCCGAACCTCCGGCCACCCGAACATGGACTCACCGTCGGCAGCGACATCGGCCGGCATCCGTTCGGTGAGGTAGGCGGTGGCGTGTAGCGCCTCAACAGCCCCAGTGGTGTCGCCTGCGACCGCGAGGGCTTGCGCTTGGCCTGCCATAAGGCCCGCAGAGCCAGAACACACGCGTCCAGCAGCAAGGGCAACGCTTCCCTCTGCTAGCGCCAGGATATCTCGCAGAGGGCGGTTCTCGTAGGTCCCATTAACAACCTCCCAATCACGCACCCAGACACGAACGGCCAGGTCATTCGAGCTGTCTGCGTAGGTGCGTGCGGTTCTCCACCAACGGCGAGCCGCAGTCGATTGGCCGGTTGAGGCGAGAGTCATCGCCATCACCGCCGACAGTTGACCAGCCACTCTGGCCAGATCGGCATTCGCCTGTGCCGCAATCACGTGTTGCAACACTGTGAGATCAACTGCTAGTTGGGCCAGCAGCTCACCCGGCGGCCTGGTGTAAAAGTCGCGGGCGTAGTCGGCTGCGATGGCTTGCCAGTCGTCGGTGTCGCAATCGGATGCTTGACCGAGCCCGTGCCTCAACGCCTCCAAGGCGACGCCGGTAGAGGAAGCGCCGACAGCGAGTCCTGTCATTGCGCCAAGGAGAAGCGTGCGGCGTCTCATGGTTTCTTCCTCTCCCTCCTGCGCCTGTGTGTTCTTCGCCGTGGGCTGCCATCGGGTCACAAGACCACCGTCGGCTGCGAGGGCCTGGTCGCAGTAGTCGGCCCATTCGCGGGAGCACCGTGCCTCGCCACGTTCAATGCGGCCAAGGTAGCTCCAGTCGATGCCTGCCTTCGAGCCCAACTGCCGCAGCGACCAGCCGCGCTCTACGCGGAGACGTCTGAGCATGCCGCCGAAGTCTTCCACCGCAGCACTCCAGTCGTGTGGCTATGTGGCACCACAGGGCACCACGCGGCACCCCTGTTGGGCGCACACCGCAGCTGTGACGCTACCGAAGCGAGCACGACAAGACAGTGGCAAAGGTTGATCAACATTCCGAAGAGCCCGAGCAAGATCCCCCAGACTCCGAGGTGGCACAACGCGTGCTGGACGGACCCGCTTGAGCTGGGCTGAAGGATTGGAAGCCAACGCCAGCCCTCACAACTGCCGCTCGTCGTCGCTGCGACCCGACGCGTGGCGGCGGGCGGGCCTCACGACCAGCAGGAGTGCCGCGATAAACCGACGCTGTCGGACCGACGCGAACCGAGTAACTGAACTACATGTCCCAGCAGGCGCCGCATGCCGGCTAACGCTGTTCAAACGCGTGTGACAACGGCAACACCCGACATGCGCTGTGACATTGACGTAACCGATCTAGCACCAAGGCAACCATGTCAGGACGGAGGACAATCGTGCGAACACCTCCGGCTACGTTGCCGCAGCGGACACCAGGTGCCCAACTGCCGATCGACGCTCCACCGCGCTATGTGGGCCGCGCCAAGATCCCACTACCTGAGGGCGTAAGGATTGACGACGCTGCCCACCTCACCATTCACGACCTAGAGCGCTTGCGTGACGCGATACGCGATTGGGACCAGATGGCCGGCTCTCACGTACCCCCTCTGCCCGGCGAGTTCTACGCACTGTCCGAAGAAAGCTATCGGTACGGCGTCGGGCCGGTCCTCGTTCGCATCGTCACAGTGAACGCCCTTCTGCCGTACCACGGAGAACCATGGTGGCAGGTAACCGCCGACTACACACTCGGAACGCCCGAGCGACATGCTCCAGGCTGGCGACCCGTCGAATTCTATCTTCGCGCTGAAGGTTTGGCGTCGGCGCTCATCCAGCACCAGGCGCAGCCATAAGAGGGCGACGCCTGATGCTGCTCTGAAACCTTGCAAGGTAGTCGAACTGCCGAAGTAGCTATTTGTCTAATGCGGAGGTGAGTACATCATGTCCGTTGCCGATGACGCGGCAGCCATTCTATCGCTTGCGGAGAACGGGCTACCGGCGCAATCGCTGGCAGCGATGCGCGACGAATTGGACCAAGTGGAGAACCAAATTCAGGGTATTGTCGGTGAAACTCAGAATGATTACATCATGGGCGCCTACGTTCAGTTGAACTCGGCGAAGGAAGACATCGACCGAGCGCGCGCAGCGATCGAAGGTGTTCGGGAATCGCTCAACTCGTATGCGAGGTGGCTGTTCGGTGGCGGTTGAGGAGGTGGTGCCTCAGGCGGCCAACCGCTGGCGTCTAGCGGTAGCGACGCATCGCAGAAGCCATCCGAGACTCCGCCCTCACCAGACATCCCGAAAGCTATTCGTGATGTTGCCGGGAAGCTGCGGCTACCTCCAAACGCGAAGGTTGCGGGAATCGCAATCAATGAAAAAGGGATGCCGCTGCACCTGAGCGTGATTGTCAACGGGGAGGCGGGGCAACTCGTCAACAATGCTGCAACCTTGCGAACCGAGGATCGTCCATGGGACACGAAAGGCAATGTGGCCCTGACCCACGTTGAGGGTCACGTTGCTGCTCTCATGCGAAAGCTTGGCGGCCCAAGAAAGGTTAGCTTAGTCGTCACCCGTGATCCTTGCGAAGGGCCGTATGGCTGCGACGAGCGACTACCCGATATACTCCCGATCGGATCAATGCTCGCTGTATACGTTCGCGAAGGTGGCAGTTTGCGGTACTTCAAGACGTATGAGGGCAACGGAGAGGCGGTCAAGGCCAGTGACGACGTTTAGCGTTCAATGGGACAACGGAAAGAAGATCGTTTCGGTCGACAACGCCACGGATCTTGAATCGGTCCTCGATAGGATCGAGAAAGAGCGCGGACCAGACGGTCTCCACTTTGTTGTGGACATTACAAATGGCGAGTTGATGCGCCGCCTGCCAGTCGGCCTACACATGACAGTCGGGCATCCGAAGCGCAACAAGGTCATCTGGATGGGGCCAGGCGACGGCATCGGCTATGAACCGGAGCTTGAGCCGTGGCATGGCGAGACGATCGAGTTCGACTATGGGCACCTCCCTACTGAGGAACCGCCCGAGTACCTGCGCGTTGGCCGCGAGAAGGCACGTGAAGCGGCTCGGGAGTTTGTTCGCACCAACAAGCGTCCAACCTGCCTGTTATGGGACAAGCCGTGAAGAGACGCACTTTGGGAATGGCCGGAAATTGGCTGCCTCGGGGGGTTCACCCTCAGGCGCTCCGCATAACGCGAAGGGAATCTGGGGCGCAGTCGTCCACCTCGCTGGCGGGACTCTACGGGATTGGGTTGAAGGTGCCATCCAGAGTTACGGTACAGCTAACACCTCGGCCCCCGAGGAATCCTCCCTCGAATGTTCCACCACCCACTAGTACTGCGTGCCCGGACTGATCTATCGCGGACCCTCCTGCCGCAAGCGTGCTAAGGATGATATTTAGGTCGGAGTCCTCCTCATAAAACGGCAAGTCTAGGGAGTGATCGAACCGCAGTAGGGTTCGAATCGTTAGGTTGCAGCCGGGAAGCACGTTGCCGGTCGCTGATCGCTGAAGACTTACGGTTGTAACATTCGCACCAAAGACGCCAGCATCAAACGGCATAGAGACGATATTGTCCATCCGGAGCAAAATCACAGCATCTCTCTGCGCATTGAAGAACGCAACTGCGCCGACGGGCGATGACTGATCCGGAAAGGCCGGGTCGCTGAAGGTAATTGTAGCCGCACCCCCGAACACCGACTCAATGGGTGTCGGATTGCTTGCACAGGTGGCGTAGGCCGCCTCGCGCTCAGTCTAACTCAACAGTTTTAGAGTGGCCCGTCTGGAGGGATCCGGCTTCCGTGCTGGGGCTGTCTAGCAGAGGGTGGCGGATAGACGCCTGCCGCTCCTGAGCCTGGCTGATGGAAACGAGGGGCGGCGGGGTATAGACCTGGGACGGCAGGGCCAGCCGGATATGAGCCGGGGGCTGTTTGGGTTGGGTGCGAGAGTGCACCAGCGGGAGGCATGGGGGGCAGGTTCTGTTCGTGAAGCACGGGCTTGAGGCGTGCTTTTCCCTTCTTGTCTAGAGCGGTGGCCAAGGCGTGCAATGCCACGGTCGGACCGATGGCAAGCACGAATAGGAAGATCGCTCCAACCCAGATGCCGGCAAAGCTAAGGTCCTTTACGATCCATGTCGCGATTACAATCGCCCAGGAAATGAGCCAAGGGAGGCTCAAGTAGTAGAGTATCCGTATAGTCCTAGCTCCGGGAGAATCGAGCGAAGTCAAGAACAAGACCCGCAAGTTGAGATGCGGCCCCTTTCTGGGCGGCCTCGCCTCGAATACCTTCATTGCTCGCCTGTATGCCTGGTCGAGCGCTTCCACTGCTCGTTTGCGCTCTTGTTCATTTAGGCTGGGTAACTCACTAGTTTGAGAAAGGGCTCTTGCCCACGTCTCAACTGCATTCATTTGGCTGATTGCCTCGTTCAGCTCGCTCCGACGGACAGCGTCTTCGTTACGGCGTTCGCGCCAGTCGCGTCCCCAGACGCCGGCTGCCGCGACTAGTCCTGTCGCGATCGGGGCCAGCACTGCTACGGCCAACGGGACCATATGCACGAGCTCCATGCCAATCACCCCAAAGGATTCGGATGTGTCACGCTATTCCTGCGTCCAGTGCAACGGCACCGGTCTGACCTAGATCGGTCACAGGGAGGATCCCTGGACCGGCATCTTGTCCAGTCCATGCCTTACTGAGGGGTTCGTCAGCGTTCGACGCCGGCAGTCACCTCTCCCTCTCGTTGCATCACTCAGTGATGCCCATGAGGGCGAGGCGCCACATAGGCGCTAGTCCATGGTGGGATCGTTGACCACCGCCGGCCGATGTGACCGACGGCCCTCATCGGCCACTTGACGTTCGATGGCGCGCACGGCAGGACTGCGTTGCGGGGCATCGACAATGTGTGTTCCGCAGGGGATATGGCTGAGCCTGGCTCACGGCTCATCACGGGCGGCGGCTCTGCAATGCGGCGGGAGGCTGGCGGGAGCAGGACCTCGCGCGAACGACGGATGCCCCAGGTCCGGTGTGAGCCGAGCCCAGGGGCGTCGCCGCGTTACCGATTTATTTACCGACAATGGGCATGATCCGGAGTTCTCGCGGGTGACCGCCGATGAGACTGCCACCCCCTGCGAAGCCAAGTAAGTCCAGGTCAAGACAACGATTGATGATCTGCCGTGCACCTTCATGATCACCCGCCCCTTTACTCGAAAGGTTCAGGGCAGCGCGACGCCGTACGACATACCTGTCGTCCTCGCCACCCTAAAGATTCCTACCGGAGCGTTGACCGCCGTCGTCGGATTGGTCGCCATCCGAGGTGACTTCGTGCCCGGGCTGTCCGGCTTGGACTCGCAGGAACAGATTCTTGCCTACGCGCTCGTCCTCGGCTATGCCCAGCAGCTGGCGACCGGATTTCTCGACCGCAGGGCTGAGGGACTGGCGAAGGGACTCCCGGCCAAACCGGTGCCACCAACCGAGGAAGATGCCGTCCGTACCGAACCACCGCGAGGATCGGCCGAGCGCCTGAGGAAGGGGTTGGCCGCGCTGCGTCAGCGGTAGAGCACATCGAAACGGTTGACGCTGGCGCTGCTCCACGGGCGTCGGTTGGGTACGTCCGACGGGACAGCCGGTCAGCCGGTGACGGTTGCGGGGCGCAGGTAGCTGTACACCGTCTCGCGACTGATGCCGAACTCCTGGGCCAGCGCGGACTTCTGCTCGCCAGCGGCGGCGCGCTCGCGCAGTTGCTGCGCCTGCGCGGCGGTGAGGGCGGGCTTGCGGCCGGTGTACACGCCGCGTTGCTTGGCCGCGGCGATGCCCTCGCGCTGGCGTTCGAGGATCAGGGCCCGCTCAGCTTCGGCATGGGCACCTAATTACTGCCTGGGTGCGGCGCTGGCCCGGATGGAGACCGACGAGTGCATGCGGATCCTGCTGCGACGGTGCCCGGAGCTGAAGCCCGCCTATGAGACGCCGGGCTGGCAGCCGACCATGCCGATCGGCCATCGGCTGGGCTCGCTGCCGGTGACGTTCTGACGCGGCCGCGCCCCACCCTGGGGGCCACGGTCGGTGGAGAAGGTGAAGATCTGCTAGGTTCCGCGCGCGGCAGTGTCAACAAAAGGAACGGGGTCATAGGCATGCGCCGAATAGCGGCGGTCATTTTGGCGGCTCTGGCGGGCTCCGCATGGTGGACGGCGCCGGCCACGGCCGCGCCGAAGCGTGTGCCGGTGGAGGTGCGAATTCCGATCGAGCTCGACTCGGACACCGAGCAGACCCGTCTCCAGGTGACCGTGGGACGGACCCCCTACCGCCCGGTCTTCGAAGTGTCGGCGGGTACGGAAACTACCGATGTGGTCATGACCTTCGACCTGACACCTCTGGCGGACACCGTCGTGGTCACCGCGGCGCAACCGGGTTGCAGTCGCGCCGGTGCCGTGATCACCTGCGACCTTGGAGATCCTCAAGCCGGCGAACGGCCCGGCATGCGGCGCCAGCCGCTGGCTCTCACCGCGGCGCCCGGCGCCGCTCCCGGGCCGGCCGGTTCGTTCACGTTCGCCGCCAGTGGCGTGAGCGAAACCGGCGGGTACAACGGAGGGCCGGCGTCCAGCGGACCAGTGCGTGTGCTTCCTCGCGGAACCGATCTGAAGGTCATCGGTGATCGTCAGGGCCACCTCGTGCTTCCCGTGCCGTCCAAGAAGGATGACGGTTTCTTCAAGCTGCGTGTCGAGAACGCGGCCGACGAGTTGGGCCACGGAGCCAAGCTGGCCTTCAAGGTGCCGCGCGGTCTCGAGTTGAAGATCCAACGAGACATCCTGCCCTGCGTGGACGAGGCCGACGAGATCATCTGCACGCTGCCCGACATTCAGCCGGGCAGCATGTGGACGACCGCGGACAAGAACTCGAGCGGACAAATCGTGGAGGTGTTCGCCAAGGCCGGTACGCCGGGACCGGCGACCTACGCGATCGGTGTCCGGGTGATCACCTCGAAGCCGGACCTCAACGAGAAGGACAACACCTACTCGCAGAAGGTCGAGACCAAGGGCAACACCATCGACGTCGCGATGACCGCCAAGGTGGTTCGGGACGGCGACTCCGCGACCCTGACCTGGATGGTCGCCAACCGCGGCCCGTCCGACGCCACCGGTCGAACCGTCGTGATCAACGCGCCGGTCGGGACCGAGCTGGAGCCGGCCGCCGGCTGCACCGCCACCGGCACCACGAAGCTGACCTGTGTCTCCGCCGAGTGGCTGCCGGCCGGCAAGTCGGTCTCCGGAGACGTGCGGTTGCGGATCACCGGCTCGGCCGGCGCCGACGGCACGGTGACCGTCTCCGGCACCGGCCCGTCGACCGAGACGAAGCCGGCCGACAACACCGCGGCGATCGACCTGACCGGTGAGGGGGCCGGCAGCGGTGCCGACGACGACGGGCCCGAACTGCCGATCACCGGTTCGAGCACCGTTCTCGTCGGTGCGGGCGTGCTGCTGGTCGGCGCGGTCCTGGTCCTCATCGGTGGCCGCCGGCGCCGGTCCTGATCCTGTCGTGGCTGCTCGACAAGAGCAGCCACGCCAGCACGCTCTCGGCGGGCGGCGCGGAGTGGGGTTGCGCCGCCCCGTTCGGTGCTGTCCTTCAACGAGGCAATGGCGTCGAGGTCAGCCCTGCAGCGCCGGAGCGAGGCGGTCCGCCAGCCGCCGGGCCGCGCTCACGCCGTCGAGAATGGCGGCCTCGCGGCGCGCGGGGCCCATGTCCATCGGCTGCACGTTGACGAACTCGATGTCAGTGATTCCCACGAATCCGAAGATCGTCCGCAGATAGGGCTCCTGCATGTCGTACGCGTTCATCGGGCCGCCGAGCGAGTAGTCGCCTCCACGCGACGTGACACACACGAGCTTCTTACCCCCACACAGGCCGGAGGGGACACCGCTGTCGTCGTACGCGAACAGGTATCCGGGCTGCACGATGGCGTCGATGTAGTACTTGAGCGCGTAAGGAATGCTGAAGTTCCACATCGGCGCGGAGATCAGGCAGACGTCGGCCCGCAGGAACTGGCTGATCAGCTTCTCGATGCTCCGCCACGGTGCGATACGGGACGCGTCGATCGGCTGGCCGCGCATCAGATCGTATTTCGAGTCGATGTTCTGGCCGGTCACCGACGGCATGTCGTCGGTGAAAAGGTCCAGCGTCTCGACCTGGACGTCGGCGGAGGCAAGGTTCAGCTGCTCCAGCAGCGCATGGGAGACGCGAAGCGTCGCCGAAACCGCGGAACGAGGCGTGGCAATGACGTGAAGCAGCAACATCCGATTACCCCTTGACTCCCGCGGGCACTGAAGTCCGATTATTCCGCTTCGGGGCATCCATAGCCGACACCCGATCAGGCGTCACCCGCTGGATGCCCCGAGCGGCGGGTTGGTTCAGACGGTGAATGTCTCGGTCAGGCCCCGGATGGAGGTGGCCAGCTCGCCCAGGTTGGTCGCGGAGGCGTTGACCTGCTGAGCGTTGTTGGCCGCTCCGGTGGCGCCCGAGGAGACGGTCTTGATGGCCTCGTTCATGGTGCTGACCTGGTTGGTGGCGGTCATCGCGCTGTCGGAGAGCAGGGTGGTCGTGGCGGCTTGCTGCTCGACCGCGGCCGCGATGGTGGTCTGGTAGTCGTTGATCTTCTCGATGACGCCGGTGATGCGCTCGATGGCGTGGACGGCCGCACCGGTGTCGTCCTGGATCGCGGTGATCCGGTCGACCACCTGCGCGGTGGCCTTCGCGGTCTCGTTGGCCAGGTCCTTGACCTCGGTGGCGACGACGGCGAATCCCTTGCCCTGCTCGCCGGCGCGGGCCGCCTCGATGGTGGCGTTGAGCGCGAGGAGGTTGGTCTGCTTGGCGATCGAGTCGATGAGGGCGATGACGTTGCCGATCTCGGTGCTGGAGGTGCCGAGCCGGTTGATGCTGTGGGTCGCGTCGGTGGCGACGGTCACGGCGTCGGAGGCGATGACCGCCGCGTCCGCGGCGTTGCGGGCGATCTCGGCGATCGAGGCGTGCATCTGCTCCGCGCCGCTCGCCATGGTGGTGACCTGGTGGGTCATCGCGTCGGCGGCGGTGTTCATCGACTGGGCCTGGTCGGCGGTGCCGGCGGTGACGTCGGTGATCTCGGCGCTGGCGGCCTCGAGTTGCGTGCTGTGCGCGGACAACGTCTCGGCGGCGGCGTGGAGCTGATGGATGATCTCGCGGTTGTTGGCGACCGCCGTGTCCACAGCCCGCGCCATGCGGGCCAGGTCGTCGTTGCCGGCCAGCCGCACGCGGGCGGTCAGGTCACCGGCGGCGACCCGTTCCAGGGTACGGCGCACCGCGCCGAGCGCGGTGCCGATGCGCCGCACGCTGCGCCAGGCGACGAGCATCAGCAGCGCCAGCCCGATGCCGCCCGCCAGGGCCTGGCCACGCGCTGCCAGCCAGGCCGCGTTGTCGATGTCGTCGACCCAGACGCCCGACCCGATGACCCAGCCCCAGTGGGGCACGCCCTGGACGTAGGCGATCTTCGGCTGCGGACTGTCGCTGCCCGGCTTCGCCCACCCGTACTCGACGAAGCCGGCGCGCTGGTTCTTCACCACCTCGACCATCTCGACGAACAGGCGTTTGCCGTCCGGGTCCGCGTCGTCGGACAGGTCGGTGCCCTCGAGCTCGGGCTTGATGGGGTGCATGACCATCTTCGGAGCCATGTCGGTGATCCAGAAGTAGTTGCTGGCGTCGTAACGCAGCACCTTCAGGGCGGCCGCGGCCTGCTTTTGCGCCTGCTCCCGCGTCAGCTCACCGGTCGCCTCCCGCGCGATGTAACCATCCACCACGCCGATGGCCGTCTCGACCAGTTGCCTGGTCTGTCGCTCGCGTTCGGCGTACATGTTGTCGCGCGTGGTGATCATGGATGCGGCCAGCATGACGATGACGCTGATCATGGCGATCAGGGTCAGAGACGCGAGTCGTTGGGTGACGCCCGGCTTGACGAGGTGTCGCAGCCGGTCGGTGAACGCGGACATGAAGGAGCTCCTTGTAGTGCCGACGAGCCGGCCGATCGGGTGAAGGGGTAGGCGAGGCAAGCCGCGTCAGGCAGCGTCGGACGGGACGACGCGGGTGAGCAGCTCGGTGAGGATCTGGCGTTCCTCGGCGGTGAAAAGTGCGTGGACGTCGGCTGTCGCGGTGTCTAACTCGGCACGGACCTGCTTGACCAGGCTCCGGCCGGCTTCGGTGATGTCCGCGAGGACGACCCGGCGGTTGTCGGTGTCACGCCGGCAGCGCACCAGCTCCCGCTGGTGCAGCAGGTCCGCCGCGACGGTCACCGACGACGCCGGCAGCCCGCCCCGTCGAGCCCACCGGCCCAGCGGGAGCGCCGTGTCGGCTTCCGCGCCGGAAAGCTCGGTCAGCACCCACCACGCGTTGGGGGTCAAGCCGTGGTCCCGCAGCACGCGGCCCAGCGGGGCTTCCATGCGTCGTCCGCTCAGCGTCAGCAGCCGACCCAGCACAGCGGGACGGATGTCCGCGCCGGTCAATTCCGTTCTCACGCCATGCCAGTTCGACAGCGAACGTTTCGCGTTGAACGATTCCGTTCTGACGGCCATGAGAGCCGCAGCACATCCGGCGCGGACGATCAAGAGTCGCGCGCCCGGCGCTCATGCGCACGGGATGATGCCGCCGCGCCCGCGAACGCCCAGGATGGCCACACCGGTTTCGACGGGAGGCGCAGGCCATGGACTGGTCGTTCGGCTCGTTGTTCTACCTGATGTTCCTGACGTGCTTCTGGTTCGGAATCATCTGGACGTTCATCGCCGTCTTCAACGATCTGTTCCGCCGGGACATGCCGGGCTGGGCGAAGGCCGGCTGGATCGCACTCATCGTTTTGCTGCCACTGCTCGGAACGCTCAGCTATCTGATCACGCACGCGACGGCGCCACGGGGTGGTGCGGCGGTCCCGCACGCCCCGGCGACCGGGAGTGTCGGCTCCGCGCACCGCCCCGCCGACGAGATCGCCACCGCGGCCCGGCTCCAGGACGAGGGGCGGATCTCCGTCGAGGAGTTCGAGTACATCAAGCGCCAGGCGCTGTCGAGCCGCTGACCGTGACCCGCGGCCGGCGTCCGGTCAGCGCGTCGCGGGTGGGGCGTCGGCGAGTTCGGCAATCACCTCGGCGTGGCACGCCAGCGGAACGCACCAGCAGCCGAGCCGGCGGCCACGCAGGCCCGGCAGAAGAGCCAACAGGTCGGGGCGGCCCAGAAGGTACGACCGGTACCTGGTCACGACCTCTTCCCGCGAGCCGTCCGGACCGGGGCGAAAGGGGCTGGCGAGAGGCGATTCCGCCAGCCGCCACCCTCCCCTGGTCATCGCGCGGCCCACGTAGACGACATCGGCGTAGTCCGGATCGTCGCGATGGCCCTTGAGGTTGACGACAGTCGTACGGTCCATGATCGAAGCTTCCTCCGGTGGTCAGAACCGTTCCATCTTCCACCCGGGGACGCATGCGCTGACCACCGCCGTAGGGTGGCTCCATGACTGAGCGCTCCCTGACGTTGATGGCGGTGCACGCGCATCCCGACGACGAGGCGACGAGCAGTGGCGGCGTCCTCGCCCGCTACGCGGCGGAGGGGATCACGACGGTCCTCGTCACCTGCACCGACGGCCGCTGCGGTGACGGACCGGGCGGGGTCAAGCCCGGCGACCCCGGACACGACCCGCTGGCGGTGGCGGCGATGCGCCGCGCGGAACTCGAGGCCAGCTGCGCCGCCCTGAAGGTCACCCACCTGGAGCTCCTCGAGTACGCCGACTCCGGGATGATGGGCTGGCCCACCAACGACGCGCCCGACTCCTTCTGGAGCACCCCCGTCGACGAGGCGGCGAAGCGGCTCGCCGAGCTGATCCGGCGCTACGAGCCGGACGTCGTCGTCACCTACGACGAGAACGGCTTCTACGGGCACCCGGACCACATCCAGGCGCACCGCGTCACCATGGCGGCGGTCGCTCTCACGGACATCCCCGCCAAGGTGTACTGGACGACCGCACCGCACTCGGCGATGGCCGACTTCGGCAAGGTGCTGCGCGAATTCGGAGTCGACTGGGAGGAGGCCGGAATCGAAGAAGACGCCCCCGCCCAGCTCGGCCTGCCCGACGAGGAGATCAGCACCTGGGTGGACACCCGCGCGTACGGCGCCCAGAAATACGACGCGTTGGCCGCGCACGCCAGCCAGAGCGAGAACATCATGTTCCTGCGCATGGGCAAGGAGCGGTTCACCGAACTGATGGGCATCGAGACGTTCCTGCGGGTGCGCGACCGTACCGGCGCGGCGCTGCCCGAGGACGACCTGTTCGCCGGGCTGCGCTGACCTGGTGCCGACGGCGTGACATAGCGCACCCGGGAGCTCGGAGATAATGGCGTGACATCAGTCTTCGAGGCCCGGAGACTCTCCGGGTGATTCTCGCTTCCGTCCTGCGTCAAGTGCGTCCCCCCTCACGGCTGGCCGGACGGTTGTCTGCCCAATCGCTGCTCTTCGCCATCGGCGAAGGCACCTTCATGACCGGCTCGGCGGTCTTCTTCACCCAGATCGTCGGGCTGTCCGCCGCCGAGGTCGGTCTCGGCCTGACCATCGCCGGGATCGCCGCGTTCCTGGCCGCGTGGCCGATGGGCAAGCTGGTCGACCGCTTCGGGCCGAAGAGGATGTGGGTGGTCGGCGCGGCCGGGCAGGCGGCGATGTTCGGGGTGTGGCCCCTCATCACCGGTTTCCACGAGTACGTCGCCATGGCCGTGGGGATGGAGGTCATCGGCGCCCTCGGCAACGCCGCGTTCGGCGCGTACACGATCGACGCGCTGCCGCCCGAGGAGCGGGTGAAGTCCCGGGCCTACATGTACTCGGCCCTGAACCTCGGCTTCACCCTCGGCTCTCTCCTCGGTGGCGTCGCCCTGGCGTTCCACTCCAACGACGTCCTGCACGCGTTGCCCTGGTTCACCGCCGCGGTCTTCCTGGTCAACGCCACCGCCATCAGCCGGCTGCCGCGGGCCCGGCATGACAATCGCACCCCGGTGGAACGCAAGGCGAAGGTTCCCGGCCCGGGACCGATGCGCAATCCCGGCTGGCTGCTGACGAGCTTCTTCACCGGGGTCTTCTGGACCAACCAGGTGCTGCTCAACGTCGTGATCCCGCTGTGGCTGGTCGAGCAGACGGACGCCCCACGCGTGCTGCTGGCCTTCCTGTTCGGCACCAACACGGTGATGTGCATCTTCCTGCCGATGGCGGCGGCACGGGGAGTCAGCGGCGTCTCCACCGCGCTGCGGGCGGTCCGACTGTCGTCGACTTTCCTCGTGATCTCCTGCCTGATCACGCTGGCGACCCACGACACCGTCGGCTGGATCACGATCGCCCTGGTGTGGCTGGGGCACGTCACCGTGACCGGGGCCGAGCTCTACCTCTCGGCGGCCACCTGGACGTTCGAGGCTGAGCTGATGGACCCTCGCCAGCGGGGCGCCTACCAGGGCGCGGCCGAGATGAGCAGCACCCTCGGCAAGGTGTGGGCGCCGGCGGTGTTCACCTTCCTCGCGATGAACTGGGGCGCCGCCGGCTGGCTGGTGATCGCCGGCATCATCGTGGTGGCCACCATCGCGATACACCCGTCGACCCGGATGGCGAGACGGTTCCTCCAGACGCACGTCCCCGCCGATGTGCTGGCCGAGGCCCGCGCCTCCGGTTCCGACCAGGAGAAGGACGTCCCCACCGCTCTGCCCTCGCTCGTCGGCACCGACCAGTCGGTGACAGACCACACCCCAGACCCGGTCCGGTAACTCAGCCCGCGGACGTCGACACAGCCGGGGCGGGCGAAATCGGCCTTATCCCGACAGCTTGGCGGGAAACTCTCCTCGATTTTCGTCACCGGAAGCCGGGCGTCCCTGACCGCATGGTTCGATGGTTTGGGGATGAATTGCTGCGGAAGGGGCGGCCATGCGGCGGTTGTGGGCGTTTCTGCTGCCGCTGACGTGCGTCCTCGCGGTCGGTTGCGGCGGCGAGGAGCCGGAGTCCGGCGGCGCCGCTTGCCGCCCGTACGGTGCGTATAAGGGTCAGGACGGTACGAAGGTCACCATTGAGGGGACCATCCGCGACGTCGAGGCCACCACGCTGGAGCGGGTCTGGGAAGCCTTCGAGCAGTGCACCGGCATTGACATCTCCTACGAGGGCTCGACCGACTTCGAAGCCACCGTGGAGTCGCGGGTGCGCTCCGGCAAGGGTCCCGACATCGGCTTCTTCCCGCAGCCGGGGTTGATCACGCGGATGGCGCGCGCGGGCCTGCTCAAGCCGGCCACCGCTGAGGTACGGGCCAACGCGGAGCGGTGGTGGTCGGCCGACTGGCTGCGCTACGGGACGGTCGACGGCCAGTTCTACGCCGCGCCCATCGAGGGCAACGTCAAGTCGTTCGTCTGGTATTCGCCCCGGCTGTTCCGGGAGAAGGGGTACGCCATCCCCAACAGCTGGGACGAGTTGATGACTCTGACCGCCCGGATCGCCGACGACGGGGTCAAGCCGTGGTGTGCCGGGCTCGCGTCCGGGGCCGCGTCCGGCTGGCCGGCCACGGACTGGCTCGAGGACGTCCTGCTTCGCACCGCGGGACCGGACGTCTTCGACAAGTGGGTGGCGCACACCATCCCGTTCGACGATCCGCGGGTGGTGGCCGCGCTCGACCGGGTCAGTGCCATCCTGCGCAATCCGGCGTACGTCAACGGCGGCCACGGCGGCGTGAAGAGCATCGCCACCACGGGATTCCAGGAGGGGGGCCTGCCGGTCCTGGAGCGTAAGTGCGGCATGCACCACCAGGCGTCGTTCTACACGAGCTGGCTGCCACCGAACGCCCGGGTCGCCGAGGACGGCGACGTCTTCGCCTTCCACCTGCCCCCGATCGACCCGGCGCACGGGCGGCCGATCGTCGGCGGCGGCAACTTCGCCGGCGCGATCACCGACCGGCCCGAGGTCAACCTGGTCACCGCCTACATGTCCACGCCGGAGTTCGCCAACAATCGCGCCCGGATCGGCAAGGTCATCAGCGCCAACCGCGGCTTCGACCCGGCCAACGTGGCGGAGCCCGTACTCAAGCTCTCCGCGAAGCTGCTGGCCGATCCGACGGTGACCTTCCGCTTCGACGGCTCGGACCTCATGCCCTCCGCCGTGGGCGCGGGTACGTTCTGGTCCGGCATGGTCGACTGGATCAACGGTGACGACACGGCCACCGTGCTCGGGCGGATCGAGGCATCGTGGCCGCCGGGTTGACGCGGCCGTCGTAATGGGCGCGGGACCGAGGGGCACGGCGGCCAAGCTCCGGTACGGGGCCTGGTTAGCGCGACTGCGCCGCCCGTTCGCCTATCTGCGCGTCGGCACCAAGATCGCGTGCGTCTCCCTGGTCGTCGCGGCGATCTTCGCGGGAGTCGGCGTGCTCGGCCTGTTCAGCAGCCGCGACCTCGCCGCGCAGCAGGACCACCAGTACCGGGTGAACGTGGTCGCCCTGGCGCACATGACGGCCATCCGGGCCGCGATCGGCACCCAGCAGGAGGCCGTGCTCGCCCACATCCTCTCCGACCGGGGCTTCTACCAGGACAACGCGGCCGCCACGATCGCGCACACCGACACCACGATCACGCTGCTGCTCGACAAGCTGAGCACCGTCGGGCTGCCCGACCTGGAACGCTCGCGCCTTGACTCCTTCACCGCGGTCCTGAAGTTGTGGCGGACCATCCGGGACACCGCGCTGCAGGCCAGCGCGGTGGGCGAGCGGCGGCGTGCCGCGTCCATCGTGCTGGTGCGTTCGGAGGCCATCGCCCGCGCGGTGAAGGAACGGGCCGACGAGTTCCTCGCCAACCTGGTCGACGCCGTCGCCGCGGGCGCCAAGAACGCGCGCGAGAGCAGCGAGAACACCGGCCGCATGATGATGCTGCTCCTCGCCTCGGGCACCATCGTCGCGATCGCCCTGTCGGTGCTCGCGGCCCGCACGATCTCCCGCCCCCTGCGGGAGGCCGTCGACGTGCTCAGCGGAGTCGGGCGCGGGGACTTCAGCCGCCGCCTCAACGTCAACAGTCGCGACGAGGTCGGGCAGATGGGCCGCGCCCTCAACGAGACCCTTGTCGCCCTCGAGGACGCCTTCGCCACCATGCGGCACCAGGCCTTCCACGACGGACTCACCGGGCTGGCCAACCGCACGCTCTTCCGGGAACGGGTCGCCCAGGCGATCTCCAGCGCCCGTCGGGGCTCACCGGTAGCCGTACTCCTCATCGACCTCGACGGGTTCAAACAGGTCAACGACGAGTACGGGCATGCGGTGGGCGACGCGCTGCTCACCGCCGTCGCGCAACGGCTGCGCGATCGCGTGCGCGGTCACGACACCGCGTCACGGCTGGGCGGCGACGAGTTCGCGGTGGTGCTCGACGGCCTCGACAGCCCGGACGACGCGCCGGCCGTGGCCCAGCGGATTCTCGCGGCGATCCAAGAGCCGGTCGTCGTGGGCGACCGCGAGATCCTGCCGTGCGCGAGCATCGGGGTCGCCAGGTGGCAGGGCCACACCGGGGTCGACGCGCTGCTGCACGACGCGGATGTGGCGATGTACGCCGCGAAGACGGCGGGCAAGGGGCAGGTCGTGACGTTCGACTCCGCCGACGCCGCCCGCACTCGCTAGGGGATATTTCCGACCTGTCCGCAATGCGTCAACTGCGTCGACGGGCGTTCGCCGCCAGCTCAGACTCGCGGAAGAGGCTCGATCCCGACGCGGCCATGACCGTCACACTCGCCGGCCGCCCGAGGACGAGCGACATCGTCCGCCGAAGGGATCAGCCATGCGAACCGAAGGGCCTACCTCGATCGTTTTCGCCACCGTGGCGCGCGGAGTCCGCGCCTGTGCGGTCGTCAGCGCGCTCACCGCGGTCATCCTCGCGACGACCTCCGGGGTGGCGCACGCCTCGATGTCCCAGGTACAGGACGGCTTCGAGGTCAATCCCACCGGCGCCTGGGTCCGGGCAACCGGCGGGCAGGCGTCCGCGGGTTTCGACATCAACCAGCGCACCGCCCGAACCGGCGCCAACAACGGCTGGCTGTTCGCCACCAACGGGTGGGCCTTCGAGGGATTCTGGGCACCGACGAACGCCGCTCCGCGCTATGCGCAGTGCGCCGCACAGATCTTTGTGCAGTCCGCCGGCAGCGCCCAGGTGGGGATCGAGGTCTGGGACGGGTACGCCCACCTGCTGTCCAGCAACTACCCGTTCGTCAACGGGAACGGATACCAGCCGGTGTGGACCAGCCGCTGGCCTCTCAACGGGGCGAACCCCGTCTTCGTGAAGGTCATCATCGGCAACACCAGCGGCGCGAAATTCGTGCGGGCCGACGACATGACCCTGCAGTGCTACTGGTGAACCGCGAGCTCCCGTGCCCTGGCCCGCACCGCGGTTTCCAGCTCGGCTACCTCCTTGTTGGTTAGCCCGTCGCTGAGCAGGTCGTCATGGAGCCGCTCGGGGAACATCTCCTTTACCCGCCCGTTGTCCCAGTCACCGTCCGACGGCATCTCGACCCGGGCAACAGGTTTCAGGTGCACGGCGATCGGCAGCAGAGTTCCTGACGGTTGGGCCGACCGCGTCTCGCAGAGCGCCCAGACGTAGACGGCTTCCACTTCCGCGATCGTGGTGGCTGAGGCCGGCTCCGTCGCCACCGGCCGCACGGCACAGGCCATGCGCCGGGCACCGGTCGTGCCGGACTGCCAGTCCATGGAGATCTTCTCCTCGACGAGCGGCGACACGTGAGTGGTCAATTCCGCCGCGAATGTCGCGGCGAACGCCGGCTCGTCCGAATCCGCGAGGCACCAGAACGCCGTGGAGGCGATCGCCGCGACCGCCAGTACGCCAACAACTGGTTTCAGAATTGTGCACCTCCCGCGTGCACCCTAAGTGCGGTAGGCGTGGTCGCGGAAACGCGTCGTCCGAAAACCGCCAGCGTCAAAGGGTCACCGGCCGGCATGGTTGTCGCCATTGAATGTCGAACCGGAACCGGCGAGAGGCAAGAGATGCACGTCGTACCCGACCTCAAGGTGTTGTACTTCGGCACCCCGGTCGTCGTGATCAGTAGCCGCAACGAAGACGGCACGACCAACCTGGCGCCGATGTCGTCGGCGTGGTGGCTCGGCCAGTCCTGCCTGCTCGGCCTCAGCAACTACAGCCAGACCGCCGCGAACCTCAAGCGCGACGGCGAGGCCGTGCTCAACCTGCCCGACGCCGGCCTGGTCGACGCCGTCGACCGGTTGGCCCTGACCACCGGACGCCGCGACGTGCCCGACTACAAGCGCCGGCAGGGCTACCAGTACATGCCGGACAAGTTCGCCGTCGGCGGTCTCAACGCCCAACCATCGGATACCGTACGGCCGCAGCGCGTCATGCAGTGCCCCATCCAGCTGGAGTGCCGGGTGGTGTCCACCCGCGCGTTCGGCGCCCCGGCCGTCGACGCCACGGCCTTCGAGGTGCAGATCTCGCGCACGCACGTGGAGGAGCACCTGCTGATCCCGGGCACGTCCCACGTCGATCCCGTGCGCTGGGACCCGCTCATCATGAAGTTCACCGAGTTCTTCGGCGAGGGCCGCAACGTGTATCCGTCCCGCCTGGCAGCGGGCTGGAACATGCCGGTGCTCGCTCGCGAAGCCGACCAGCTTTAGGGGGCTGCTCGCGGTCAGCGCCGGCTATGCCTGACGCTGACCGCGCGAGCCTGTCGCAGGGCAGGTCGCTCGTCGCCTCGTGCTGTCACCCTGACGTCCCGATTCCCCCGTACACGCTTGCGTAACCGGGCGAGGGCGACCTGTCCCCTGCAACGACGCCAATGCTCGCCGAGGGATCTTGTGCGAAGCATGGGAGACTCGTAACAGTCCTTGTGGATTTCTTGAATCCCCTGGTCGAGTGACGGGCGTGCGGAGGTCAGTTGGCGGCGGAGTTCGGTGTGCTCGGCGTGGTGGAGGCCCGGATCGACGGCCGGCCCGTCGACCTGGGGCACGCCCGGCAACGGTGCGTGCTGGGCGTGCTACTCGTCGAGACGGGCCGGCCGGTCACGGTCGACCAGTTGATCGACCGGGTCTGGGGCGAACACGCTCCGCAACGGGCCGCGGGCGCGCTCTACAGCTATCTGTCCCGGCTGCGGCGTGCCGTCGCGGGCGCGACCGGGGTGGAGATCCGGCGGGAGTCGGGCGGCTACCTGTTCACCGTGGATCCGCAGGCGGTCGATCTGCACCGGTTCCGCCGGCTGATGACGCTGGCGCGAACGGCGGAGTCGGACCGGACGGCCTCCGACCTGATCGTGCGGGCGCTGGACCTGTGGCGCGGTGATCCGTTCGCCGGCCTGGACACCCCGTGGCTGAGCGCGACGCGGCGCACGCTGCTCGGCGAACGGTTCGCCGCCGAACTGGACGGCAACGACGTGCTGCTTCGCCTGGGCCGGCACGGCGAGCTGCTGCCGGCGCTGACCGCCGCCGTCGCCGAGCATCCGCTGGACGAGCGGCTCGCCGGGCAGGCGATGCTCGCGCTGTATCGGTGCGGCCGCCAGGCCGACGCGGACGAGCAGTACCGGCGGATCCGCCGCAGCCTCGCTGACGAGCTCGGCAGCGACCCGGGCGCCGCCCTGCGCCGGTTGCACGAGCAGATTCTCGCCGCCGATCCCGCGCTGGCCGCGTCGGCGGGCGATGCCCGGGCGTCGGGTGTCGCACCCGCCGCCGTGACGGTGCCCACGCAACTGCCGGCTGACGTACGGGCGTTCACCGGGCGTACCGGAGAACTCGCCGCGCTGGACCGCCTGCTGGCGCCGCCGGACGGCGACGAACCGCCGTTGACCGTCGCCGTGCTGTCCGGCACGGCCGGGGTCGGCAAGTCCGCGCTGGCCGTGCGGTGGGCACACCGGGTCCGGGACGCGTTCCCCGACGGGCAGCTCTACGTGAATCTGCGCGGCTACGACGCCGAACAGCCGGTGGCGGTCGCGGACGCGCTGGCCGGATTCCTCACCGCGCTCGGGGTACGGGGGCCGGAGATCCCGCCGGGCACCGACGAGCGCGCCGGCCGGTACCGGTCCGAGCTCACCGGCCGTCGGATGCTCGTTCTGCTGGACAACGCGTCCTCGGTGGAGCAGGTCCGGCCACTGCTGCCCGGCACGGGATCGTGCCTCGTGCTGATCACCAGTCGCGACTCGCTGCCCGGCATGGTGGCCGTGCACGGCGCCGAGCGGGTCAACCTCGACCTGCTGCCGCTGCCGGACGCGGTCGCTCTGCTGCGCAAACTGATCGGCGCCCGGGTGGACCGGGAGGCGGACGCGGCCGCCGACCTGGCCGCGGCGTGCGCCCGACTGCCGCTGGCCCTGCGGATCGCCGCCGAGCTGGGCGCGGAGCGCACCGATGTGCCGCTGGCCGAGCTCGTCGCCGAGCTGGGCGACCACCGGCTCGACCTGCTGGACGCGGGTGGCGACCCCCGCGCCGAGGTGCGGGCGGTGTTCTCCTGGTCGTATGAGAACTTGCCCGCCGGCGCGGCCCGGACGTTCCGGCTGCTCGGGCTGCACCCGGGCGAGACCGCCCACGTCGACGCCGTGGCGGCGCTGACCGACACCGACGCCGCCGAGGCGCGACGGTGGCTCGGTGTGCTGGCCCGGGCCAGCCTGGTCCAGGCCGGCCGGGGCGGCCGGTACGGCATGCACGACCTGCTGCGCGTGTACGCCGCCGAGCTCGCCACCGGGCACGAGGCCGAGCCGGACCGGCGGGCCGCCGTCACCCGCCTGTTCGACCACTACCTCGCCGGATCCGTCGCGGCGATGGCCACGCTGTATCCGGACGGCACCCCGACGGCCGGCGACCCGGAGGCGGCCCGGGCCTGGATCGAGGCGGAACGGCCCAACCTCGCCGCGGTCTGCGCGTACGGCGCGGCGCACGGCTGGCACCGGCACACCATCGCCCTCGCCGAGACGCTGTTCCGCTATCTCGACGCGGGTGGGCCGGTCGCCGAGGCGGCTACCGTCACCGCGTCCGCCGTGTCCGCGGCCCGGGCCGTCGGCGACCGCGCCGCGCAGGCGCGGGCACTGTCCCACCTGGGCCGGCTGTACCGGCGGCAGGGCCGTCCGCAGGACGCCGCCACGACCTACCGGCAGGCACTGATCCTCTACGCGGACCTCGGCGAGCGCGCGGCCGAGGCCCTGGTGCTGCGCAACCTCGGCAGCGTCGACTGGCGACTGGGCGACTACCGACAGGCGGCGGACCACTACCGGCGGGCCTGGACGTTGTACCGGGACCTGGGCGACGACGCCGGCCAGGCCGACGCGCTCGTGAGCCTCGGCCTGGTCGACTCGCGGCTGGGCGACCACGCGCAGGCGGCGCAGCGGTTCGGTGCCGCCCTGGAGCTGTACGCCGCACTCGGTGACCGGTTCAGCGAGGCGTACGTGCTGTCCCTGCTCGCCCGGCTGCCGCACCGCCCGGCGCCGCTCGACCGTGCCGCCGTCCACCTCGAACAGAGCCTCGCCACCGTTCGGCGCACCGGCGACCGGACCGCGGAGGCGTACGCGCTGACCGATCTGGCCGCGGTCCACGCCCGCCAGGGCCGCCTGGCCGAGGCGGCCGGTCATCTGCGCCGCGCGCTGGTGCTGCACCGGCGCATCGGGGACCGCGCCAGTGAGGCCGAGGCGCTCAACGACCTCGGCCAGGTGCTGCACGCCGCCGGGGACGCGGCCGAGGCCCGCACTCAGCACAACCAGGCGCTGGTCATGGCCGAGGAGATCGGCGACCGGTACGAGCGGGCGCGGGCGCACGACGGCATCGCCGCGGCGTTGCGGCACACCGGCGACCTCGACGACGCCGGACCGCACTCCGACAGCGCCCGACGGATCTTCTCCGACCTGGAGGTGCCCGCCGCGCCGACCCTCGATGTCCCGGCGACCGCCCCCGGCCGCTAGGGAGTGTCCGGCGGATCAGGCCCGTCGCAGGCCGTCGATCCACAGCACGGTGACCGGGAGCCCGCGGGACCGGGCGTACGCCACGACGTCCCCGGTGCCGCCCAGCCCCCGGGCCGGCAGGCCGTCCCACACCGCGAAGAGATGGTCGCAGCGGTCGACCAGGGCCTGGCCGGCGGCGAGGAAGCCCTCCTCGCACGGCCCGGCATACGGCATGGTGATCACAGTCGCCGCCGCCCGCACGAGGTTGTCGAACCGGGCCCGGCTCCCGTTCGCGGTCAGCGAGTCGGCGTAGTCCGCCCAGGGCAGGACCGCCTCGAGGGTGCCGCCGGCCGCCAGTACGTGGGTGGCGAACAACTGGTCGGCGCCGTCGGCGAGGCTCGACACACCGCGCAGGCCGGCGCCGGTGGGCAGCGCGCGACGCCAGTGATCCATCGCGCGGTCGGCGATGCTCGGCGGCAGCGTCCGGTGACCGGTGACACCGAACCGCACATCGACCCCTGTCAACAGGTGGGCCGATGGGCGAGTTCGGGGATGTAGCGTGCCCATTCGTCGGCGTTGAGCCCACGGCCGCTGACCGCGCAGGCATGTCGGGCGGGATCCGCGGCGAGCTCCTTCGGCACCGTGGTGTCCCAGAGCGTGACGTTCCTGCTCGGGCGCCCGAAGGTGCCACCGGCGGCCAGGGTATGCCCGTCCGGGCTCAACGCCACATTGAGACTCTGCAGATCGGGGCTCTTCAGCGCGGCGAACCGGACAGGGGTGCCCGGTTCGGCGACGTCCCACAGCATCACGGCATTGTCCATGCTGGAGGTGGCCAGCGTGCGCCCGTCCGCGGTGAACCCCACCCAGAGCACCTGGCTGGTGTGGCCGACGAGGGTCGCGATCCGGCTCGGGCGGGCGGGGTCGGCGACATCCCACAGCACCGCTGTCGAGTCGTCGTCGGTGCCGGCCGCCAGGGTGCGCCCGTCCGGGCTGAACGCGAGCGCGTTCGCGGTGTGACCGGTGAACTCCGAGAGGGAGATCGACGTGAGCCGCGCCGGAGCGGCGACGTCGGCCATGTCCCACATCGACACGTTGTAGCCCTCGCCGACGGCCATGGTGCGCCCGTCCGGGGTGAACGCGATGGACGACAGGAACTTGCGGAGGGCGAGCGTGGCGCGCAGCGCCGGCCGCGTCCGGTCGGCGAGGTCCCACAGCGTCGCCTTGCCGTCGCGGTGGCCGATGACCAGGGTGCGGCCGTCCGGGCTGAACGTCACCACGTCCACGAAGTCTCCGTCGTCCTTGATCGTGGCCAGGTGGGCGGGAGCGGACGGGCGGGTCAGGTCGAGCAGCGTCACCGTCTTGTCCGAGCCGATGACGGCCAGGGTGCGGCCGTCATCGCTGAGGGTGGCCGCTTCGATCTTGCCACTGAGCAGCGGCACGGTCTCCCGCCGGACGGGGCCGGCCGGATCCGCCAGGTCCCACGGCACGGCCGACCCCTCCTGACCCGCGGCGATCAGCGAGCGGCCGTCCGGCCCGTACGCCAGTCCCACGATCCGCCCGGGGAACGGTCCGGGGAGCGTGGCGGTCGCCTCGCGCGCGAAGGCGCCCCTGGTGTTCCAGAAAGTCGCCGTCCGACGGTCGCCGGCGGTGGTCAGCCTTCGCCCGTCCGGACTGAACGCCATCGACCGAACGGGACCGCCGCGGGCGGTCATGGAGGCCAGAACGGTCGGCAGCCACGGCCATCCGTCGTTGTTCTCGACGGACCACAGCGTTGTCGTCCCGTCAGAGTCCCCGTAGGCCAGCATTCCTCCGTCCGGGCTGAACGCCATCGAGCTGAATTCGGCGCTTCCGGCCACCCCTGACTGGTGGGAACCCCGCTTCGGTCGGGCCGGGTCCTTCAGGTCCCAGAGCTGCACATCGCCGTCCTTCTGCTCGACGACCACGATCGGCAGCTTCGGGTTGAACTCGACGGCGGCGTCGACCCGGTCGCCGAAGGAAGTGAGCGCGACGCCCTTCACCGGGTGGGCCGGATCGGTCAGATCCCAGACGGTGACCGAGGCGCCGCTGGTCACCCCGGTGCGCCCGTCCGGGCCGAACTTCAACGGGTACGCCGCCGGCAGTGTCGCGAGCTTGGCCGGCGCCTCACCCCTGATGTCCCACAAGACAGTGTTCTTGTCACGGTTACTCGTGGCGACGGTGTTCCCGTCCGGGCTGAACGTCACTGCCACGATCCCCGCGGCGTCGCTCAGCGGCGCCAGCCGCGCCGGGCGGGCCGGGTCTGTCACGTCCCACAGCACCGCCTCCGAACGCCCGTCGACGACCGCGAGGGTCCGCCCCTCCCGGCCGGCCTCCAGGGTCTTGTCCGCCGTCCCGTCGGCCGGCAGCTGCGCGAGCCGGACCGGTTCGGCCGGGTCCGAGGTGTCCCACAGCGACACGGTCCCACCGACACCCGCGGTGGCGACAACCTGCCCGCCGACCGCCGCGACATCGATCACGTCGCCGAGGTCGCCGACGTAGTGCGTCGACATGGCGAGGTGGCCGAGCTGGTCACGGGTCCGCTCGTCGGAGTGCAGGCGCTCGGCGGCCACGCCCAGCATGAGGGCCTTCTTCGGGTCGTCGGAGATCATCGCGCGAGCCCGACCCATGAGCCGCCGGTTGATCCCGACGCGCTCCTGCAAGGCCGCCGCCTCGCGCTGGCGGCGGGCCTCCTCAGCCGCCTCCCGGGCCAGCTTCTCCTGGCGCTGGCGCTCCTCGTCAGCCTTCCGAGCCAGCTCGCGATGCCGCGCCGCGATCCGCTCCTGCTCCTTCGCCCGTGCCGTCGCCTCCCTCGCGAGCGCCTGCTGCCGCCTGGCGTTCGCCAGCTGCCGCTCGCCGTTGGCCTTCTGCCGCGCGGCCTCCTTGGCGGCGTCCTCGGCCAACGCTCGCTGACGTCCTGCGTTCGCCTTCTGACGTTCCGCGCTGGCCTGCTGACGGGCCGCACTGGCCCGATACCGTACGGCTTTGACCTGCTCCCGCTTCGCCTCCGCCGAGGCGTCCTTGGCCAGCGCCTGATGGTGACGGGCGAGCTGCTCCTGCCGACGGGTCTCGGCCCCCGCCGCCAGCGCCCGGCCCTCCTGCACCCGGGCGTTCTCCTGCTGCCGCTGCGACTCCTCCGTGGCACGTTCGGCGGTGGTGCGCTGCTGCGATGCCACCGACTGCTGCAAGCGGGCTTCCACCGCCGCCACGTTGGCCCTCTCCGCGTTACGCACCGCGACGACGCCGGTCAGCGACGCGACCAGGGTCAGCAGCACCAGCATCGCCACCGCGGCGGTCGACCACCGCCGCGTCCGCCGGTGCTGCCGGACGTCCTCACCCTCGAGCTCGTCCTTGCTCACCCCGTGCATCGGCGCGGCGAGCTGCGCGATGGCATCGCGGAACCGGGTGTGCTGCAGGCTCAGGTGCAGGTCATCGCGAGCCCACCGCAGGTCCAGAAACAACGGCTCCTCGGTGAACACGCCTCGAAGCGCCGCCGGCACCGCCGTCGAGTCGTCGGTGAAATCCCGGGTCTCGGGATCCCAGCGCCACACGCCGTCGGTCACCACCGGCAGGATGCGGTCCGCCGACTTCGTCGCCAACCAGTGCTCGATCTCCCGGTTGACCCATACCGACCGCGCCGCGTCGACGGAGGCCAGCAGCACGAAGTGTTTCGAGCCGTCCAGGGCCTCCTGAATGGAGGTCCACAGGGTGGGCGTCACCGACAGCCCGGTCTGATCCCGGAAGATCCACAGCGCGCGACGCTGGTGCCACGGCTTCGCCAATCGGTGCAACCCGCGCTGGACCGCCGGTGCGAGCCGCCCGTCGGCGGCATGACTGTACGAGATGAACCCATCGAATGGCATTACTGTCCCCGCGGTCGACTTGATCGGCGGGGACACATTCTCCACGCCGCCGGCCCACAGGTAAAGCGACCGAAATGCCTGGCCAGCACGGCCCGGGGGCACGGCGACACCGGCCGTCGGATCCCCCCGGCGGTGCCGCAGAGCCATGTGCTTTGATCTATGCGGCCGGGTATCTTTCCCCGTGGATGCCCGGCTCCCCCAAGCGTCAGACCCCGAGCATCGCCTCGCCGGGGTACGACGCGCCGGCCGGCGGCACGAAGTAGTAGCCGCCGCCGAACGGCAGCAGGTATTTCTCCAGCGCCTCCCCCGCCAGCCGCCGCTGCACGGTGGCGAATCCCATCTCCACGTCCTTCTGGTAGCAGACGAATATCTGGCCGACGTCGTCCGCGCCGGCCGGACCGTTCCGATACGACCACCCGCGCCGCAGGATCCGGTGCGCCGCCGCTTCCGGCGTACGCGGATTGGCCCGCCGGATGTGCGCGTTCAGCGCGATCGTCCGCCCGTCCGGATCCCCGGCGAAGTCCGGGACATCGGCCTCGCGGCCCAGGCCCAGCGGCGCGCCGGTGTCCTTGCGCCGGCCGAACACCTGCTCCTGCCGTTCGAGGGGTTCCGAGTCCCAGCTCGGCATCGCCATCCGGATCAACCGCACCACCTGATAGGTGCCGCCGGCCGCCCACGCCGGTTCCCCGCTGTCCGGCTGAACCCAGACGAGGCTGTCCATCAGGGGCTTGTCCGCGGCCTCCGGATTGCCCGCGCCCTCCTTGAAACCGAACAGGTTCCGGGTGCCGTTCGGATGGAACCCGTCGATACGCCAGCGCGGCCGGAGCCCGGGCACGGAGGTGGGAGCCTTCGCGGTGGTGGCACCGGCGACCTGGACGAGCAGGTCGCCGTGGCACCAGTCCGGATTTGGTACGTCCGCGGCGAAGGCCGGCATCGGCGTCAGCAGTCGAGGCGGCCGCAGTCCGAACCGCCCGTCGAACAGCGACGCGCCCAGGCCGATCGTGACGGTGGCGCCGGGAACCGGACGGCTCACGGCCCGCAGAGCGGCCGCCAGCCCGGCCCGGTCACCGGCCGTGACGTCGAACGCGGCGAACGAGCTGCGGGCGAGGGGCGGCGACACCACGCCCGGCTGATGCACCACCGGGACCTGGTCCACCGGGACCTGATGCACCGGGACCTGATGCACCGGGACCTGATGCACCGGGGCCTCCGGCGCCGCGGCGGGTCGCGCCCCCGCGCGGCATCCGGCCACGCCGGAGGCCGCCGCGGCGACAAGCAGCGACCTCCGGCGGATACCCGGCCTTGACGTCATCGTCGGGCGGTCGGGCCCGGCGCCGGGGCCTGGGTCGGGAACAGGTCGGGGCCGGCGTACAGGAGCTTGTTGGGTGAGGTGTCGGTGTTGGCCAGCTTGAGTGCGCCCACCGTCGCCGTGCCCACCAACGACTGGGTGACCTGCGCGGGTGTCGCCGTCGGGCGTTCGGCCAGGACCAGCGCCGCCGCCCCGGCCACGTGCGGCGACGCCATCGACGTTCCCCGCAGCACCCGGCTCGCCGCGTCCGTCACGTTGCTCGCCGACCGGATGTTCTCGCCGGGGGCGAAGACGTCGAGGCAGGTGCCGTAGTTCGACCCCGGCTCCGTGCCGCCCCAGTTGCGGGCCCGCTCGTCACCACCGTTGCTGGCGCCCACGGTGATCGCCGTCGGCTCCGACGCCGGGCTGTAGTTGCAGGCGTCCCGGTCGTTGTTCCCGGCGGCCACCACGTAGGTGATCCCGGTCGCCGAGGAGGCCGCGACCGCGTCGTTCAGCAGATCCGAGAAGGTGCTGCCGAGGCTCATGTTCGCCACCGCCGGACGCTGGGCGTTCTGCGAGACCCAGTCGATGCCCGCGAGGATCTTGCTCATCGGCCCCGGCCCGGCGCAGCTCAGCACGCGTACGGACACGAGGTTGGCCCTGGGCGCGACGCCGTAGGTGGCGCCGCCGACCGTGCCCGCGACGTGCGTGCCGTGTCCCTGGACGTTGCAGTCCTGACCGTTCCACCCGTCGTCGTAGGCGTCGAAGCCCACCGACGCCCGGCCGCCGAACTCCTCATGGGCGGTGCGAACGCCCGAGTCGAGGATGTACGCGGTCACCCCCTGTCCCGCCGAGGCCGGATAGGTGTACTCGTCGTCGAGCACGGAGCTGCGCTGGTCGACCCGGTCCAGGCTCCAGATCGGATAGGGCTTGGTGTCGGCCGGCCACACCAGCGTGTCCGCCTCGACCCGCAGCACGTTCGGGTCCGCGGCCAACCGGCGTGCCTGCGCCTCGGTGGCGGCCAGCGCGAAGCCGTGCAGCGCCTTGCGGTAGGTGTGCTCGGCCTTCCCGCCGTAGCGGGTGGTCAGCGACGTGGCCGACGAGCCCTTCAGCTGGACGATGTAGTGGCCCTTCAGCACCTGCGCCCCGGCCGGGACCAGAATCGGCCCGTCCGGCGGCACCGCGCGCGCCGCGTGCCCCACGCGCGCCGCGTGCCCCGCCTCGCTCATCGCCAGCGGCGTGACGGCCACCAAGGCCGCCAGCGCCACCGCCCATCGACGCCGTGCCCCACTCATGACGTTCCTCCCCGTGACGTGCGCTGACCCGTGCCGTGCGTTGACCCGTGCCGTGCGTTGACCGCCGTGCCGTGCTAGTTGGTGAGTGCTTGGGCGGCGCGTTCGGCTACCTGACCGGCCTGACGCACCGGCAACGTGTCCTTACGGCGCGCCACGGTGGTGCGGGCCAGTTCCGTGGCGTCGACGAGGTCGCGGGCGAAGACCCGCAGCGCCTCCTCCTCGGGCACGGCCTCCAGCTCGACGGGCACCGCGACCTGCACGGTGATCAGCCGTCGTTTGCGGGACAGCGTGCCGGTGCGCATGCCCGAGTAGTCCGGCGGCGCGATCAGCGGCCCGGTCACGTGGAAGACCACGTCGACCCCGGTCTCGTCCTCGCCGCCCGACCATTCGACGGAGTCCGCCGCCCGGGCCAGGCGCTGCAGGGCGTCCCTGATGGACCGGTTGCCCGGGGTGCCCCCGCCCACGATCGAGCTCACGTAGAGCGGCTTCCAGCCCGGTTCCTCATAGGTCACGGCGATCTCCCGTCGAATGGCCCCGGACTGAACGCCGGCTTGCTTCCCGCCCATTTTTCGTGATTGAGCGGGCCGGGCCAACGCTCGGTGAGGAAGCGCTCGTGGGCGGCCATGTCGGCCCGGGTGCCGTTGGCGATGATCGTCATGTCCTTGCCGGCCATCTCGGCCTTCGTGTAGCGCGCGAACGGATTCGGGTTGCTCGTGATGCCCCACTTCAGGTGTGCGCCGCTCACCTTGTCGGTGAGCTGGTAGAGCACCGTCGGGGCCGTGCTGTTGAGCGAGTTGCCGTGGACACCGCTGGACGGCGGCTTGACCGGGGTCGCCGGATTCGGCGCGAACAGCCCGCCCGGTCCGCGGAGGGCACCGTTGATGCAGTTGCAGGTGCTGCCGTGGGTCGCACAGTTGTGGACGAGGACGTCGGCGTCGCCGGCCGCCACGTAGTAGGTGTGCAGGCCCTCGACGGAGAGGTTGTGCACCCGCTGGGTCGCGGTCCGTTTGTCCACCGCGGTGACCTGCGCGTACGTGCCGGCTCCGGTGCGGAGCAGGTCACCCGCGCGCAGATCCTTGGCGTCGCGCCACTCGCCCGGCGTGACGACCCAGAACGGGTGCCCCCGCGTGGCGGTGACCGAACCGTCCGACTTGCCGTCGCCGTCGGAGTCGACCGCGACCTTCACCAGGCGCTTGACGCCGTCGCCCTCGATGGTGGCGTCGACTCTCTTGCCCGCGGTGAGTCCCGTCGCGGAGTCGCCAGCCAGCACCTTGTCGCCCGGCTCCACGTCGGCGATGCGTTTGTGCGAGCCGTCGGCCATCGCGACCTTGGTCTCCGGCGTGAAGCTGTTGCCGAGGCAGGGCTTGAGGCCATCGGGGTCGGTCCGCGCGGTCGGCTGGTTCTGCGCGTACGTGTACGGGCTGGCGTCACCCGAGTAGGCGCCGAGCGGGTCCTCGCTGATGAACCGCTGCAACACGGGGCTGTAGTACCGGGCCCGGTTGTACTGCAGCCCGGTGCCGTCGTCCTCCCGCCCGGTGTAGCGGTACGGGTTGCCGCCGTCGTTCCCGGTGAGTGTGGTCGTGCCGAACGGCCCGTACGTGTACGACGCGACGGCGCCGGCTCCGTCGACAAGCGCGACCGTGCTGCCCACGGCGTCGGTCAGGAACCGCCTGGTGGCGCCGCCCGACTCCCGCAGCTGCCAGGCGTCGATGCCCCCGCTGGTCATGGTCGCGGTGACCGCCCCGCCCACCTTCTCCTGCACCGGGTTGTCGCCGTCGTACAGGTAGTCGGTCGTGGTGCCGTCGATCGTGCGGCCGGTGCGCCTGCCGTCGGCGCTGTAGCCGAACGAGGCGGAGAAGCCGGTCCGGGACAACCCGGCGAGTTGACCACGGTCGTTCCAGGTGTAGGTGGTCCGGCCATCGGAGGTCAGGTTGCCGTCGGCGTCGTAGTCGACCCGGGCACCGTCGATTGTCGCGATCCGGTTCGCCGCGTCGTAGGTCGCGGGACCGAACGCGGCCGGCAGATCGGTCCGCGAGAACGCGCCCGTGGTGCGGATCGGCAGGCCCGCCAGGTCGTACTCGTAGGACAGGTCGCCGAGCTGGGTGGCACCGTTGCGGTAGGTGATCGTCTTGATCTCGCCCGCGTCGGTGTAGGTGTAGGCCTGATGAACCCCGTTGCCGGGCGCACCGATCTGCCTGGGCCGTCCGACCGCGTCCGGCGTCACCACGGTGACCTGTGCGCCGTTCTGCTGGATCTCGGCGAGCACGCCGCTGGCGTCGGACACGTGCCTGGTCGGCGTGCGGCCCGGAAGCGTCATGGTCCGGTCCCGGACCGTGGCGCCGTACGCGTACGACACCGTGCCCTGCGGCGTCGTCTCGGACTTGACCCGGTCGAAGTCGTCGTACTCCCGGGTCGTCACGCCGGCCACCGAGTCGGTCGTGCTCCTCAGCCGACCACCGAGGTCGAACGTGTAGCCGATCGTCGTGGTGCCGCCGATCCGGGTCGCCGAGCGGCGGTCCAGTTCGTCGTAGTCGTGCTCGGTGACGACGTCACGCCGGCTGGTGTGCTTCTTGAGGTTGCCGTTGGCGTCGTACTCGAAGGTCTCGGCCCTGCCCAGCGGATCGGTGATCTTCTCGACCAGGTCCATCGGGTTGTAGTCGTAGACGGTCTTGCCCTGGCGGGCGTCCGTCAGCTCGCGCAGGAAACCGTTGGCGTTGTACGCGTACGACGTGGTCCGGCCGAGCGGGTCGACGACCGAGCGCACCTTGCCGTTGGTGTTCCAGGCGGTGTCCGTCACGGCGCCGCGCGCGTCCACGGTGGAGATCGGCCGCCCGATCGGGTCGAACCCGGTCCGGCTGATCCGGCCCGCCGCGTCCCGCACCTGGACCGGGTCGGCGCCGACGTAGTCGGTGACCGTCGTCTTCAGGGCCGGATCGGTGACCTGGGTGGTCAGGCCGTTGGCGTCGACGACCACGCCGGTCCTGCGGTTCATCGGGTCGGTCACGCTCTTGATCGCGCCGCGGGCGTCGAGCTCGTAGACCGTGCTCTTGCCGTACGTGTCGGTGTACTTGGTCAGCTCGCCGTGGGGGCCGTTGTACTCCCATCTCTCGGTCTGCGCCTGCGGCGTGCCGTCGAGGTAGGTGAGCTGCTTGACCCGGCCCTGCGCGTCGTACTCGTACGCGGCGCGGCGGTTCAGCGCGTCGACGGTCGCCTTGACCCGGACGCCCGAGGCGTCGTACTCCGTGGTGGTCGTCTGTGCCTTCGCCGTGCCGAAGGCCTTGGTGTCGGTGAGGACGGATCCCTTGTCGTTGAAGGTGAACCGGCGCACGTGCCCGCGACCGTCGGTCATCCTGGTCTCGGTGATCACGCCGTTCGCGGCGACGTAGTCGAACGTGGTCATGCCGCCGTCGGCGGCCTTCTGGGACTTCACCCGTCCGGCGTCGTCGTACTCGTTGAGCAGGTACTCGGTGGCGCGCGGGTCCTTGATCGTCTTGAGCCGCCCGGCGGCGTCCCAGCCGTACTCGGTGACGCCCAGGTCCGGGTTGGTCACCTTCCTGAGGTGGCCGGTGGCGTCGTACTCGTAGCTGACCTTGCGGCCGATGTTGTCCTCGACCGAGCTGATCCGCGGCGGGTTGCCGGAGTCGTAGGCGAACTTGACCCACCGGCCGCTGGGCGAGGTGATCTGCGTGATGGCGCCGTTGAGCCGCACCTTGCCGTCGGTGCCCGGGCCCGCGGTGGCGCGGGTGATGGTCGTGGTGTTGCCGAACTTGTCGCGGATCGCCTGGATCGGCGCCTCGTCACCGAGCACTATCACGGTGCCGTCGCGCAGGGTGACGTCCCAGCCGTCGCCGTTCCACGCGACCGTGGACCCGTCGTACTGGGTGGGGGTGGGATCGGCGGCGAAGATCGCGCCGGCGTAGTCCTTGCCCGGCGACGTACGGTGATAGTGGATCTTCGAGCCGTCCGGCTGGACGAGGTCGAACTGCTGGAAGTCGAAGTTGCCGATGACGCCGGGCGACCACGGGAAGATGCCGTAGTCGAAGTTCATGCCGACGCCGAAGGCGCGAACGTCGGTGTCGCCCTGCTGGTAGGTCCGCTTGACCTGGATGGGCATCAGGTCCTCGACGGTCAGGTCGACGGCATCGTCGACCAGCAGGCCGGTGGCCGGATCGACCGGGTCGGCGACCCGGGTGCCGTTCGCGACCGGGGCCCGCAGGGGCGGGTTCATCCCCGGTACGGCGGTCATCGCGCCGGTGAGCCGGTAGAACCTGACGTTCGCGTCCGGGACGATCTGCTTGCCGTCGCGGGAGACCCGGCCCATGCCGTACAGGTGCCAGCCCTTGCCGTCCGGGTCGTAGTTCCAGAACTGGGTGCGGGAGCCCGGCGCCTCCCTGGTGTAGTTCGGGTAGATGATCGTGGCGCCTTGCGGGAACAGCACTCCGCCGCCGGGCTGCACCGTGAAGTAGACGGGAACCTTTGTCGGCGGCAGCGGGAACGGCGGCCGGTCGATCGGGATCGGCGTCAGGTTGAGCTCGGTGGCGACCTTGCCGTCGGCGTCCCGGATCACCGTGCCCTTGGGGATGTGCACCTCGAGGCCGGGAATCGCCTTGGTGGTGAGCACCACCTCCTCGGTGGTGGGGCTGCGCACGCCGACCGTGTTGGCGGTGTCCAACTCGGGCAGGAACACCGTGTAGGGCAGCACCATGACCTGGCCGCGTTCGACCTCGACACCGATGTCGAACAGCCCGTACTCGCTGCCCGGCACGCTCGCGGTCCGCCCGTCGACCCGCAGCGACAGGTGCCCGCCGGGCACGTCGGCCAGCGCGAACCGGCCCCGCGCGTCGGTGGTCGTCTTCTTGCCGGCCGCGCTGACGGTCACCTCGGCGAGCGGCTTGCCGACCGTGTTCAGCACCTTGCCGACCACGCCGGTGACGCCGACCGGGAACTGGAGTGCGCGGTCGCGCGCCGGCGCGGTCTGCTCGCCGGTGGTCCACTCCGCGCCGCTGAGGTTGCGGGCGTCCGGCTTCCAGCCGGCGTTGAGCTGGCAGGCGTTCGCCGGTGCGGGCTCGGGCGCGGGCTGCGCGCCCTCCCCCGGTGCCGGTGAGGTCGGCGCGTAACGCACCTCGGGATCCGTGTCGCAGACCGCGGACCCGGGCTGCGCCGGCGGCTTCGGCTTGTGGGCGGCCCGCCCGGCCCCGGCGAGCGGCGTGGTGCGGTTCATGATCCGCACGTCGACCTCGCCGGTGGCGCCCTGCGGCGGGTCGAGCACCAGCGTGTGGGTGCCCGTGGCGGTCAGCGTCGGCAGGATGTCGCGCATCCGGGTCGGATACCAGTGGTTCGCCAGCGTGCGGCCGTCCGGGCCGATCAGCGTGTAGTAGAAGGCCGTCCCGCTGGTCAGCGCGAGGCGGTCCATCATGAGGTCGAGGCGGGCGCCGCTGGTGCCGGCGAAGGTCAGCCGGGCGTTCTGCGCGGGCCGGGCGAACGGGATCGTCCTGGTGGGCCCGTCGATCGTGAAGACACCGGCGTCGTGCTCGGTGTTCACATACAGCGTCAGGTCGCCGATGTCGCGGTTCGGTGTGCTCAGCTCGATCCGGTAGTCGCCGGCCACGGTCATCACGGGCAGGTCGAAGCCCCAGGTGGTGTCCATGTTGTAGCTGGTGAACAGCGTGTTGTCGGGCTTGTAGACCCGGACCGTCAGGAACGGGATCGTCGAGGTGGTGCCGAGGCTCAGCCGCTGGCCGACCTGGCCGGGAACCTTGAGGATCACCTTCTGGCCGGGCAGCGTGATGTTCGCCGGCAGCGCCCGGTCGAGCGCCACCGTGCCGAGGTCGACCGGCTCCGCGGCGTAGACGTTGATCCGGCCGGTGCCGGAGGTCTCCGGGTCGACCTGGAGCCGGTACCTGCCGGTGTCGGGCAGCGCCGCGACGTCGAACGTACGGCCGGAGCCGAGGCTGACCAGGTTGCCGTTCGGCCGGTAGAGCCGCAGCATCACCTCGCCGGGGATCGCGTTGTCGATCGTTCCCATGGTGATCGGGCGCCCGGCGGTGCCGTTGAAGTCGAAGAAGGCGTCCCTGCCGGCCCGGTCGATCGTGACCGTCCGGCGCGTGTTCGGCCCGAGCACCCCGCCCTCGAGCGCGGTGGAGAGCCACGCCTTGACCGTGCCGACCGACTGCCAGCCGGTGATGAGCAGGTGGTGGGTGCCGGTCTTGCGCAGCGTCGGCAGGTTCTTGGCTTCGGCGTACCCGCTGGTGAGCAGTTCCCGCTGGACCTCGTCGGGCTCGATCAGCAGCGCACCGGGATATGCCGGGCGGTCGTTCTGCTGCAGCAGGTTCTCGGAGTAGCCGAGTTGCAGGTTCTGCCCGGTCGTGCCGGCGAACGGCAACCGCACGGACTGGCCGGGCCGCTCGATCCGCAGGCTCGCCTCGGCGCCGTTGACGCCGAGCGTGCTCCCGTTGATCACCGAGGAGAGCCACACCTTGGCGAAACCGAGCTCGTTCGGGCCGAAGGTGACGGAGAGCTTGTACGTCCCCGCCGCCTTGGCCTTGTAGACCATCGTCGGGATGTACTGGTCCATCGCCGCGTTCCAGCCGACCGACGTGCCGTCCGGCGCGGTGATCGTCACGACGAAGTGGTTGTGGATCTCGCTGAGTTCGGTCAGGCCGAGGCTGAGCCATTCGTTGGCCGCCGCGGTGAACGGGAACTCCTTGGCCTGCTGCGGCACGGTGATCTGGAACGGCACACCGGCGCCGTCCTTGGTGAGCCGGACACCGGCGAGCGTCCCGGAGGCGGTCAGCCGCATCGAGCCGGCCGCGCCGCCGTTCGGCTTGACCACCATCGCGTACAGGCCGGTGGCGGGCAGGGCGGGCAGGTCCTGGCTCAGCGCGCCGCCGGCCCAGAGGTCGATGGGGTCACCCAGCGAGCCACGGCCGAAGTTGCCGCCGAAGGGCGTGAACGTCCACAGTGCCGAGCGGACCGGCACGGTGTTGTTGTCGGTGGTGAGGTTGACCCGCTCCCCCGCCTTGCCCTCGAGCAGGACCAGCGCCGACTTGCCGGCTGGAATGGTCGCGGTGACGCCGGCCCGCGCCGCGCCGATCGTGCCCGCGTAGACCAGGTCGTTCATCACGAAGCCGCGCGGCGCGACCAGGAAGTCGGCGGGGCTGGTCGCGGTGCCGCCGGGCGTGCGCACGGTGATCCGGCCGGACCCGGCGGCGGCGGGGATCCGCACGGTGAGGCTGGTCGCGCTCGCCGCCTGGACCCGTGCGACGGTCCGGTGGAACATGACCACGTTGCGGTTCGCGTCGGGATCGAATCCGGTGCCGGTGATGGTGACGACGTCGTTCTTGTTGCCACGGTCGGTGGAGACGGCGGTGACCACGGGCGCCGGCGCGCCCCGGCCGAGGAGGAACGGCTTCGGGCTGGTCGCCGTGGCGTCGCCGACGCGCACCCGCACGACGCCGTCGGTGGTGCCCGCCGGGACCTGCACGGTGAGCCGGTTGACCGTGGCGGTCAGGACCGGCGCGTCGATCCCGTCGAAGGTGACGGTGTTGGCCGAGGCCGTCGCGGAGAACCCGGTGCCCTGAATCTCCACCTTGGCGCCGTCCGGGCCGCGGGCCGGCACGAGCGCGAAGACGGTGGTCTTCGACGCGGCGATCCGCTCGGTGCCGAGCAGATTGCCGGCGTCGTCATAGCGGTGGACCGCGATTTCGGTGCCGTTGCCGGTGGCGACCAGTTGCCCGGCGGCGTCGTAGAAGAAGTCGCGGGGGCCGGCCTCGGCGGGCGCGGCCGCCGCCGGGGCCGCCTGCCGTTCGGAGGGCTGAGGTGTGCGCGGTGACGCGGCCGCTGGCGGCGCCGCCAGCGTGGCGCCGAGCAGCGCGGCGACGGCGACGGCGAGTCGTTTGCGAAGGCTGACGCCCAGCGAAGCGCGCATTGATCCCCCCGAAGAATCATCACGGCTACCGAGTGTTGGTCCGCAGACAAGGTAAGCGGGAGCGGCGGCGCCCGTCTGCCCCGTGTGGACATTTATCGGGATCCATGTGGCACGAAGCCGCGTTGACCTCTGCGGCGAGGTTCGTGTCTGCTACGTCACAGGCGTAGCATATTGACAGCAGTGATTCTCGCGCTGAGGGGGAACCGGTTACGGTGACCGGCATGCGTACGACTCAACGCGTGCTTCCGGCCGCGGCTCTAGCCGTCCTCATCGCGGCCGGGGCCGGCGCCGCCGTCTGGCGGGCAGCCACCCCCGACGGCCCGACCCGGGCCGATCTCATCACCGCCGTCAAGAGTGATCCGCGGACGTCCGACGTTCCGGACGCGGCGGCCGGATGTGTCGCCGACTGGTACCTGACCTACGCGTCGCGGGACCAGATCGAGGGTCTCGTGGACCACACGGCCGTCGCCGGACCGCCCCTGAGCGACGAGGCCAAGTCCGCGATCCTGGAATGCCTGAAGAGCGCGACCTGACCACACGCTTGGCAACCCCACGATCGAAACCGGACCGACGGAGAAGGGCTATTGTCTATTGTCGATTCTTCGATGCCGATTCGGGGCGTCGACGCGACGACGGACGGGGCCGGGGATGGAGACGACGGGCGACAGCGGGCCGGGGACGCGGACCGCGGGCGTCAGCGGGCCGCGGGGCCGACGGACCTGGGTGATCGGGCTGGCGATCGCGCTGGTCGTTCTGCTCATCGGGGGTCTGGCGGCGTGGCGGGCGTGGCCGGGCGGGCCGGGACGGGAGCCGTTCGAGCGGGCGATCGCGAACCTGTCCAAGGCCGAGGCGGTCACCTACCGGACCTCGATCGCCGGGGTACGTGCCGAAAGCAGGGTGACCCGCCACGGTGACTCGCTCGGCACGCTCGCCCTGGCCGGGCAGGAGTTCCGGCTCCTGAGCGTGGGCGGAAAGACGTACCTGAAGACCCCGAGCGGTCTGCTGCCCGGCACCGGGGAAGCCGGCATGGGGCTGCGCAACCGGTGGGTGTCCGGCAAGAGCCTCGCCACCGCCGGCCAGTCGGCGATCACGCCGCGGGCGCTGGCCGACACGCTGTCCAAGCTGGTCGACGAGGCGGACGAGTTCACCGAGGCAGCGGTGGGCGGGACGGCCGCGTACCGGGCGCATGCCACCGCCGGCGACCTGTATGTGAGCCGGGCCGAGCCGAATCAGGTGTTGCGCTACACGCCGGCGGTCAGGGTGCCGTCGCTGCCGTCCATCCCGAACCTGCCGCCCCGCCCGTCGCGGTCGGCCACCGACAACGCCACGTCGCCCCCGGCACTGCCGTCCATTCCGGCGCTGCCGCCCATCCCGGACGGCCGCTCACTGCCGCCGCTCCCCGATCTGCCGGATCTACCAGACCTGCCCGGCACATTGCTGCGGGCGTGGCTGCACGGGCCGGCCGAGCCTCCCGCCGCACCCCGGCCGGCGGGCGAGATGGACGTCGAGGCGATGGGTCCCGAGCAGGTCGACAGCCTCTACGGGGAGTTGGAGGACGCCGCCACCGAACTGGTCGACGCGGCCGACCCGCAGGTGCGGTTCAACGCGCGGACCACCGGCCAGATCGCCTGCGGTGGCGCCTGCACCGTGAATGCCGCGGTGACCAGCGACGTCTCCGGCGCCGGGGACACGACGGTGGTCGACTCGCAGGTCACCGCGACGATGACCGCGACCGTCTCGGTCGACGGAACCCCGGCCGGGCTGTGCGTGAGCGCGCCGACGCCGGTCCCGGCCAATGGCACCGGCACGGTGACGTGCAGCGACGCCGCCTCCGGCGCGATGGCGCGGGCGCGGCTGGCGCAGAAACGAGCGGCCGCCAAGTCAGGCGTGGTCACGGTCGCGATCACCGCGCAGGTGCAGATCCAGGCGACCGCGATGACCACCGCCCAGGTGAAGCAGGAAGTCGAGCGGCTGCGCAACCAACGGCAGGAGGCCGCCGCCGGCCGCGCGCCGCCCGCGGTTCCGGCCGAGGGCCTGAAGGCCGGCAGGGTCGACCTGGGCACCCGCCAAGCCGGGACGGCCGCGCCGGTGCGGGTTCAGGGTCTGCAGAATCCTTGGAAGAGCCCGCAGGACCGCTTTACGATCGAGGACGCGCTGGGCGGCAACCTGCCCCCGCGCAGCAAGGGCATCGATGTCTACACCAGCCTCGACGGCGGCACCGCGATCAGCATCAAGACCATCGACCCCCGCGCGACCAGCTATCGGACGTCCGAGGGGCTGGGGCTGATGAGGGGCCAGGTCCGGCAGCAGATCGACGATCTCTACCACTACCGTACGGTGCCGGACCGCTCCTGGGGTGCGGTGATCCGACCCGACGACATCTCGGTCTGGGTGTTCCGACTGGCGTACCCGCGGTCCGCGGCGAAGCCCGAGTTCCTCGCCATGCTCGAGGAGATGATCGGGTACGGGGCGAAGAAGAACATCATCGTTCACCTGGTGCCCATCGACGGATGAGAGCGTGTGCGACATGAGCGAGGCGAACGTGGAGGGCCTGGTGTTCCGCGGCGACGCGGTCACCGGTGTCGCGGCAGGCCTGGTCGAGCTGGGGCAGAGCTTCCGCTATCTGCCGACAGGCACGGACGCGATGCGGGACTGCATCGTCCGGGCGCAGGTCCGCGGCTATGACGAGTACCTCAACGAGGGTGACGGAAGCTTCCTGGTCACCGCCGCGCTGCAGTGTGCGGGACTGACGGCCGTGCCGGGCGCCACGATCGCGTTCGTACGGCTGAGTGCCGACGGCGCGCAGGCCGGGTTCCTCTATCACGAGGTCGCCGAGGGCGCCGAGATCCCGGCCGACGCGCGAGAGACCTCGGTGGCACTCCAATGGCCGGGCCGCGGTTGGTCGGATTCGGTGCGGGTGACCGACGAACCGTCGGATCCGCCACTGCCCGGTCCCGCGATCAACGAGGCGCTTCGTGCAATCGGAGCCGCCCGCGGCACGTACCGTGACGAGGCCCAGGCGATCGGCCTCGCCTGATGGTTCAATTGACCGCGATGCTACGCATGAGTGCACTGACGCTGACTGTTCTCGCCACGCTGACCGGCTGCGCGTTCAGCACCGACGAGTCGGCGGCGAAGTCCGCCACGCCGTCGAGCTCACCGTCGGCGAGCGCGGCACCGACCACGACGCTGCCCGCCGACTATGTGGGGGTGAGCGAGCCCTCACCGGCCAACAGCACCGCGCCGGTCGGGATCGCCTCCGGCACGGGCTATCTGCAGGGCGCCGGCTGGGCGCTGCTGCCGCGCGGCGTGGAAGTCGGTGGGGTGATCCGCACCTACCAGCAGGTGTTCGACGCGAAGACCGGTGCGCAGACGGTCGGCAACTACCTGATCGGCCACGTCGACATGCGGGCCGCGCCGGGGCGCGAGCTGGTGGTCGCGGATCTGTCCGGCACGCTCACGCCGACGTCGCACGTGGCCGGCCAGAACCGGCCCGGCCGGGTGACAGTCCACATCGGCGGCGCGGTCCACCGGGTCAAGCTGGACAAGGACCTGCGGCTGGTGCTCAGCGTGCCGATCGGCGCGCCGGTCCGGCTCACCGTGGAGGACGCCGAGCCGCAGAGTCTCGACCTGCGTACCGGCGGCCGTGTGGCTACCCGAGCCGATCACCAGCTGTTCTACGCGCCGCTGAGCCAGAAGCAGCTCGATGGTCCCTTGTGCGGGTTCGCCGGCACGACCGTGGTGTCCAGCACTGTCCGGGCAACGCTGGTGCCTGGCGCTACGGCCGGTTACGCCCCGCCGGGGCGGGCCTTTGTCGTGGCGAGCCTGACGCTCACCTCCGTCGAGCGGATGTCGCTCGCACTCGACCCGTCGTCGATCCGGCTGACCGCCGGCGGGAAGACCGTCGACGCTCGCCCGCCGCTCCAGACGTCACTCACCAATATCGGCGACGCCGGAGTGCTCATGTTCCAGGGTGAGCTGCGAGCGGTCTTCGAGGTCCCCGACACCGTGCGGTCCGCGACGCTGAACATCGCGATGACCGGCCGGGCCACCACCGACGACGGTGTGAAGCACGCGACCCGGACCCCTCGCTGCGGCGACAACCAGACCTTGAAGCTCCAGCTAAAGCCCTAGAGTGCATCACGTCACTCTGGAGATGTTCAGCAGACCGGCCTCGAATACGGCGCGGCTGACGCGCCCGGCCAGCTCCACGAGCCGCGCACAACCGTCAGTGCCCAGCACGGCGTACGCGGGCAGGGCCAGCAGGTCGGTCCTCTCCTCGACCCACTGCCGCTGCGTCCGGCCCGCCTCGGTCAGTCCCGGCTCGTCACCGGCGTCGAGCAGTCCGCCGGAACGCAGACGTTCGACAGCAGAGTCCCACTCCGCCGTGCTCCAGCCACGGGTCCGCCGCAGGACCTCCGCCGGGACGCTGCCGGTCGCCGCGTGCAGGACCAGGGCCTCGATTCCGGAGCGTCCGGTCAGGAGCAGGGCGGCGACGTGGCCGTCGCCGCGGAACTCGCGCAGCAACGTCTGCGCGTGCCAGAGCACCAGATGCGGCTCGTCCGGCCACGGCAGTGCCGAGGTCGCCGCGAACAGGGGACGGCCCTCGGGGTATTCGCTCGCCGACTCGGCCGCCCGCCTGGCCAGACGCGCCGCCTCGGCCAGGTCGGGTGAGGTGAGCAGGTCCGGTTCGCAGGCCCGCCGGAGCGCGGCGTCGGCCGCTTCGAGCCGGATCCGGAGCATCTCGTCCGGTGCGACGATGCGCCACGCTGCGGGGATGGCGGCCCGTACCAGCGCGGGGTTGAAGTTGAAGAAGGTCGCGATGACGGTCTCCGCGCCGACCGGCCCGAGCGCGGCGGCTCGAGAGGCGAAGTAGCCCATCCGCTCGCGCATCCCGAGCGCGGCATAGCGCTGGTGGGCCTCCGGCGCGAAATAGATCATTCCGTGGATGGGCTCGGCGGTCCGCCAAGCCGTGCGGGCCAGTGCCGGTTCGAGCTCGGTCATCCCAGCCTCCATCGAACTACGTCAATGAGACCCCACACTAGTCGGAGCTTCCGGGCCGAGCAGCGCGAGGCAGGCCTGGATGGCGAACTCGGTATGGTCGCTGAGGCGGCCACCGTCCTCCCACGTCGTGGCCGTCAGCTCGCGGAGCCCGCCGTGCAGCATGATCGCGAGCTGCCGGGACACCGGGCTCGCGCGGACGGCACTCCACGCGGCGGTGCCGCAGAGCGTCTGGATCATGGCGACGAAGGCTTCCCGGTGGTCCCGTTGCAGATCCCGGGCCGCCGGGCCGAGTGAGGGCACCTCGCGGATCCAGCTGAGCGTGATCGCGGGCCGCGACTCGGCGCAGGCGATCCAGGCCTCGACGGCCTGTCGGACCTGCTCGGTCCAGGGCGCGGCCGGGTCGACGGCGGCGGAGATCTGGCCGATCATCTGGGTGTTCGCGTCGCTGAGCAGCGCGACGAAACAGGACTCCCGGTCCGGGAAGTGCGCGTAGAAGGTCCGCCGGGAGGTCCGCGCGCGCCGGACGATGTCGGCGACCGTGGTGTTGCGGTATCCAACCTCCACGATCGACGCGGCCAGGCCGTCGAGCAGCCGCCGACGGAAGTCGCCGGCCTCGCCCGGCGCGGCCGCCAAGGCCCGCTGCCGCACGGTCGTCACGCCCCACCCCCGCTCCGGCCACGCCCTTGTCCAAACTGGTACGTGAGCGTACCGTGACGGTACGTTTGCGTACCAGGCCGAGAAGGTGTTGTCAGATGACAGCCATCACGCTTCCTCCAGGTCCGACGTCTCCGCAACTGTTTCAGGCCCTCCGAGCGCTGGCCGCTCCCCGGCGCGGCATGCACCGCATGCGGGAGCGTTACGGCGACGCCTTCACCGTCAACGTTCCGCCTTACGGTCGTACCCTGGTCATCAGCGATCCGACCGAGGTCAAGCAGCTGTTCCTGGCGGACTCCGACGCCGTCGACAAACCGGACCGCAACCTCGGGCGCGTGCTCGGTCCGGGGTCGTTGTTCGCGCTCATGGGCGAGGAGCACCGCCGGCAGCGCAAGTTGCTCGTCCCGCCGTTCCACGGCCGCCGGCTGGCGGCGTACGAAAAGATCGTCGAAGAGGAGACGGTGCGTGAGTTGGCGTCGTGGCCGCAAGGCCGCGCCTTCGCCACCCTCGGTTCGATGACGCGGATCACGCTGAACGTCATCCTGCGGGCGGTGTTCGGCGCCGAGGGTGCCGAGTTCCGCGAGCTCCGCGAACTGCTGCCCAGGATGATCAGGCTCGGTTCGTGGCTGACCATGCTGCCCATGCCGAGGGCGGACCTCGGACGCCGGAGCCCGTGGGGCCGGTTCTGGGCGATGCGCCGCGAGTACGACGCGATCGTCGCACGGCTGATCGCCCACGCGGAGCGAGACGAGCACGACGACATTCTCGCACTGATGCTGCGCAGCCGCTACGACGACGGCACGGGGATGACCCGCGGTGACATCGCCGACCAACTGCTCACGCTGCTCGCCGCGGGGCACGAGACGACCGCGACGACCCTCGCCTGGGCGGTCGAGCGGCTGCGCCGCCACCCGAACGTCCTGCGCGCCCTCGCCGACGAGGTGGACGCCGGCGGCAGCGCCCTGCGCGAGGCCACGATCCTTGAGGTGGAGCGCACCCGTCCGGTGATCGACCTCGTGGGACGGCAGGTGCGGGTCGACGGATTCCGGCTGGGCCGGTGGACGGTGCCGAACGGTTACGTCGTGGTGGTCAGCATCGCGCTGATCCACGACGACGAGTCGGTGTTCCCGAACGCGGGGACGTTCGACCCGTCGCGGTTCCTCGGCACCCGGCCGGACCTCTACCAGTGGATCCCGTTCGGCGGCGGCGTTCGGCGCTGCCTCGGCGCCGCGTTCGCGAACATGGAGATGAACGTCGTCCTGCGCACCATGCTCCGCGACGTCATCGTGCTGCCGGCCGACGAACCGGACGAGCGCTGGCACTCACGGGGGGTCGCCAACGCTCCAGCCCGAGGAGGCCTCGCGGTCATTCGCCGCCGTGCCGGCGCCGCGCAGTCGCCCACCGCGGCCACGACAAGCACATCGCGCTCATGACCGAGCACCTCGACGTGCTCATCGTCGGTGCCGGTCTGTCCGGCATCGGGGCGGCGCACCATCTCCAGTCGGCCTTCCCCGGCCGGACCTACGCGATCCTCGAGGCGCGAGACACGCTCGGCGGCACCTGGGACCTGTTCCGCTATCCGGGCGTGCGGTCCGACTCCGACATGCACACGCTCGGCTACCGGTTCCGGCCGTGGACGCAGGCCAAGGCCATCGCCGACGGGCCCGCCATCCTCGACTACATCCGCGCCACCGCCGGCGAGTCCGGCATCGACCGGCACATCCGCTTCGGACACCGCACGGTACGCGCCGAGTGGTCCTCCGAGCGGGCACGCTGGACGGTGGAGGCGGTCCACCGCGGTGAAACCGTGCGGCTGACCGCGCGCTTCCTGCACCTCTGCACCGGCTACTACCACTACGACGCCGGCTACACGCCGGACCTGCCCGGCATCGAAACGTACGGCGGAACCGTCGTCCACCCGCAGCGCTGGCCGCGGGACCTCGACTACTCCGGCAAGACCGTGGTCGTGATCGGCAGCGGCGCCACGGCGGTCACCCTCGTACCCGCCCTGGCCCGACGGGCGGCACACGTGACGATGGTGCAACGCTCGCCCTCGTACATCATGAGCTTGCCGACCGAGGACCCGATCGCGCGCGGGCTGCGGCGTATCGTCGGGGTCCGCCGCGCCTATCCGATCGTACGGTGGAAGAACGTCGCCATCAGCACGCTGCTCTACCAGCTCAGCCGCCGGCGCCCCCACGTCGTTAGGGCCATGCTGCGGCGCTCGGCGATCCGGCAGCTCCCCGGTGGGTACGCCGTCGACACCCACTTCAAGCCGCGCTACCAGCCCTGGGACCAGCGGCTGTGTTTCGTGCCCGACGGCGACCTGTTCGCCGCGATCCGCTCACGCCGGGCGTCCGTGCGCACCGACCGCATCGCGGAGTTCACCACGAAGGGGCCACGCCTGGAATCCGGCGAACAGCTCTCGGCGGACATCGTCGTCACCGCCACCGGACTGCGGCTGCTCGCCCTCGGCGGCATCGATCTCACCGTCGACGGCGACCCGGTCGCCCTCCCCGAGACGATGGCCTACAAGGGCATGATGCTCAGCGGCGTACCGAATCTCGCTTTCACGGTCGGTTACACCAACGCCTCCTGGACGCTGAAGGCCGATCTGGTCAGCGAGTACGTCGTCCGGCTGCTGCGATATCTGGACCGGCACGACCTATGGTGCGTACCGGCGAACGACGACCCCACCGTCACCACGCGGCCCCTGCTCGACTTCCAGGCCGGCTACGTGCTGCGCTCCATCGACGACTTTCCCAAGGCCGGCTCCCGGTTTCCGTGGCGGCTCGGCATGAATTACGCGCACGACCTGCTGAAGCTGCGCCACGGTCCGATCGACGACGGCGCCATGCGGTTCTCGCGTCGGCCCACGACCCACGAGCCTGACCCGTGCGACCCTTCTACGCGCGTGAGTTGACGCGGTATCCGACCGGTTCCCGGCGGATGCGATACCTGCTGATGGCCGTACTGGCCAGCCTCATCGTCAACTTCGAGGGCGAGATCTCGCCCATCGTGCCGCTGCTGCTCGACGACCTCGGCATGTCGCTGACGACCTACGGCCTCATCGGCGCGCTGGCGGTGGCCGTCGGCGGCGTCTCGGCCGCGATCGGTGGCCGCCTCGCCGACCGGTACGGCCGCGTCCTGCTGCTGGTGCCCGCCCTGCTGCTCGCCGCCGTGTGCAACTACGCGACCGTGCTGGTCCACACACCGGCGCAGTTCCTGCTGGTCCGCTGCCTGCTGTTGTTCGTCGAGGGCGCCGCGACCACGACGACCGCCGGCCTGGTCCGGGACTTCTCGCCGAGGCTGGGACGGGCCACCGCGTTCGGGTTCTGGACCTGGGGGCCGATCGGGGCCAATTTCCTGGCCGCCGGCATCGCCGGCCTGACGCTGACGCTCTTCACGAGCTGGCGGTCACAGATCATCATCATGGGCACCATCGCACTGGCGTCCTGCGTCGTGGTCGTCTTCTTCATCGCCGACCTGTCGCCTCAGTTGCGGGCACGCGTCATCACCTCGGAGTCCGACATGGTGGCTCCGGACCCGGGCGCCGCCGATCCGCGCCCCGCCCGTGGACTCATGGCGAACCGGGTGTTCTGGGTCCACCTGGTGGGCATCACCCTGTGGCTGGTCTGGTACTGGACGCTGAACATCTTCGGCACGACGCTGCTGGTGCAGACGTTCGGCCTGAAGGAAAGCCTGGCCGCCATCGTCATGGCCGCCACCTGGGGATGCAACATGGTCGCACTGGTCGCGGCGGGATGGCTCTCCGACCGTCTGCGGACACGCAAGCCGGTCATCCTCATCGGCGCTGTCGGCGGGGTCGCCGGCATGGCCTACTTCGTCGCCCTGGTCGACCGTGGCCAGGCGGACCTCGGGCAGCTGATCGGGATCCACGCGCTTCTCGGAACCGCCATGGCGGTGGCGTTCGGGCCCTGGATGGCCCTCTTCTCCGAGGACATGGAGGATCTGCGGCCGGACCTGCAGGCGACGGCGTGGGGCGCCTTCGGCCTCTCCGTCCGGCTCATGATCGTCGCGGTGCTGATAGCGGCGCCGGTGGTCGCGGCCGGCGGCACGGGGTGGAGCCGGTGGCTGCTCATCGCGATGATCTGCAACCTGTTCTTCGTACCCCTGGTCTCTCTGCTCGGTGGCAGCCGGCGGAGAAGGCCTCGATGAACACCGCGGCTACCCGGTGACCGGTGTGGTCAGCACGACGAGTTTGCCGCTCACGGCGTTGCTCTCCAGGTCGCGGTGCGCCTGGTGGATCTGGTCGAAGCCGTACACGTGGGTCGGTCCGAGGGTGAACGTGCCCTCGGCGATGCGGTCCAGGACGCCCTGCAGGACCTCGGCGGGCAGGTCGGAGGCCTCGCCGCCGTAGGCGCTGAGTCGGACCCCGCGCGGCAGGTAGCCGATGGGATAGAAGTCCGGGACGGTCCACCGGTTGGACAGCATTCCGGCGAAGCAGACCGTGCCGTGGACCCGGGTGGCCGCCAGGGTGTCCGGCAGGGTCGGGGTGCCGACCAGTTCCAGAGCGGCGTCCACGCCGTCGGGAACGATGCGACGGACCTGCTCGGCGACCGCGCCGTCGTCCAGGATCGGGTGATCGACGCCGTACGCCGCCAGGGTGTCGAGCCGGTCCCGCTGGCGGGTCGTGGCCAGCACGGTGGCGCCGAGGTCGCGGGCCAGCGCGGCGGTGGCGTACCCGAGCGCGGAGGTGCCGCCGCGGATCAGCAGGGTCTGTCCCGCCTTCAGGTCCAGGCCGGTGGTCAGGGAGCCGTACGCGGTCTGCAACGTCTCGGGAACCGCGCCCAGGACCGCCCACGGCAGGTCCGAGCGGAACGGAACGACCTGGGCGCGGGGTACGACGGTGTACTCGGCGTAACCGCCGTCGAAGACCCGGCCCATCCCGCCCATCAGCGCGGCGACCTGCTGGCCGCGGCGCAGGTCACTGCCGGGTGCGGCGTCCACGACACCGACCGCCTCGATGCCGGGCACGACCGGCAGCCGGGCCCCTTCGGCCAGGCCGAGCCGCAGGTGCAGCTCGGAGCGGTTGAGTCCGAACGCCCGCACCGCGATGCGCACCCGGCCGGGCTCCGGTTGCGGGATCGGAAGCTCGCCGGTCCGCAGGTTCTCCACGGGGCCGGGCTCTGTCAGCACCACCGCGCGCATGGTCGTCGTCATTCGGATGATCCCCCTCGGTTCAGTAGGACCATGCAACCCGCGTCCGCGGAATCGTATTCCGGCCGCTTCAGACCGTGCCCTGCCAGCGGATCGCGGCCGCGCCGGCGAAGTCGCCCGCGTGGGCGAACCCGGCGAGCACGACGAGGTCGCCGGCGCCGACCCGGCCGGAACGCACCGCCTCGTCCAGCGTGATCGGAATAGCCGCGCCGAAGAGGTTGCCGCAGCGGTCGAAGGTGTCCGGGTGGCGCTCGGCGGGCACGCCCAGCGCTTCCCGCCAGTTCCGCAGGAACCGGCGGTTGGGCTGGTTGGTCACGAGCGCGCCGATGTCGGCGGTGGGCACGCCGAGCCGGTCGCAGAGGTCGGTGACGGCCGCGGGCACCAGCCGGTTTCCCCGGGCGAACACCTCGGCGACGTTCTCCTCGGTGAAGCCGATCCGCAGCTGCGACCGGCCCGGTTCCCAGTATCGGCGGCCGTCGTCGAGGGTCACGGTCATCTCGCCGGCGTACGCGCCGAGGTGCCACGCCGTGACGTCCACGATGGGCGAGCACGCGGAGGTCGTGAGGTATCCGACGCCGCAGCCGTCGCCGGGGATCGCGGCCTGGGGCAGCCGGCGCACCTGCGACTGGGTGAAGAGCTGACCGGCGGCCGTCTGCGCGTTGCAGATCAGCGCGGAGGTCGCGCCGGTGCCGCTCAGCAGCTGCCGGGCGAGCTTGAGCATGTAGACGAACGAGGCACAGCCGGCGTTCGCGACGTCCACCAGCCATTCCGGTGCCATGCCGAGCCGGCGCGCCACCTCGGTCCCGGCGCCCACGAACGGCACGTCGGGCAGCTGGCTGTGCACCAGCAGTGCGTCGACGCCGCGGATCGCGGCCGCGCCGTGCCGGTCGATGAGCGGCTGCACCGCACGTTCGATGAGGTCCACGTTGGATTCGCCGCGCCCGACGTGATGGCGGTATCTGGGCGCCTTGAACATGGCGCTGTCTCGCAGCGGGTCAGATTCGGACCGCTCGGGACCGAGGTCCGGCGCGATGGGCGGGCCGGGCAGGTAGCCGGCTACGTCGACGAGGCTGACCGTGGCCGTCATTGCGCGACCGTCGTGGCCGGTGGCACGCTGATCGGCAGGCCGTTGCGATGCCGGTGCTCCAGAATCGTCTTGAGGTTGCGCATCTCCAGCGCGTGGCCGGCCGCGAACAGGTCCCAGTACTGGCCGACCCAGGGCCGGTCCGGGCGCGGTGCCAGGTCGGGCCGGGGGTTGCGGTCGTAGTGGGGATGCCGGCAGTTGGTCCAGGTGACCACGGAACCCGGGCGGCCGAGGACCGCCTCGGCAGGGACCACCCGCATCAGGTAGATCATCCACAGGTCGTCACCGGTGTCCCAGGCGCAGTGGTAGTCCACCGTCATGGCCTCGGCCTGCGTCCGTACCCGGCAGTAGATCGCGGTGTCGAGGTCCAGCCGGTCGCGTCCGACCCAGAGACCCGGCAGGCCGGCCGGTCTGAAGTCCCGGACGCTGTACGTCCACTCCTCGAGGTGGTGGCCCCGGCTGAGGTACGCGTACGTGTCCCCCGGCGGGCAGTCGATGTGCTCGACGACGGTGCAGTGCTGCCCGTACACCTGCTCATGGGGGTAGCTGGGTCGGGTCATCTCCTGACAGCGCTCCATCAGCTGCGCGACGTCGGTGTTCTCGACCCGGACCAGGCCCGGGATGTCAGCCAGCATGGACTCGTCCGTGCTCACTGCGGCCTCCTGAAGACGGCTGGCCGGCGGCCAGAAACGGAAGGAACGGGGGCATCTCACGCGGATCCAGGTCCAGCGCCACGAACGCCGGGCCGGGTCCCTCGTTGGTGCGCAGCAGTGCCCGGCGCAGCGCCGCCGCGTCACCGGCCCGGGTCGCGTTCAGGCGGGGGAAGGTCGCGGCCACCCCGGCCGCGATGTCCGCCGGGTGGAACAGGTTGTAGCTGTAGTCGCCCGGGTAGAACAGCGTCTCGCGGCTGACGCACATGGCGTGGGCGTTGTTGTTGAGCACGACGAAGGTGACCGGCGCGTCGTATTCCACCGCCGTGTGCACCTCCATGCCGTGCATGAAGAAGGCGCCGTCGCCAGCGATGACATAGGTACGGCGCCCGGTGGCGAGCGCGGCGCCGATGCCGGCGCCGAAGGTGTACCCCATGCCGCCCATGCCGACGGCCACCACGAACCGTCCCCGTCGCGGAGCGGGCAGCAGGTGGACCGCCGCGGCGCCGATGTTGCCGGCGTCGACGAAGACGTGCGCGTCGGCGGGCAGCGCGGCGCCGACCGCGGTCACCGCCGCGGCGAGGGACGTGTCCGAGGCGGCCGGCAGGGGCACCGGCCCGGCGTGGGCCGGACGGGGACGGCCCGCCGGGTCCAGCCGTTGAAGCAGGTCCCGCAGCGTGCCACGGAGGTCGCCGCGCAGGGCGATGCCGGAGACGAACGGCGGCTCCGGGTCGACGGCGATCACCAGGGTGGCGGCGAGAGCCTCGTCCAGGCCGCCCCGGGCCATCATCGGCAGTCGCGTCCCGACGAGCAGGCAGATGTCGGCCCGCCGCAGGCACTCCTCGACGGTGGGATGCCCCATCACCCCGGCGACGCCGGCGAAACCGGGGTCGCGGTTGTCGAAGACGTCCTTGGCGTCGGGCGTGACCGCGACCCAGGCGCCTGTCCGATGGACCAGCTCCGCCAGTTCCGCGCGAGCGCCGGCCGCCGCCACGCCCTCCCCGGCGACGACCAGGATCCGGTCCGCGCCCCGCAGCGCGCGTACCGCCCGGTTGCGTACGCCCGGGTCCCCCGCCGGAGCCGGCGGCGCCAGCGGTGCCGGGCTGTCGGACGGCACCTCGATGGTCGCCTGCTGCACATCCTTGGGCAGCAGCAGGACCGCGGGCCCGCGCGGGTCGCCCAGAGCGGCCGCGATCGCGCGCGGCAGCATCTCCACGATCTCCGCGGGTTCGGTGACCCGGCGGCAGAAGCGGGCGATCGGCGCGAACACCTCGCCGGCGTCGAACGAACCGGCCAGACCGCTGGAGTCCTGGAACGCGCCGAGGCCCGCCACCGTCGTCGGCGGCTGGCCGACCAGAGCGAGCACCGGCACGCGCGAGGCATGCGCCTCGGCCAGGCCCGGCACCAGGTTCATCGCCCCGCCACCGGAGGTGGCGGCGACGACACCCAGACTTCCCCGGGTACGGGCGGAGCCGTCGGCCATCGTGGCGGCGGAGAACTCGTGCTTGGCGACGATTCCCCGCAGCGAGGGCGGCCCGGCGTGGACCGCGTCGTAGAGGTCCTCGATGTTCGCCCCGCCGACCCCGAAAAGATGCTCCACACCGGACCGGGCCAGCTCACGGACCAGGTAGTCGACGACGCGCAGGCGCTCGGTCATGCCGCGGGGATCCCGGCCTGCTCGGCGGCGGCGGCGAGGCCGGCCGGGGTGGTCAGCTGGAAGCGCTGTCGGTACTCGTTCGGCGTCAGCTCCAGCACCCGGCCGAAGGAGCGGAAGAACGTCTCCGGCTTCGTGAACCCGCAGCGGCGGGCGACCTGGCTGATCGGCAGGTCCGTCGTCTCTAGCAGCTTGCGGGCGCGGGCGATGCGCATCGCCTCGATGTACTGCCCGGGCGTCACGCCGACCTCGCGGCGGAACACCCGGGCGAAGTTGCGCGGGCTCATGGCGGCCTGCTCGGCGATCTCGGGCACGGCGAGCTGCCGCTCGAGGTTGTCCATGATCCATTCCTGGGCGGCGCGGATCGGCGGATGGTCGGCGAGCTGCGCGTCGAGAATCGCGCTGAACTGCGACTGTCCGCCGTGACGCTTGAAGAACAGCACCAGGAACCGGGCCACCTCGAGGGCGAACGGCGCGCCGTGGTCCTCCTCGACCAGCGCCAACGACATGTCCAGTCCGGTGGAGACGCCGGCCGACGTCACGTACGGGGCGTCCCACACGAAGATCGGCTCCGGGTCCACGATGACGTCCGGATAGCGGCGCGCCATTTCCGCGGCGAAGGCCCAGTGGGTGGTGGCCCGCCGCCCGGACAGCAGGCCCGCCTCGGCGAGCAGGAACGACCCGCCGCAGACCGACGTCACCCGGCGGGACCGCGCGGCGGCGTCCCGGATCCACGACACCAGTCGCGCGTCGGCGAGGGCGTCGTTCAGGCCCCAACCTCCGGGTACGAGCAGGGTGTCGATCGGCCCGCTCCCCGCCTCCAGCGGGGCCGCCTCGATCGCCATGCCCGAGCACGCGCGCACCAACGGGGCGTCGGCGGAGACGAACTCGACGCGGTACCCACCTTCCGTGTCACAGAGCAGCCGGTTCGAGGTGTCGAACACCTCGACCGGTCCGGTGATGTCCAGGGCCTGTGCACCCGGATAGGCAACCACTACGACTCGTCGCTGTTTCACTCACTGAGCGTCCAACGTGGGCACGGGGACGGCAATGTCAAAGCAGTGACGAATCCGGCCAGGACGGTCATGTCCGGCCGTCATGGAGCGTGGATGACCCGGACGTCGAGCGCCCGCACCGTCGGGTCGTCCGGGCTCGTGTCGGTGATGACCCCGGCGACCTCGCCGAGCGGCAGCACGGCGAACCGGGACGCCGCACCGACCTTCTCCGAACTGGCCAGCACATAGGTGTCGGCTGCCTGACGCGCCAGGGCGCGCTTCATCGCGGCCTCGTCGGCGTCGTCGGTGGTGAGTCCGGCCTCGGGGTGCACACCGGTCACGCCGAGGAGGAAGAGGTCGGCGTGCAGGCCGCGCGCGGCTTCCACGGCGGCGGCGCCGCACGCCACCATCGAGTGTTTGAACAGCCGCCCTCCGATCAGATAGACCTCCACGTCCCGGTGATCGGCCAGCGCGCTCGCCACGGTCGGGCTGTGCGTCACGACGGTGGCCCGCAGGTCGACAGGCAGCGCGCGGACCACGGCCAGCGCGGTGGTGCCACCATCGATGATCACGGTGCTGCCCGGTTCCACCATCGTCGCCGCGGCGGCCGCCACCCGCTGCTTGCCGGATATCGCCACATGCTGACGTGCCGCGTAATCGGCGATCGCCGGCGAGGCGGGCAGCGCACCGCCGTACACGCGCTGGCACAGTCCCGCGGTCGCCAGCTCACGAAGATCGCGGCGGATGCTGTCCTCGGAAATCCCCAGTTCGGCTGCCAGGCTCTTGGCGATGATCCTGCCGTCCGTACGCAGGCGCTCGAGCAGCAGATCCCGGCGTTGTGCGGCCAGCATGCACGTTCCTCCTTGTTTTTGCCGAGTCTTGCACACTATGGTCATCGCATGCTCATTCTGATCGCAGGCCCCTACCGCTCCGGCACCGGCGACGACCCCGACCTGATGGCACGCAACCTCGCCCGACTGGAGGAAGCGGCATGGCCGATCTTCCGCAGCGGCCACCTCCCGATGATCGGAGAATGGGTCGCCCTACCCGTCCTCCGCGGCGCGGGCGGCACCGGACCCACCGACCCCGTGGCCGAACAGATCATGTACCCGACCGCGGAACGCCTGCTGAGACACTGCGACGCGGTGCTGCGGCTGCCCGGCGAGTCCACGGGCGCTGACGAGGACGTCCGGATCGCCCGGGAACGCGGCCTACCCGTCTACCACCGGGTCGAGGACATCCCCGACTACCAGCCGGGGATGTCAGCCACCTGAGGTGGACAAGGCGAACGCGCACAGAAAGCCGAGCAGCAGAATCAGGCCCATCGCCAGATGCGTGCGCTCGAACGCTTCGGGAATCATCGTGTCGGCGACCATGGTGAGGATCGCTCCGGCGGCCAACGCGGTGATGAACGCCAACACGGCCGGCGTAGCACCACCCAGCAACAGATAGCCGGCGACCGCCGCGAGACCGCTGACCGCGGCGATGCCACCCCACAGGCCGAAGACATAGGCCCGCGAGCGACCGGCCCGGCGCATTCCGGCGGCACTGGCCAACCCTTCGGGCACGTTACTGATGAACACCGCCGCCACGGTCACGGCCGAGACGGCACCGCCGCCGAGCAGACTCGTCCCGATGACGATCGACTCGGGCACCCCGTCCAGCAGCGCGCCGAGCGCCAGGGCGGTCCCCGAACCGCCCTGGTCGCCCTCGGACGGCTGCTGGTCCCCGGAGCGTTTTCGATGCCGGGCCCCTCGGCGGGCCAGCAGCATGTTGCAGCCGGTGTAGACCAGCGCGCCGGTGACCGCGCCGATTGTCGTGGGCATCAGCCCGGCGCGTTCGTAAGCCTCGGCAACCAACTCGAACGACACGGCCGAGAGCAGGACGCCCGCACCGAACGCCATGATCGACGCGATCAGCTTCTGCGGGATCCGTACCAGGTAGCCGACGGCCGCGCCGCCGAGCAACGCCGAACCCGCCACCAAACCCCAACTACCCGCTACCAACCATCCCGGCACCGCCGCACCATGCCCCCGGCTTACCGCACCGAAACGTTCGCGAACAACTGCCGCCGGCCGTGGCTATGGGGCAGTCACGGTCCGACCGACCCGCTGGTCGGTGGCTGGCGAGGTCTGCCGTTCGGCGGCAGTACCGAGTCGCCGCAGCAGCATGCGGCCGATCGCGTGCACCAGGTCCGGGTCGTGGGTCAGCACGAAGTCCGCCTGGCCGCCGGCGTTGGGCCGGACGCACAGCGCTACCGCGCAGTGCGGGCCGATCACGGCCAGCACCGTCTCCGCCGATTCCGGACCGTCCGACGACGTCGTCGCGTGCCGCACCGAAGGCGGGGCGTCGCCCGGCAGCGCCGGACCGACCACGCCGACGAAGGCCGCCGATTCCGCCGCCGAGGCGAGCGGGGACAGCCAGGTGCGGCCGGTCGCTGGATCCGGGTAGGCGCCGAGCACCACCGCGTACGAGCCGGTGCCGGTCGCCTGTCTCCACAGGTAGTCGGTGAGGCCGTCGAGCATCGGCTGGTCGCCGGTGCGGCTGTGGTGGCGCGCCGCGGCGATGCTGAACGGGGTGCCGGCCGGTTCGTGCAGGTCCGGCCGTGACGGCCGCAGCCGTGCGGAGTGGTGGACCGGCCAGTCGGCGACCGCGCTGAGCGGGCCGGGCTTCGCGAACAGCCAGCCCTGCCCCCACCGGGCACCGAGGGCCTGGGCGATTTCCAGGTCGGCCTCGGTTTCGATGCCCTCCGCGAGCACCACAGCGCCGGTCCGATCCGCGTACGCGCCGGCCATCGCCGTGGTCTCGATGGTGTACGGGGCGTACGGGTCGCGCAGCAGGTGCATGTCGAGCTTGACCACTTCCGGCTCCAGGAGCGGCAGGAAGGCCATCGACAGGGGGTCGGCGCCGACGTCGTCCAGGGCGAGGGCGCCGCCTCCCTGGTGCACGACGCCGGCGATGTGCAGCAGGCCCGCCGGGGCCGCCGCGAGCGCGCGCTCGGTCAGCTCCATGACGATCCGGAACGACCGCTCGGCGCTGATCTCGGCGACCAGTTCGGGTGTCATGGCGTTGTCCAGCACGGCCGGTTCGGCGTTGATGAAGACCAGCGGCGGCGTCACGTCCCCGGCGGCTCGGGCCAGTTCCACCGCGCGGCCGAAGCAGAGCTGGTCGAGCAGGGGCAGCAGGCCGGCCCGGTCGGCGGCGCCGAACAGCACGTCGGGGTACTCCACCAGCGACCCGGCCGGCCCGCGGGCCAGCGCCTCGACGCCCACCATCGACCTGGTGGCGAGGTCGACGAGGGGTTGGTACAGGGGGAAGACCGCACGCTCGGCCAGCACCCGCGGAATGAGCGCCGCGGCGGCGTCGCACGGGGACCGGTCGGCGTCCCGAGTCGTGGGGCTCATGGCACTCCCAGCGTCGGATTCGGGTCTCCTGACCTATGCCTATCGGCAGGGCACGGTCGAACCTGAGGGTTCGTGGTTCGTCACGACGGCTGTCAGACCGAGGCGGGCGCGTCGTTCCGCCTCGTCGCAGGCGGCCAGCAACTCCTCCGCCGGGACCGGCCGCGCCAGTCCGAAGCCCTGAGCGTGATCGCATCCGAGGTCCCGCAGCACCGCGAGGACCGACACGTCCTCGACGCCCTCGGCGACCACCGATAGACGCAGACTGTGCGCGAGTTCCGTGGGGTTGCGCAACAGCGCCGCATCGTCCTGGGTGGCGAGGTCGCGGACGAAGAACCTGTCGATCTTCAGGCCGGTGGCCGGAAGGTGGCGTAGATGCGCCATCGAACTGAATCCGGCACCGAAGTCGTCGACGGACACCTGGACACCCAGGGTGTGCAAGGACCGGAGAACCTCCACGGCCTGCTGCGACCGCGTCATGATGGCTCCGTCGGTGAATTCCAGGCACAGCAGTTCGGCGGGCAGCTGGTGTCGATGGAGCGCCGTCTCCACCGTCTTGGCGAAGCCTTCGTCGAAGAGGCAACGCGCCGAGACGTTCACGGCGACGACCAGGGGCCGGCCCTGTTGATGCCACTGGTGCGCCTGCTCAACGGCCCTGTCCAGGACCATGCGGGTCAGTGGTGTCTCAAGCTCGGTTCCCTCGGCGAGCGGCAGGAACGCCGCCGGCGACAGCAAGCCCCGTTGGGGGTGTCGCCAGCGCAGCAGCGCCTCCGCACCGTCGGCCGCCCCGTCGCTGATCCGAATCTGGGGCTGGTAGTGCAGAACCAGCTGGTCCTGCGGATCGGCGGAGTCGATGACAGCGCGCAGGTCCTCGAAGAGCTGATCCCTGTCGTGTGTGCCGGTGTCGGCCTCCGCGTCGTAGATCGTCACCCCGGAGCCGGTGGTTTTCGCCCGGTACATGGCGGCGTCGGCGCGGCGCAACAACTCGTCGCCGTCGACCGGATCCGTCTCCATGGCGATGCCGATGCTTCCGCTGATCCTGACCGGTCCCGCCGACAGCAGGAAGTCCTCGCGAAGTGCGGCGGCGATGCGTTCGGCGACCTGTCGTGCCACCTCCGTGTCCGGCATCCGCGGCAGCAGGACGGCGAACTCGTCACCACCGAGCCGCGCCACCGTGTCGTACTCGCGCAGTGCCCCCTGGATGCGGCGCCCAGCCTCTACGAGCAGGTCGTCACCGGCCTGATGCCCGAGACTGTCGTTGACCGCCTTGAAACCGTTGAGGTCGATCATCATCACGGCCGCGGTGAGGCTCGACGCAGATCCCGGGCCATGGAGTGTCTCAGCGAGCTCGCGATGGAACTTCATCCGGTTCGGCAGGCCCGTGAGCGAGTCGTGGGAGGCGAGATGTTCGCTGGCATCGGCCTGCAACGCGAGGCGACGTTGGAAACCAAGGACCAGTCGCCAGATGACGGCGACCAGAAGCAACCCGACGAGAAATCCGACAACAATCGCGTACAACATGCGGACCTGCGCCTGCCGCAGCTGCGCGACCTGTTGCTGGGCGACGTCGTGATACCGGCGGGCGACTGTGTCGACGTCGTGTTGCAGTGTGTAGAAGGCCGGCGCGACTTCCGATCGGTCGAGGCGGGTGGCGTCCGGATCGGCGTTCGCCACGAGTTTCAGCAGCTTGTCCGCGGCCGCGCAGTAGGCGTCGTGCTCTCTCAGCAAGCGTCCGGCGTCCGCGCGGGCGTCGACGGAGTCGCTACGAGCGGCCTGCCGCAGCGCCTCCCTGGCGGCGGCCGTGGCGCTTTCGTACCGGACCCGCACGGTGGGCAGCGGCTCGAGCTGATATTGGCGGGTGTGCAATTCGGCGACCGAGATGGCGTTGCGGGCCTCACTGAAGTAGGCATCGACGGCGAGAGCCTCGCTCTGCGCCAACGTCGTCCGAGTCGTCACGAGATTGCCGTAGATCGTGAGCCCACCGAGGGTCAGCAACACGGCGGCGAGGGCGACCGTCGTGGCGAAGCTGCCCCGGCGATGGGTCCCCGACAAACGCTTGTCCACCGCCGGAGGCGCATCGGCGTCTCGGCCCACGGTGGTCTCCGATCTCGATGGCGTCCAGCATGATTCCCTTCGGCCACGTGACCACCGAGTTGAGTGGCAGGATCCTTCAGCCATCGGCCGGCCGCGCCGACGACTAGGGAGACATTCACGCGCCGAGAGGACCCCGCATGCCCCGACCCACGTTGGCTCGCCTCGTCGCTCTGGGAGCGGCCACGGTCACCCTCGGCGCCGGTGGATGCGCGTTGCCGGACCAGCCGGCCGCCGCCGCGCCGATCCGGATCGGCGCGTTGCTGCCCCTGTCCGGCGGCAACGCGCCGTCCGGCAAGGCCGACGCGGCTGCGGCCCGCCTCGCCGTTGACGAGGTGAACGCCGCCGGCGGACTGCTCGGCCGCCCGGTGGAGCTGGTCATCAAGGACGACGCGTGCGACCCCGCCAACGCGGTCGTCGCGGCCAACGAGTTGGTCGCCGCCGGCGTGGTCGCCTCGGTCGGAGGTTTCTGCAGCAACGCGACCATCCCCACCCTCAAGGTCTTCCACACCGCCGGTATCCCCGCTGTCGTGCCACTGGCAAATTCGACCGACCTGCTCGTCCCCGGGTACGACTCCGTCTTTCTGATCTCGGGTACCACCCGGGACGAAGCCGAGATGGCGCGCACGTGGATGCGCGAGCTTCGCGTCGAACGACTCGCCTTGGTCAACGACGGAACCAGCTACTCGGTGAGCCTGGCGCAGTCAACGGCGGCGGCGGTCGGCGTGCCGGGCACTGGCGCCAAGGTGGCTCTGCGGGCCGATCTGAGCCAGGATGCGGAGAACTACACCACCCTCGCCCGACGCGTCATCGACAGCCGCGCCGACATGGTGTACTTCACCGGCTACTACGTCGAAGCCGGCCGATTGATCAAGGACCTGCGCAGGGCCGGCTATTCCGGAAAGATCATGCTGGCCGACGGCTGCATCGATGCTGAGATCTTCAAGCACACCCCCAAGGCCGACGCCGAGGGCGTGTACGGCACCTCGTTCCCCATGCCGCAGTTCCAGCCGGGAATCGAGGACTGGGCCGCGCGCTACCGGACCGCGAACGGCGTCGACCCCGTGCCCACCACGCTCGAGACGTATGACGCGACCACGTTGACCCTCGACGCCGTGCGCCGTGCGGGAACCACGGACCTCCAAGCCGTACGTGCCGCAATCGCGTCCACCGACAGCACCCTGACGACCGGCCCGGTGCGGTTCGCCGCCGACGGTGCCCGGGAAAACCCGACATTCCTCCGGGTTCAGATCCGTAACGGCGCATTCACCCCAATGCCTTCGAGTGCGCCCAATCCGTGACGTTGAGCACGGTGTGACAACTGACAGCGTCGGTCGTTACACCGTGGTTGCACCTCACCGAGGCGTCAGTTCCGAGCGTCGCCGCCGATGATGCAAGGGACAGGGGCGTGACGTACGCCATACGGGTCTGCAACCAGGTTAGGAGTCCAGCATGCTGGCAATGGTCGTCGACGATTCCCGCGCGATGCGCGCGATCCTGCGTCGTCTCCTCGCACCGACCGGGTGTGAGGTTGTCGAGGCCGACAACGGGCGCAGCGCCCTGGAGGCCCTCGCCACCATGGAGACCATGCCCGACGTGGCCCTGGTCGACTGGAACATGCCCGAGCTCAACGGGCTGGAGTTCATCGGCGCCGTCCGGGCCCAACCACAGCTGCGCGACATCACCCTGATGATGGTCACCACCGAGAGCGACCCCCAGCAGATCGTACGGGCGATGGCCGCCGGCGCTCACGAGTACATCATCAAGCCGTTCACCTCCGACGTGATCACCGACAAGCTCTCCCTCCTGGGCCTGCTGGACTGAGCAGCACCGTTCGGAGTCCACGCTGACGGCCGCCCGCGGAGCCCGCGCGACCAGGTCACTCCCCCGTGAGCGCGAGAAATGTGCGGAAGCTCACCCGGGAGTTGATCCGTTACGGGTCCCCGCTCCGTATGAAGTTTCACCGAGATCTATTCAGGCCGTAGCTGGAGGTTGACGTGTTCGCTGTCGACTCGCCCCCGCGGTGGCGTCGTCGCTTGTCGGGTGCCGCGCTGGTCGCCGTGGCCCTGATTCTGTTCGACCCACAGTTGGCACACGCCGAACCCGGAATTCCGGATCCGCCGAACGGGCTGCTGACCGACCGGGGCAAGGGCGAGATCTCCGACGCGGACCGCGATTTCGCAGTGAAGGTCCGGCTTGCCGGTTTGTGGGAGATTCCCGCCGGCAAGATGGCTCAGGAGAAGTCGGACGATCCCCGGGTCCAGTCCATCGGGCGTGACATCGCCAACCAGCACGTCGCGCTCGACGGGCTGGTGCGCGACGCGGCGAAGAAGCTGGACGTCGCCCTGCCGGACAAGCCCAACGCGGACCAGCAGGGCTGGCTCGCCGAGATGCGCGACGCGGAGGGCGAAGACTTCGACCGGGTGTACATCGACCGGTTGCGGGCGGCCCACGGCAAGATCTTCCCGGCCATCGCCACGATCCGGGCGAGCACCCGCAACGACACGGTGCGCAAACTCGCCCAGCGCACCAACCAGTTCGTCATGACGCACATGACCCTGCTGGAGAGCAGCGGCATCGTCGACTTCGCCGCGCTGCCGACCGCGCCGCCTCCGGGGTCCGCCTCGGGCGGATCGACGAGCACCGCCCAGCTCCAGACAGCGAGTTCCCGGACGTCGCTGGCCGGCACACCGGTGCTGGCCCTCGTCATGGTCGCTCTCGCGAGTGCGGCCGTCACGGTCTTCATCTGCCGGCACTTCATCCAGGATTCCCGCCAGTCCTACCGGCGACGACGCAGTCGGTACTGAGTCTGATCCAACTACGGTCGCGGCCCGGTCGCGGGCGAGAGGTGGGCGCGTTCACCCTGGGCGCCGAAGAGGGTAAGCAGCTCCGCGGGTTGGGCGCCGGCGCTGCCGATCCGGTGCGGGGTGCGGGTGTCGAACTCCGCGGCCTCGCCGGGTCCGAGCCGGTACGTCTGGTCGCCGAGGTCGAGCTGGACGTGTCCGTTGAGCACGTAGAACCACTCGTACCCATCGTGGGTCTGCCGGGTGGCCGCGGGCGTCCTGCCCGCGGGCGGATAGATCACCTTGTAGGCCTGGATCCCTCCCGGACGTCTGGTCAGCGGCACGACGGTGAAGCCGGAGCGCCGCACCGGGCGCAGGTGGATGCGGGGATCGCCGGTGGGCGGCGCGGCGACCAGGTCGTCGAGCGGAACGCCGTGCGCGCGCGCCAGCGGCAGCAACTGCTCCAGCGTGGGGCGCAGCTTGCCGGTCTCGAGGCGCGACAACGTGCTCGCGGTCAGACCGGTCTCGGTGGCCAGCGCGGCCAGTGAGGTGTTCCGCGCCTTGCGCAGCGCGCGCAGGCGCGGGCCCACCCCGGCGAGGACGTCTTCCTGGGCCGTGTGCATGGCCCCATGATGCGGATCCGCAATTTTTCTCGCAAGTTCGAAACGCCGCTGGACATGCTGTGCGCGGAGGTAATCACCGATGCTCACTGCACCAACAACTAGAAAGACCGTGGCGGCCCTCGCGGCCGCGTTCATGCTGGTAGCCGGGTGCACGACGGCCGACCGACAGGCGCCGAACACGGCCATCGCACCCACGGCCCACGACTCGGCGACGCGTGACGACGCGGAGTTCAACCGTCAGTTCCGCCACGAGACCGCCCAGGTCGACGGAGTGACGATGCACTACGTCACCGGCGGCACCGGCGAGCCGCTCGTGCTGTTGCACGGCTGGCCGCAGTCCTGGTACGAGTGGCGCGGGATCATGCCGGCCCTCGCCGCGCGATACACCGTGTACGCGCTGGACCTGCCAGGGCTCGGCGACAGCGTCGGAGCACCATCGAGCTACGACAAGGCGACCCTCGCCCGATACGTCCACGGCCTGCTCGCCGACAGGCTCGGGCTACGCCGGATCAACCTCGCCGGGCACGACCTCGGCGCCGGCGTCGGATTCCAGTACGCCGCGCAGTTCCCGGACGAGGTCGTCAAGTACGCCCACCTGGACTACCCGCTGCCGGGGCCGGCGCTCAGCGCGGACCAATATCGCCAGGCGAGCTGGCACATGTCGTTCCACCACCAGGCCGGCTTTCCCGAGGCGCTCGTCGACGACGACGTACGCGAATATCTCTCGCTCTTCTTCGCCTACGTCGCCTACGGCGGGACCGCTTTCGGCGGGCCGGGCGCGAAGGCCCCGTTCACGGACGCGCAAGTCGAGGAGTTCGCCCGCACGTACCAGCGTCCGCGGGTCCTGACCGGCGGCTTCGCGCTCTACCGCACCCTGGCCCAGGACGAGCGGGACAACGTGACCGCCGCGGCGATCACCATGCCGGTGATGCTGCTGACCGCCGAAGGCACGCTGGCGTTCACCCGTTCCACAGTCGAACCGCGGATGACGCGGATAACCAGGGCCGTCGAGGTGCCGAAATCCGGCCACTGGCTGCCCGAGGAGAACCCGACGTTCGTCACCGCCGAACTGCTGAGATTCTTCGCGGGCGGCGGAGCGGGCGGAGCGGGCGGAGCGGGCCGATGACCGGACACTCACCGGGCGACGCCGAGTCGTTCTGGGAACGGCACTACCGCGCCCGGCGCTCGGGAGGCGAGCGCGTCAACCCCCTGCTCGCCGAAATCGCCGAGCCCCTGCGTCCCGGCCTGGCCCTGGACCTGGGATGCGGTGCCGGCGGTGACACCCTCTGGCTCGCCCGGCATGGATGGCGGGTCACCGCCGTGGACATCTCCCCCACCGCCGTCGACCGACTGCGGGATCGCGCCCGGGGGCTCGACGGCAGGGTCACCGGCGAACGGCACGACCTGGCCCGCAGCTTCCCGACCGGCGCTTTCGACCTCATCTCCGCCCAGTACTTCCACACGCCGTTCACGCTCGATCGCGCCCACGTGTTGCGCACCGCGGCGCACGCTCTCGCCCCCGGCGGCCTGCTGCTGATCGTCGACCATGGCTCCACCGCGCCCTGGTCATGGAACCAGGACCCCGACACCCACTACCCCACCCCCGGCGAAGTCGCCGCGGAACTCGGTCTCGACCCCGACCAGTGGCCCGTACCGCGCGCCGACATGCCACGCCGCCGAGCCGTCGGACCCGGCGGCCAGACGGCCACGATCACCGACAACGTCCTGCTCATCCAGCGCCGCGATCGGAGAAGCTGATGCCACCCACCCGAGCCCGCAAACGCGCAGACACCGGACCCGCGTGGACTGCTCCCGACGAAAAAGCCACCCTCGTGGGCTTCCTCGACTACCTGCGCGCCGCGATCGCGGACAAGGTCGCCGACGTCCCGGAGCCCCAGATCCGCACCGCCGGCGTGCCCAGCGGCACCAACCTTCTCGGGCTCGTCAAGCACCTGACCGCCGTCGAACGGTTCTACTTCCTCGAGGAACCGATCACCGACATGCGCCGCACCTTGCGACCCAGCCGCGACGAGACCGTCGAGAGGCTGCTCGCCGCGTACCGGGAGACCACCGCCCAGGCGAACAAGGTCATCGAAACCTGGACCGACCTCACCCGTCCCGCACCCCGGCCCCCGGGCCGGGCGCTGGCACCGTCCCAGCGATGGGTCCTGGTGCACATGATCGAGGAGACCGGCCGGCACGCCGGTCACGCCGACATCCTCCGTGAACAGATCGACGGCTCCACCGGTCGCTGACACCCCCGACGGCTCCGGGCCGACGGCGAGCCGTCGGCCCGGAGCCTGAACTCCCAACATGCGGACACCCGAACTGGCGCAACGCCCGGCCGGACGCACGTTTTCGCAGCTCAGTCCAGCCCAGCGGGCCGGTTCCGGTGGCGCAGCCCGGCACAGCTTCCCCTTCTCCTATGAGATTTATATGGTTTCCCGCACGCCACTCGACAAGGGGGACCGGGGATGGCAGCAGCGCCCGACCGGCCGCACAATCTCGATCAGGCGCGGCGTCGCCGTGCCGACCGCGCCCGACAGGTCGCCGACGTGCTGCGGCACCAGGTGCTCGCCGGGGCGTTCCCGCGCGGGCAACTCCCCCGTGAGCCGCAGCTCTGTCAGGACTTCGACGTGTCCCGCAACACCGTTCGGGAGGCGTTGGCACTGCTCGCCGACGAGGGTCTCGTGGAGCGCTCACCGGGTGTCGGCACGACGGTGCTCACGGAGAAGTACGCACACGGTCTGCACCGGTTGATGGGCCTCGGCGAGACCCTGCACTCGCAGGGTGCGATCACGAACGACGTCCGGACCGCCGCGCTCATCCGGGCGCCGGCGCCGGTGGCGCAGCGGCTCGGCATATCCGATGGCGAGCCCGTCGTGTATCTGGAGCGGCTGCGCCGCCTCGACGGCGTACCCCTGTCGCTGGATCTCACGTATCTGCCACGCGACATCGGCGAGCCGCTGCTGACCGCGGACCTCGCCGGTCAGGACATCTTCGTGCTGATCGAGCGGATCGCCGGACAGCCGCTCGGCACGGCCGACATCTCGTTCGAGGCGGTCAACGCCGACCCGCACTCGGCCGACCTGCTCGACGCGCCGGCCCGGGCGGCGCTGCTCATGGTGGAGCGACTCACCCGACTCGCCGACGGCCGGGCGGTCGACCTCGAATGGATCCGCTTCCGGGGTGACCGGCTGACCATGCACGGCCAGCTCCAGCGCGGCGCGGCGGCACCCCGGGTCATCGGCTACTGAATCCCATCAGCTCCCTCGACAGGAGACACTCCATGGCACTGGCCAACCAGCGGGTCGACGTTCCGGTCACGATCGACGAAAGCCTCTGCATAGACGGCTGCACCCTCTGCGTCGACATGTGCCCGCTCGACTCGCTCGCCATCGACCCCGAGACGAGCAAGGCCTACATGCACGTCGACGAGTGCTGGTACTGCGGGCCGTGCGCCGCGCGGTGCCCCACCGGCGCCGTCACCGTCAACATGCCGTTCCTGATCAGGTGAGGTTCCCGATGAGAGTTCGCCGTACCGCCCCGCTGGTCGCGCTGGTCACCGCCCTGGCCGGCTGCACGGTCGCCGGGCAGGCGGCCGACGCGGACGCCGAGGCCGTCGTCGTGGGCTACCAGTCCAAGACGATCAACACGGTGACCGCCGGCACGCTGCTGCGCGAGAAGGGGTTCTTCGAGAAGCGGCTCGCCGAGCTCGGCCAGCGCACCGGCAAGAAGTACGCCGTCACGTGGCAGGACTACGACACCGGCGCGCCCATCACGGCGCAGATGATGGCCGGCAAGATCGACATCGGTTCGATGGGCGACTACCCCCTGCTCATCAACGGCGCGCGGGGCCAGCAGTCCGCCGAGACCCGCACCAAGATGGTGGCGGTCACCGGCTACAACCTGCGCGGAGCGCTGAACACCGTGGTGGTGGCCCCCGGCTCTCCGGTCCGCTCCCTCGCCGACCTCAAGGGCAAGGTCGTCTCCGCCAGCTCCGGCTCGGCGGGCCACGGCCTGTTCGTCCAGGCGCTGCGCAAGAACGGGATCGACCCGAAGGACGTCAAGGTCGAGAACCAGCAGCCGCCCGTCGGCGCGTCCGCCCTGCAGTCCGGGAACGTCGCCGCCCTGTCGCAGTTCGTCGCGTGGCCCGGCCTGCTCGTGCACCAGGGCAACGCCACCGTGCTGTACGACGGCGGCGAGCTCGGCGTACCCACACTGCACGGGACCGTCGTGCGGGAGAAGTACGCCACCGGCAACCGCGACGTGGTCAAGGCGTTCCTCCAGGCCCAGCTCGACGCGAACCAGCTGCTGTGGAGCGAGCCGCTGGAGTCCGCGCGGACCGTGGCGAAGGCGACCGGCCTACCGCCCGAGGTGGTGTACCTCTACAACGGCGCCAACGGCGTCGCCACGTTCGACCCCACGCTCAAGCCGCGGCTGCGCGCCGCACTCGACCAGGACGTACCGTTCCTGAAGTCGATCGGGGTCCTGCAGCAGATCGACCTGTCCGCGTTCGTCGATGACAGCTACCTGCGCGAGGTCTACGGCGCCGGGTACGACGCCGACCTCGCCAGCACCGCCAACAAGGCGGCGCTGACCGGCACCGATCCGGTCTGCGGCAAGCCGGTCGGCGACGCGGCGCTCGCCGGCGAGCTGTGGGTGGGCGACCGCACCCAGCCCGCCGCCGACCCCGCCTGTCTGCTGCGCGCCGTCAAGGCCGCTCAGTCCGCCGGGCAGCGGATCACAGCCGCCTATGTGCCGGACGCCGGCACGGGCACCCGCTGGTTCGCCGACAAGAGCGTGTGGGTACGCGACGGTGCCGCGTTCCGCCCGTTCCTCGGCGCGGCAGCCGCCCAGCGCTATGTGGCGGCGCACCCCGGCGCGACGGTCGTGACGTACGCCGAGGCGGTGGCGTCCTCATGACCACCGTCTCCACCGTGGCGCCCGCCGCCGAGCCCGTCTCCGCTCCGGCCGTCCGCGGCGCCGGCCGCCGGCCGCACCCGCGGCGCTGGGCGGTCCGGATCGGGTCGCTCCTGGGCGCTCTGCTGCTGTGGCAGTGGCTGACCGCCGCCGACGTGACACTGTGGGTGCGCTTCGACCGGCTGCCCACGCCGCTGGCCGTGGCGGAGCAGCTCGTCCACGTCGCCGGAGACCCCGTCTACTACCAGGACATCGCGCAGAGCCTCGTACGCATCCTGACCGGCTTCGCCCTCGCCGCCGTCGTCGGAATCTGCGCGGGGATCGCCGTGGCCCGCTCGTGGCTGCTGTCCGACGTGCTGCAGCCGCTGTTCGAGGTGGTCCGGCCGATCCCGGCGATCGCGCTCGTGCCGGTGGCGATCCTGCTCTTCCCGCGCAACGAGGAGGGCATCGTGTTCATCACGTTCACCGCGGCGTTCTTCCCGATTCTGGTCAGCACCCGGCACGCGGTGAGCGCGCTGCCGACGGTGTGGGAGGACGCCGTCCGGACGATGGGCGGCGGCCGCTGGCGGGTGCTCGCCAGCGTCGTCCTGCCGGGTGCGCTGCCGGGCGTGTTCGGCGGCCTCTCGGTCGGCATGGGTGTGTCGTGGATCTGCGTGATCTCCGCCGAGATGATCTCGGGGGACTTCGGCGTCGGCTACCGCACCTGGCACGCGTACACCATCGTGGACTATCCGTCCGTGCTCGTCGGGATGGTGACGATCGGCGTCCTGGGCTGGGCCACCGCGGCCGCCGTGGAACTTCTCGGCCGCCGCGTCACCCGCTGGCTGCCCGCCCGCCACGCGGGAGGGGTGCGATGACGCTCACCGACGTGTCCGCGGCGACGGGCCGGCGATCCGGCCTGCACCTGAGGGTCGAGGGTGTCAGCCTCGGCTATCCCGGCGGCGAGCCGGTGATCCGCGACCTGACACTCGACGTGACGCCCGGCGAGGTCCTGGTGGTGGTCGGTGCGTCGGGGTGCGGAAAGTCCACCCTGCTGCGAGCACTCGCGGGACTGCTGCCGGTGGCCGCCGGCACCGTCGCGGCCGACGGCTCCCCGATCGCGGGCCCGTCGCCGGACCGGGCCCTGGTGTTCCAGGACGACGCGCTGCTGCCGTGGCGCACCGCGCGACGCAACGTCGAGCTTCCGCTGAGCATCCGCCGGGTGGGCCGCGCCGACCGCCGCGCCCGGGCCGACTCGTGGCTGGCGCGGGTGGGCCTCGCCGGCAAGGAGTCACGCCTCCCGGCGCACCTGTCGGGCGGCATGCGCCAGCGCGTCCAGTTGGCCCGTACGCTCGCCGGCGGGCCCCGGGCCATCCTGATGGACGAGCCGTTCGGTGCCCTGGACGCCCAGACCCGCGCCGCGATGCAGCGGCTGCTCGTCGACGTCCTGCGCGCCACCCCGGCCACCGTCGTGTTCGTCACCCACGACGTCGACGAGGCCCTGTTCATCGGCGACCGCGTCGCCGTGCTGGGCGCGACGGGCGTCCACACGGTGGTCGACGTGCCGCAGCCCCGCGACTCCGCCACCCGCGGCACCCCGGTGGTCCGGGCCGCCCGCGGCACGATCCTCGCCGCACTCGGCGCAGACGACAGGACCGACTGATGCAGATCCCCTCCCCCACCGAACGCCGCGAACTGAGCTGCGACGTGCTCGTCGTCGGCGGCGGCACCGCCGGCACGATGGCCGCCCTGTCCGCCGCCGAGCACGGTGCCCGGGTGCTGCTGCTGGAGAAGGCCCACGTGCGACACTCCGGCGCCCTGGCCATGGGCATGGACGGTGTCAACAACGCCGTCATCCCCGGCAAGGCGACGCCGGAGGACTACGTCCGGGAGATCACCCGCGCCAACGACGGCATCGTCAACCAGCGCACGGTCCTGCGGACCGCCACCCGCGGCTTCGACATGGTGCGGCGCCTGGAGCGCTACGGCGTCAAGTTCGAGAAGGACGAGTACGGCGAGTACGCGGTGCGGCAGGTGCACCGCTCCGGCCGGTACGTGCTGCCGATGCCCGAAGGGCGCGACGTCAAGAAGGTGCTGTACCGGATCCTGCGCACCCGCGAATACCGGGAGAAGATCCAGATCGAGAACCGGGTCATGCCGGTCCGCGTGCTCACCCACGAGGGGCGGGCCGTCGGCGCGGTCGGTTTCGACACCCGCACCGGCGAGTTCGTCACGGTGTCGGCGGGCGCCGTCATCCTGGCGACCGGGCCCTGCGGGCGGCTCGGCCTGCCGGCCAGCGGCTACCTGTACGGCACGTACGAGAACCCGACCAACGCCGGCGACGGGTACGCGATGGCGTACCACGCGGGGGCGGAGCTGTCCGGCATCGAATGCTTCCAGATCAATCCGTTGATCAAGGACTACAACGGGCCGGCGTGCGCGTACGTGGCGAACCCCTTCGGCGGGTACCAGGTCAACAACCGGGGCGAACGCTTCGTCGACTGCGACTACTGGTCCGGGCAGATGATGGCCGAGGTGGCCCGCGAGCTGGAAAGCGATCGCGGCCCGATCTACCTGAAGCTCTCCCACCTGCCGGAGGAGACCATCGGTCAGCTCGAGGGAATCCTGCACAGCACCGAGCGACCGACGCGCGGCACCTTCCACGCCGGCAGGGGCCACGACTACCGCACCCACGACGTCGAGATGCACATCTCCGAGATCGGGCTCTGCGGTGGACACTCCGCGTCCGGGGTCTGGGTGGACGAGAACGGCGCCACCACCGTGCCCCGCCTGTACGCGGCCGGCGACCTGGCCTGCGTGCCGCACAACTACATGATCGGCGCGTTCGTCTTCGGCGACCTCGCCGGCACGCACGCCGCCGCCCTCCCCGACGCCCCGGCGCCGCTGCCCGAGGATCAGATCACCGCCGCGCACGAGCTGATCTACCGGCCGCTGCGCCACCCGGACGGCCCGCCGCAGCCGCAGGTGGAGTACAAGCTGCGTCGGTTCGTCAACGACTACGTGGCCCCGCCGAAGTCCGCGGCGAACCTGGAGATCGCCGTCGAGACGTTCCAACGGATGGCCGACGAGATCGCCGGCATGGGCGCGCGCACCCCGCACGAGCTGATGCGCTGCGCGGAGGTGATGTTCATCCGCGACTGCGCGGAGATGGCGGCGCGGGCGTCGCTGGTGCGCACCGAGAGCCGCTGGGGGCTCTACCACGACCGGACCGACCACCCTGTACGCGACGACGCGGACTGGTTCTTCCACCTGAACCTGCGCCGCCGCGCCGACGGCGACATGGAGTTCGTCAAGCGGCCGGTGAACGAGTACCTGGTGCCCGTCGACGACCTGCTCCCGCCGGGCGGGCCGGCGGAGACCGTCGTCGCGGAGGTGCGCCGCTTCCGGACGGTGGCCCCCGGCGCGGCGGACACCACGTCGACGGTACGGCTCGACACACCGGCCGCGGACCGGATCCTGGCGGTGCTCGCGTTGGCCGAACGCGACGAGACACTGGCGGCGTTCCGGCCGTTCCTCGACGATCCCGATCCCGATGTACGCCGCACCGCGGTGGCGACGCTCACCGAGGCGGCGCCCGAAGGGGTGGCCGACGCCCTCGTCGACTCGCTGCACGACGGGGACGCCGAGGTCCGCTCGGCGGCGGTGACCGGCCTGCGGGAGCTCGCGGACGTCCTGCGGGCCACCGACGCCCTGGCCGCCCGGCTGCGGCACGCCGCGGCGAGCCCCGACCCGCTGGTACGCCAGGTGGTCGCGGAACTGCGGCGGACGACCGGTGTCGGCCGGACCGCCGATTTCCGCGCCGCCGCCGACGACGTCGACGCGAGCGTCCGCCTGCTGGCCGTCCGCGGCATGGTGCGCCTGGACGACATCGACGGGCTGGCCGCCGCGGCGGCCGACGCGGCGCGGGAGGTACGGGTCGCCGTGGCGCACGGCGTAGGCACGGTCGCGGACCCGCGGGGCGCCCCGACCCTGCGACGGCTCTCCGCCGACGCCGACCCGCTGGTCCGCGCCGCCGCGTTGCAGGCGGCCGGCGAGATCGGTTGCCACGGCGAACTGGCCGCCGTGGCGGTGGACGCGATGGTGGACGAGGTCTGGCAGGTGCGCGAGGGTGCCGCGAAGGCCCTCGGCGGGGCCGAACCGGAGCTCGCCGTCCCGCCGCTGACAGCGGCCACCCGGGACGCCAACCTCGACGTACGGCGCGCCGCCGTCCGGTCCCTGGCCGGGTGGGCACACCGGGCCGAGGTGACGGCGGTGCTGCGGTCCGTCTCCGCCGATCCCGACGCTGACGTGCGCGCGTACGCCCGGAGGGCACTCGCCGAAACCATCGGCGCTCGGTCGGCTACGGGTTGAACGAGAACCGGGCGACCTCGGGTGCCCAGTCGGCGAAGCGGTGGCTCGGCGCGTCACCGAAGCGAGGGTGCTCCTCGACCCATCGGTGCACGGCGACCAACGCGGGATCGGGATCCTCCGTCGCCGACCGCAGGCTTCCGTTCGGAGACGCCAGCCTCGCGGTCGTCAGGAGGATCCGGGCCGCGGCGGGCTGACCGGTGATCACGGCGAGCAGGAAAGCGACAACCTCGTGGTCGCCGATGCCGCCGCGCCGGTGGTCGAACTCGCGCGGATCCTTCACTCGCGCCTTGAGCAGGCGGTAGGTGTTCACGAACCGCTTCACCGTACGCGGTGTGGTGCCCACGAGCGGAGCCACCGCCGACATGGCGGCCGCCTCCGCCTCGGTGATCTCCAGGACCTCGGCGGGCAGGTGGCGTCGCGGCGAGCGTGCATGGTGGACGGAAGTTTCCTTGCCGGATAGGGCAGTCACGGGTGCGCTCGCGGGCCGCGCCGGAGGCGAGGTGTCATCGGTGGAGGCCGGCGAGTCGGTGGAGTGGAGGTCGGGCCGCGCTGCGGACGAGTCGTTCGGGGCCCGGCCCGTCAGACCGGTGATCATCTTGCGGACCAGGCTCTCGTCGAGCGGCACCAGCCGTACCGGAATCTGAATGATCTTTTCCAGGTAGTCGGACGGTGCCGCGGCGTCGGTGCCGCCGAGGAGTTGGTGGTAGCGGATCCGCAGGGACTGGTCCAGCCAGCGGGTGTCGACCGCTAGCACGACCACGAACATCGGGAAATTGAACAGCAGGTGCACGGCCTCGAGGACCTGGACGACCTTTTCGGCCGCGCACCGGTCGAGGTCGTCGATCGCGATGACGACCCGGCGGTTGTCTCGGACGAAGGCCTTGTCGATGACGTCGAACCGCTCGCGGGTGCGGGTCACGAGGCTCAACTGCTCCCGATATTCGGTCAGCGTGGACAGCTGCCCGAGCACCGCGCCGACGTGGTCGGATTCCGCCTGCCGGCACAGTCGGTCCGCCTGGGTCCGCAGGCGGGTGGCTTCGGTTCGCGCGGCGCGCTGCTCGTCCAGGAGGTTCTGCCGGTGCGCGGCGGCCGCCCGCGCGGACTCCTCGGCGGTATGACCGGTGAACCGACCGACGGCGCCGAGACCCGCGCGCCCTGTCTCCGCGATCTCCGCCGCCTGACTCCGCGCGTTACGGATCTGGGCAGTCGCCGCCGCCACGTAGCCGATGACCGCCGTCGCTCCACTCACCGCCGCGAACACGACGCCAGCTCCTCCGGCGACCACCGCGATGACCGCCGCCACGGCGAACAGCATGATCACACCACCCATGACCCAGGCTGTACGTCGTCGCCGCACCAGACGCGACGTGGCCTGCTCGACCGCCGCGTCAGCCTTGGCCAGCTCCCGGTCGACCCGGCTGACCTCCTCGACCGCGGCGGCGGCCTGACGCAACGCCTGCTCCACTTCCGGGATGTCCTCGATGGCCGGCGGAACGACCTTCCGCAACACCTGGTCGACGAGGCTCGCCCACAGATTCGTCTCCGCGTAGTGCCAGGCGTTGAACGTGACGATCGTGATGTCGTCGACGTAGCCCTGGTCCTTCGACGCGGCGAGGTCGGTGAGCATGGCGACGATCCGATCGAGGACGAACGTCTTGCCCGATCCCCATTCGCCGAACAGGCCGATCGCCAGCGGAGGACGCAGGCGTTCCGACGCGATCAGGCCGGCCAGCGCCATGGCGTCGCGTTCGGTGTCGAGCAGATCGACACCGAGCACACTGTCGGGGTGGTAGCCGGCAACGCCGCGAGACACGGGACGTGACCTGGCCACCGGCCATACCGAGAGCCGCCTACCGCTCGCGGTCGCGAGGCAGTGTCCGCTCACGTTGGTGGCCAGGGCGTCGATCGGCGATCCATCGGCCAGGATGTTTGCGATGTGCGGCCCTCCCGGCTCCGCGACCGTGACGCGGTCGTCCTTGGTGACCACCGCGATGGCTACCCGCTTGCCCAGGACGATGAGCGCCGACGGTCCCTCCGGCCGACGGATGTGCCCGATCTTCGCCGCAAGCTGGCTCCCCGCGGACGGCTGATCCTCCGTGAGGGTGCTGACCAGGATGGCGTCGTCACCAACCCCGACGAGGCCACGCCGACCGGTGCCGTCGACGGCGAGCACCGCGTGGGCGGATGACACGATCGTGTCATCCGCCCGCTGGCCGGGACCCCACCAGCGGAAGACCTCGTCAGGGCCCACCAACCACGCGGGCAGACCGCTGCCGAGCCGGCCAGCGGTCACGTTGGGCACCCGGCCGACGATCATCCCGGTCTCCACCCGGATGATCTCCGCCACGCCACCGCCGAGGCACAGACCGAGAATCCCGTCGCGGCCCCAGCCGAGCGAGACCAGCGGAACGTCGACTTCGCCGACCCGGCGGGTCGAGCCGTCCGCACCGACATCGAAGACCTCGCGGCCGACGAGAGCCGCGACCCGGTCGCCAGCCGGAGAGAACGCCAACAGGGACGCGGGCGCCGGCAACGTCGTCGACCACTCCGCGGGTGCGCCGAGCGCTGTAGCCAGCATCGGCTGGTCTTCCGCGATGTCCCGCCCGGCCTGGCTGAGCAGTTCCCACAGGGTGCCGTCGCGATCCGTCGCCCACCGCGCCGTCAGCGCACCGACAGCTCCGGAGACAAGCAGCGGCCAGCCGACGCGGGCGTCCAAAGCCAGACCCAGCACGAGATGGGTACGCCCGAACATCGGGACGCGCTCCGTCGACCACCACTTCCGAGCGGCCTCGAGATGGTCGTTGATCGTGCCGGTGCCGCCGGCAGCGACAAGATCCTCCGACGTCGGGGCCGGTGCGGACCCACCCGGGTCCATCGCCATCGCCGTGGCAGCGACAGCACCGGCCGTGATCTGCTGGTCGGCGAACCGCTGCACCAGGCTCTGGACTTCCTCGCTGTGCCTCGCGGCGACCTCCGCATTTCCCTCGCCCTCATCCTCGGCTCCGGGTTCCGGCAGCAGGGGGCGCAGACGGTCGACGAGTCGCTCGGACAGCACGTGGATCCGCAGCGTCGCGGCCCGGTGGGCGGTCTCGGAGAACCCGGCGACAATGGCGCGCATCGACTGCTCGGGCGCCAGACCGCCGGCGCCCGCGGCCAGCAGCGGAACCGCGACCACGGCATCCGCGCTGGACGCGAGCTCGCCGATCCGGCTCGCCGCGCCGCGCACGAGGTCAATGCCGCCGGCGCGGTCGGAGTCCCTGGAACCCGCCACCAAGGCGAACACGACGGTCACGCCACGCGCCGAGGCACTGGCGGGAGCGGCGATTACCTGCCCCGGTGTGAACGGGCCGACGGGTAGCTCGGCACCCAGGCGGGTGACCTGGTTACGAACCTCCGCCGTCATGGTGCCCCGCACGCTGCACGGCGCGACCAGAATCTGGGCGTCGCTCTCGAAAAGGTCGCCGAGGATCAGCTCAACCCGTCCGCCCCCGCCGATGGCCGATTCCGCTGTCTGAGTCACGTCGCATTCTCGAACCAGCCGGCGAGACCAGCAATCAGATCACGGACAGCCTCAACCTTTCGTCGGTGAAACCGAAGCCCAGTCCGCTACCAGGCCCATAAGCATTCCCCACCGCCCGAGGTCATCGCCGTCGTCGTTCGGTCACCATCGACCATGTCCATGCGGCGCCGTGGGCGGCCACCAGCGCGATGAAGCCGACTCCCTCCCAGAAAGCGGCCGTCTTAGGGCCGAGGAACAGGCCGGAGGCGGCGATGCGCAACATCGTCAATGTCGCGGGGACGGTCAGTAGCGCGAACAGGCTGAGCGTGGCGGCGGTCCCGACCAGGTATACGGGGGCGTACCAGCCGATGATTGTCAACTCGCGACGCGGTATATCGCTGAGGTCGTCGCGGGCGTGGATTCCCCACGTCCGCCGGGCCCGGGCGGTGAGGAATCGCCGGGTGTCCCTCATCAAGTTGCCCACACGCAGCCGCTCGGCGACGACGAAATACATGTCGGTCCGCATGAACACCGACAGTTGGAAGATCATGCTCAGGCTCAGCAGGTAGATGAGACTTCGGGGTACGGCCTCGGCGAGCCCCGCGAGTTGCAGGCACAGGCACGTGAACACGACGCAGAGATCCCACGTCATCCCCGCCAGATAGGCCGCGTAGCGGCGGGCCCGGGGAACGGCGCGCACTCCGCTCATCTCGGTCTGGGCGACGAGAAACCACAGTCGATGGCTCAACGACAACCGGCCGACGCAACCCAGCGCCCGTACGGCGATGGCGTGGGCCATCTCGTGAAAGAGGACGAGAACCCACCCCAGAGCAGCCATCACCACCGCATTGGTCAACACCCCCGGCAGGAGCAGAGCGTCGCCCGGGATCGGTCGCAACCACGGCACGACGATCAGCAAGACGGCCACAGCCGCCCACACCGCCTGGTAGCTCGATCGCATGGGTCGACTAAGCAGCCACGCCACTCGCTCCCGCGGTAGGTCGGCGAAGATTCGCACGCCGCGTGTGCGAGAGCTGCCGGAATCGCCTTCGGCGCCAGGGCCGTCCGGCGGGTACGGGCGACCGTCGACCGAGCGGACGAAGCCACAGGCGGCCAGGGCCCCCAGGAAGGCCGTGATGTCCGGCGGTTCGCCGTACGTCTCGACGAATCGCCGGCGCACCTGCCGCAGCGGAAGCCCGGCCGCGAACCATTTCACCAGCGCCACGCCCTCCGCCGGAAGGGCGACAAAGACCCCGGTGTCCACGCGGCCGACCTCGTGCTCCTGGTGCTCACTGTCGCCGACGTGCAGGTGAAACAGTTCCACCACGCTGTCGTCGTGCAGGCCGGCCGCGGCGGCGCTAGGCGACGAGGACATCGCCCGTCACTCCCGAGCCGCACTTCGGGCAGTCGTCGAGCCGCTTTCCCTCGGCGAATTCGGTCTCCATCCGCTGCATGTCGACGATGAGCTTGCGACCGGCGATCAAGGGATCCGCCATGCCGTTGAGAAACTTGACCGCTTCGAGAGCGGCGACGCTGCCGATCATCCCGGCCATCGGGGCGGTGCAGGGATTGACAGTGCGATCACCGATGACGTTGACCATGTGGTTCACCGTGGGGAGGTATTCCGGCCGGCTCTCAGCCGCCTCGCGCTCGACGCAGGCGAAGCACGCGGTCCGGTACGGCACGTGCAGGAACAGATTGACGGTCAGGCCGTCGTTTCCGCCTCGGATCCAGGCGACCCGCTCGGCGAGAGCCGCGTCGTTCAGCCAGTGATAGATCCTCAGTCGGGGCCGGTCCGCGGCGCAGACCAGCAGGTCCCGGTCCGACATGCAGCGTCGCGCGGCGGCGACGCCGTCCACCATCTCCGCTCGGACGGCGACGTCGACGTGTGGGTTCACCGCAGCCAGGTGCTCGGCGGCGGCTTCCACCTTGAGGCGACCGACATCGGTGTCGGTGTAGAGAATTTGGCGGTTGAGGTTTGCCAGCTCGACCCGGTCGTGGTCGACGAGGGTCAGGTGGCCGACGCCGACCGCGGCCAGGCTCAGTGCGACGTACGATCCGAACCCGCCGACGCCGAGCACGGTGACCCGCGCGTCACGCAGCCTGAGCTGGAAGTCCCCGGGCGTCAGCGGCGGCCGGTGAAAGAACGAGAAGAATTCGAGGTTGCGCCGGTACCGCTCACGCTCCGCCACTGACAGGGCCGCGGGCAGGGGACTGGCAGCGTCCTCGACGAATCCCATGTCGATCAAAGTGTCGATCGCATTGTCGACCTCCTCCCGCGTTGCGGCCGGAAAACGCTCGTGTACGTCGGCCGCGAGCCGCGGGCGGGTGCGCGTGCCGTCCATCAGGTTCAGAAGGAGCCACACTTCGCCGTTCTCGTCGGCTATCTCGGAGGCTATGCCGAAGTCAGCCCCGAGGCGTACGCGACCGTCGCCCAGGGGAACGGGTGGAAACACGCTCTTGATACGTGGCAGATACATCCTGGTCCTCCTCGTCGGGTCGAACCGGCCCCGGGGAGCCGGAAACAATCCGGTCCCGCGCCGAGCGACGCGGGACCGGCAGTGGTCAGCAGTCCGTGCAACCGCAGCAAGCGCATGCACCGGTGGTCTCGATCTTCTCGAGTCGCCTGATCTTGATCGTCATGGAAATCACCTCCCTCATCGATGGCGTGCGGTGGCGTGACGTCAGCCCGTCCGTTCCGCACAGCACCACCCTCGATTGCGGACCCTCCGGCCCGCTTCCGAGGAAACCCCCACCCGGGCCGGGTACGTCGGCTCGCGCGACGCCGGTGATTCCCCCGGCCCGGCGAGGGCCCGCCACCCGCGGACATGATGATGCGAGCGGTCCACCGGACCGGGAGCCCGGAACGCGACCGTGAGTTGGCGGCGTTCCGGTGCGGACCCGGGAGGGCTCAGAGCAAGTAGGCGCCGAGCGTGGCGGCGACGGCGAGAGCCAGCAGGGTGCCGGATCCGCGCCGGATCAGCACCGGTGCGGAACCGGCGAGCGCCAGCAACGACAGGGTCATGCCGAGGGAAGCCAGGAGTACGGCGACCTGGAGGGTGTCGCCGCGTTGGCCCGCACGCTCCGCGAGATCGACCGCGCGATTCTGTTCCTTGCGCAGCGCCTCCCACTGCGTCGGGCCGGTGGCGGCTATCCGGCTGGTTCGCGGGTCCACGCCCGACGCTGGTTCGGGCAGCCGGGTCATCGCTTCGACCAGCGGCCGTAGCCGTGGAAGCGCCTGCTGGTCGGCTCGAGCGACGACGGTCCGCGGGGCCGCCTGGAGCTCGTCGGCCGTGTCGACGGCGGCCAGTTCGCGGGCGTACCCGCGCAGTTCCGTCAGGACGAGCGCCCGCTCGCCCTCGGCTTGGAACGTTCGGACCACGCTGCTTGCCGTGATCGCCGTACTGACCTTCGTCGCACCCCGCGTCGCGATCGAGTGCGCGCGCTGTTCCTGGTTGCCGGCGACGATGATCCCGGCGGGAAGGACGGAGATCAGGATCCAGCCGAGCAGGGCGACAGCGCCGAAGGGGCCGGCCGTCCGCCGCTCCGGGTCGGGGCCGGGAACGAGTCCGACGTCGGGTACGGCGCTGCGCGCACGGGCTCCGCGCCGGACCGCACGGGCGCCGGACCAGAGGATCAACCCACGCAGCACGACGAAGACGGCGACGAGCGGCACGGTGGCAAGCGCGACCGTCACCGCCTGCCGCATGGCGGCGTCGCCGTCGGCCATGGCGCCGGCCGGATCGCGGTCGCGTAGATCCGGGTGAGCGCCGCGCATGTCCGCGAGGCGCCGCGCGATGTCGTAGCCGCCTTCCGGGAGGCGGTACCGGTCCCCATCGAGCAAGCCGCCGCTGCCTTTGGCGGCCTGCCGAAGGTGTCCCACGGTCTGCGTCTCGGCCAGTGACTCCCAGGCCGCGAGGTCGCCGGCCGAGCCGGCGTCGCCGGCCGCCAGCCGCAGGGCGCGGGCGCGGGAGTCGGCGATCGCGACGTGCAACGCGAACGGCGCCTCGTCGCCGTACACGTGGCGAAGGTCCTCGACCAGCGCGGCGGACCACGTGATCTCCTGCCGCGACGCGTCGTGCCATTCGCCGCTGGCGCGGGAGGAGAGCACGGCGGAGGCCGCGACCCCGACGGCTACCGCGACCGTTATCGCCGCTTGCAGCAGGTTCAGCCATGAGCCCGTTCTGGTGCGGGGCAGTGGCCGAACGGCGGCCCGGCCACGGGCGACAGGCGGCCGGGTGTCCATCACTGCCGCCGGTAGGTGACGGTGATGTCCTCGTCGTCGGTCAGCAGAAGCTTGTCGCCGCTCATCCGCCAGCGCAGTACCTTCGGTGTCGTGTCGGCCGGTCGCTGCCAGCCGCCGTCGGGCGAGTCCGGGTCCTTGAGTGTCTGGGTGCCGCGCTGCGGCCGCAGGGTGATGCGGGTCCGGGTCGCCCGCGCGGTGCCGGCGGCGCCGACCTCGAAGCTGAAGAGACCCGAGGGTCGCTGCTGCATGAGCACGCCCGCGTACCGGTACGTGCCATCGGCGTCGAACTCGTAGATCATCTCTGCGTTGCCCTCGCCGGTGCTGACCCAGGAGCCGACGAGCGTCGCGGGGAGAGCCGCGGGAACGGTGGTCGGGTCGGGCCGGGCCGGCACGGTGGTCGGCGGTGTCGTGACAGCGGTGGTCGGATCGGGACGGGGCGTTACGGTGGTCGGTCGTGTCGTGTCCGGCGAACCATCGAAGTCGGGATCCGTGGCCGGTGCGCCGCAGGCGGACAGCAGCAGTACGACCGCCAGCGCGGCGGACGCCAACGCCGGGAGTAGGGGTTTCATGACTCGCCCTTCGGTGCCGAGGGATGTTTCGACCACCCTCGCGCCCAGGGCGTCCGAACCGCTTCGGGGAAAACCCGGGGTCGGATCGCCCCGCCGAGTGCTCCCGCCAGCCCGGCGTGCAAATGTCCAGCCAGGACGGATCGGGGTGTGGGCGAGCGGATCGCCGAGCACTCCGCCGCCGTGGCGTCGTCAGCGGCGGAGGGCGTCGGCTCAGCCGGCGTCGTCGGGGCGGCGTGCCAGCTTGGCGGTGGCCTCGGTGAGGCGGTCCGGGGGCTGCGGCAGCCGCTGCAGGACGTCGCCGATCGCGCGGATGGCCCGATCGGCGAGATCGCGGTCGGCGTCGCCGAGCCGGACCAGGGTGCCCAGCGCGATCTGGAACCAGGTCCCGCAGAAGTGCGCGGTCGGCGGGAACAGGGTGACGCAGGCGTGGTCGTCACAGTCGACCCGGACCACCTGCAGGTGGGTGAGGTGGTTGCCGAGCTGGTGCGGGTCGCCCGCGCTCGGCGACCAGGTCGCCATCACCAGGTACTGCCCCGGCGGGACCTCGAACTCGGCGTGGCCGCAGTGGGTCTCGATATTGGTGTACGGCACCGCCTCTCGTCCGTCGCGGCACCAGTGGAGGAAGTCACCCTCACAGGTGAGGACGTGGACGTACCACCGGTGCTCCAGGTCGATCTTGCACGGTTCACCGATCCCGGTGATCCAGACGTTCAGTGTGGCCGTACCCATGGTTTCCTCCAGGAGTCTCGGGAATGGACTGCCGTCATCGAAGCGCGCGGACGTGCCGTTCGCGTCCGGGAAATCCCTGGGTCGGCTCGAAGCGTCCTGAGGCCGACAGTGGAACGTATCGCGATCAATTCGTCACGGACGGTACGTTGGGGCGTGCTGTTCGGACGGGAGGTCGAGACACGCCAGATAGGCAAGCTGCTGGATGCGGCCCGTCAGGGTCTCAGCGGTGTCCTCGTCCTGCGCGGTGAGGCGGGCATCGGCAAAACCGCCCTGCTGGAGTGGGCGGTCTCCGCCGCCACCGGGATGCGCGTGCACCGCATTCGTGGCTGGGAACCCGAGCAGGAGCTCACCTTCGTCGGCCTCGCCCAGCTCGTCCTGCCGCACCGACACCGCATCGACGAGCTGCCGCCGGTCCAGGCCCGCGCGTTGCGCGGCGCCGTCGCGCTCGGTCCGGCCGAGGCCGCCGACCGCTTCTCCGTCTATGCCGCGACCCTCGGCCTGTTGAGCCTGCTCGCCGACGAGGCACCGCTGCTCCTGGTGGTCGACGACGCCCACGTGCTCGACGCTCCGTCCGCCGAGGCCCTGGCCTTCAGCTGCCGCCGCCTGGTGGCCGAGGGCGTCGCGGTGCTGGCGGCGAGCCGCTCACCCGAGCCGACCGGCGGCGCCGCGACCGCCCTGCCGTCGCTGGTGGTGAGCCGGCTGAACGAGGAGGCCACGTCCCGCCTCGTGGTGGAGCTTCGAGGCGAGCTCCCGCACCGAGATCTCGTGCGCCGGCTGACGCGGGGCACCGCGGGCAACCCGATGGCGCTGCTCGAGGTCCTCGACCACTTGTCACCGGCACAGGTCGCCGGCCGCCAGCCGATGCCCGGCCTGATCCCGGCGGGCACCACCGCCGGCCTCCTCTTCTCCCGGCGGGTCGCCGCACTCAGCGAAGACGCGCGGGTCGCGCTGCTCCTGCTCGCCTCCAGCACCTCGGCACGGCTGGCGGCCGTGCTGGAGGCCGCCGAGATCATGCGGATCCCGCGCGAGACCTTCGCCGAGCTGGAGGCGGAGCGGCTGGTCGGCTTCGAGGGTCAGGTGGTGCGGTTCAGCCATCCGCTGCTCGCCACAGCCGCGCTGTCGACGGCCCGGCCGGCGCAGCGCCGGGCGGTCCACCGGGTCCTCGCGGCGGTGCTCACGGCGCCGGAGCACGCCGCCGAGCGGGCCATGCACCTGGCCGAGGCCACCCTCGGCACCGACGAACAGGTCGCCGCCGCGCTCGAGGAGGTCGCCGGCACAGCCCGCGCCCGCAGCGGGTATGCCGCCGCGGTCAGCGCGCTGGAACGGGCGGCCGCACTCAGCGAGGACGACGCGTCGCGCGCCCGCCGCATGTACCTGGCCGCCGCGGACGCGCAGCTCGCCGGCCTCAACACACGGGCCCGCGAGATGCTCATCGCCGCCGACGGGCTGGCCCACGACGTGCACATGCGCGTCGCCGTCGCCGCCGGCCGCAGCCGCGTGGAGGCGTTCACCGGGCACCCCGCGCTCGCGCACCGCATCCTGCGCGAGGCGGCCCGGTCGCTCTCCGACGAGGAGCCGGCCCGCCGCGCCGAGCTGCTCACCGACGCCGCCATGGCGGCCCTGCTGGCCGGTGACACCGGGGCCGCGATCGCGGCCGCCGACGAGGCGCGGCGGATCGCCACCGATCCGTCCGCGAGCGTGAACCTGGTGACCAGGCTGGTCCAGGGCATCACGCTGATGCACCTCGGGCGTCACCGCGACGGTGTGCTGTTGCTCGCCGGCTGCGCCGAGCTGGCCCGCCGCACCGGGCCGGACCGGCCACCCGTCGAGTACGTCATCCTCGCCTCGGCGGCGCTGTCCTGGACCGGTCAGCACGACCTCGGCCGGGACATGGTGGTGCCGCTCGTGGACGACCTGCGTACCCGGGGAGCGTTGGGCCTCCTACCGTTCGCGCTCTACGCGCTCGGATCCGCGGCGGTCCGGGCCGGGCGGGTGAACGCGGCCCGCGCGGCCGCGACCGAGGCGGCCGAGTTGGCGGCGACCACCGGCGACCTGCTCTGGCGCTACCTGGGGCTGAGCCTGCTCACGCTGGTCGAGGCGATCCGCGGCGATGTCGCGGCCTGCCGGGAGCACGGCCGGGCGGCGCTCGAGCTGTGCGGCCCGCAGACCGGCTATCCGCGCGACGCCAGCGAAGCCCTCGCCCTGCTCGAGCTGAGCCTGGGCCGCTACGACGAGGCGATCGACCAACTGCGCCAAGGTGTCCAACTCCCGGACGCGGGACCGGATCTCATCGAGAGCAGCCGGGACATGATGGAGGCCTACCTGCGCAGCGGCCGCCGACTCACCGGGCCGATGCGGGAGGTGCTCGCGGAGCACCTGCGAGGCGCGAACCTCTCGATCGACGTGGCGGTCGCCTGGCGGATACGGGGGCTGGCCGGACCCGATACGGAGGTCGACGAGTGCTTCGAGAACGCGTTGAAGGAGCACGCCGCCGCGGCGTGCCCGGTGGAGACGGCACGCACCCACCTGGCGTACGGAGAGCGACTCCGTCGTGCCGGGCGCCGGGTCGACGCCCGGGTCCAGTTACGCCTCGCGCTGGAGCTCTTCGAACGCCTCGGCGCCGCCGTCTGGGCGGAGCGGGCCCGGCAGGAGCTGACCGCCACCGGGGAGACCGTGCGGACCCGACCGGACAGCATCCCGGTCGAGCAGCTGACCCCGCAGGAATACCAGGTCGCCCGCGCGGTCGCTCGAGGTGCGACCAACCGCCAGGCGGCCTCGGAGCTGTTCCTGAGCACCAAGACGGTCGAGTTCCACCTGGGCAACGTCTACCGCAAGCTCGGCGTGCGCTCCCGCACCGAGCTGGCGGTGCGGCACCGGGAACTGGCCGCCGCATGAACCCTGGGGCATTCCCGGAAGCGATCGTCGCCGCCGGTGGGCACGGTGGGGGAACCGCACCGTCTCCAGGGAGGGCTTCGATGTCCGAACCCGACACCGGTCTCTTCGGCCTCGCCGACACCCACGTGCACTTTCGGGCCGAGCTCGGCTTCGGCGGCCGAGCCATCTTCGGCTCCGCCGTACCCGTCCGGCGCGGCGGTGGCCCGGCGTCCGCCCTGCCGCACTGCACCGCGGCGCACGGGCCGTGGGGTCTGCTGCCCACGCTGGACGGCATCGGCCACCGGGTGGGCGGCTTCCCGCAGTTCGACGGCTGGCCGCTGCACCGCACCCAGGGGCACCAACAGGCGTACGTCGACTGGATCCGGCGCGCCGTGGACGGCGGCCTCCGGCTCGTGGTCTGCCTCGCCGTCAACAACGAGTTGCTCGCCCGCCGAGCGGGGTGGCCGTTCGGCCGGCGCGCGCCGGCCGACGACATGTCCGCGATCGATCGCCAGATCCAGGGCATGCGCGACCTGGTGAACCACGTCGACGAGCAGTGCGGCGGGTCCGGCCGGGGCTGGCTGGAGATCGCCGAGGATCCCGCGCACGCCCGGCGGATCGTCCTGGCCGGCCGGGCCGCGATGGTGGTCGGCGTGGAGGTCGACGCCCTCGGCAACTGGCACACCCCGGCCGCCCTCGAGCGGCAAGCCGACGCCGAGGGCCGTACGCCCGAGGACTTGATCCGCACGCTGGTGCAGCGCCTCTACGACAAGGGCGTCAGGCACGTGTTCCCTCTGCACACCACGGACAACGCGTTCGGCTCGCCGGCGATCTTCGCCCGCACCTACGACGCCGTCAACTACACCAGCACCGGGCACAGCTTCGTGGTCGAGGAGGCGCCGAGAGAGCTCGGCATCGCCTACCGCCTCGACGAGGACGACTTCGACGGCGGCGGGTTCGCCGAGCGGTTCGCCTACCACGGGTGGTCCGCCGTGTTCCGCCGGGGCGGCCCGCCGCGCAAGACCAACTGGGCCGAGACGCCGGGCGGGCACATCAACGCGGGCGGGCTTACCGCGTACGGCCGTACCCTGCTGGCCGAGCTGATGCGGCGCGGCATGATCATCGACGTCGACCACTCGGGTCACCGGACGCTCGACGCGATCCTGAGCCTGTGCGAGGAGCTCGACTATCCGGTCGTGTCGGGCCACAGCACGCCGCGCGAGATGCGGCACGGCTGGCGGCCGTCGCTGCCCGATCCCGACGCCACCTACTCCCGCGTCCGCAACGCCGCCGATTTCGGCACCGCCCGCGCCCGTAACCTGGCGACCGAGAACAACCGGTCGCCGGAGCAGCTCGACCGGATCCGCCGGCTCGGCGGCCTCGTCTCGGTGTTCCTGTACCAGCGCGACGTGCGGGCCGCCGCCGGTGCGCCCGCCAACGACTGCGCCGGCTCGGCCCGCTCCTTCGCGCAAGTGCTGCACCACGTCCACGCTGTGATGGACGGCCGGGTCGCCTTCGGCAGCGACGTGAACGGAGTCGGCCAGTTGCCCGGCCCCCGCTTCGGGCCCAACGGCGCCGCGGGCATCCGCGGCCGTGCCGACCAGGTCGTTCGGGAGGTCCTGGGACGGCCGCTGCGGCGCGACGAGGTGCTGCGGCAGACCGACGGCGTCCGGTACGCCACGCCACCCCTGGACTACCGCGCACCCCGCTTCGCGCCCGGCGACGGACCTCCGATGACCGTCATCGAACAGCAGTTCTGGGAAGCCCTCACGACGTGGCGGGCGGGCGTCGCCCCCGAGTCGGCCGACCACCCGCCGTGGTGGCGCCGCTCCCCCGTCACCCGCAACCTGATCATCAATCTCGGCTACGGCCTGCGCGCCGAGAGCCGCGCGGACCTACCGGTCCCGATTCCGTTCCGGCCGCCGGTCCAGCCGTGGCCGCTGTTCCGGGTACTGCCGGCCGTGCAACTGGCCGCCTTCCTCGCCCGCCACGGCGAGCCGGCCCGAGAGACCGATCCGGCGACGGCCCGCCGGCTGACGCCGCCGCTGACCAGGATTCGGGCGCACTGGGCCGCCATGGAGAGCGGCCCCGGTCCGGTTCCCTGGATGCTGCGCCGCTTCGGGCCCACCGGATCGGAACTGTACGCGGACGACGGCGCGCTGGCCCGCTCGACGGCGGGCCGCCGCGACTTCGACGTCAACGTCGACGGCGTGGCCCACTACGGTCTGCTCCCCGACTTCCTTCAGGACCTGCGCAACGCTGGCGCCCCGGCTGCCGAGGTCGACGCGCTCTACCGGGGCGCCGAGCACTACATCCAGGTGTGGGAGCGGTGCCTCGAGCGGGCGCCCTGACCGTCAGGAGCGGGACGTGCCCGATCGGTGGGAGATCATTCGCGGCGGCGACGACACACCGCTGCTCGCGGACATTCTTATGATTCACGTGGCCCTGCTGCCCTCCGGCGAGGTCCTCGGCTTCGCCGGCTCGCAGCACAGCGAGGATCCGCAAAAGCCGTATCGCTGCGTCCTGTGGGATCCGGCCGACCCGCACCACATGACGGTGCTGCCGGCGCCGGAGCTCGACCTGTTCTGCGCCGGTCACTGCCTGCTGCCCGACGGCAACGTACTGATCGCCGGAGGCACCGCGAACTACGACAAGGAGCCGGGCAACTCGCACCGGCCGTACCACTTCACCGGCATTCCCGACTGTTTTCTCTTCGACTGGCGCTCCAGGACGTGGTCACGGGTGGCACCGATGGCGTACGGCCGGTGGTATCCGACGTTGTTGCCGCTCGCCGACGGGCGGGTGCTGACAGTCAGCGGGCACGGCGGTCCCGAGCTGCCGAGCCACGAGGTGCTCGAGACGGAGATCTACGACCCGGCCGCGAACCGGTGGGAGCCGGCCCGCCCGCCCGACCCTCGGCTGGAGGACACCGGCAAGTTCTGGCTGTTCGTCACCCTCCGCCCCATGGTCTATTACTGGCGGATGCACGGGCTCGCCGACAGGCGGGTGTTCTCCTCGACCGCCCTGCAACAGGTCGGCGGCAAGCGGCGCACCCGCGTGCTCGACGTGCCGACCAACATACTGACCACGGTGGGGCCGGCACCCCGCGGCATGCTCGTCCCGCTCATGTCGCACGTGTACTCGAGGTCGAACTTCACCTCGGTCCTGCTGCCACTGCTGCCGCCGGACTACGCGCAGCATGTCCTGATCGCGGGCGGCCGGCGGGCGTACCGCTTCGAGGTCGGCGGTCCCCGGCGCGAGTGGCGCCGAGCCGGCCGGCGCCGTCCGTACAAGATGCGGGCGTACACCACGGGACTGCTCCTGCCGGACGGGTCGGTCGTGTGCGTTGGCGGAGGGAAGTCGGAGAAGGTGCCGCGGTGGTACTGGCCCTGGTCGGAGGTCGGTGGCTACGACCGCGACTCCAACCCGGTGCCGGAGCGCTACCTGCCGGACAGCGACACCTGGGTCGCCGGTGCCGCCCCGGCCGACTATCCGCCGATTCCCCGCATGTACCACACGTCCGCCATCGTGCTGCCCAGCGGCCAGGTCCTCGTCTGCGGCTCCAACCGGGACAGTCAGCGCAGCAGGGGCGGCGGGGCGGGGCACGAGCACCACGGGCAGGACACCCGGGAACTGCGTTTGGAGCTCTACTCCCCGCCGTACCTCTTCGACAGCGCCGGAAACCCGGCGCCTCGCATCGAGGTGACCCTCTCGCGGACCGAAGCCGGGTACGGCGAGCAACTCACGCTGCGGTCGCCGGACGCGGAACGGATCCGCCGGGTGACCGTGCTGCGCTGCGCCTCGGTAACCCACGGCTACAGTTCCGACCAGCGGCTCGTCGAGTTGAGCATCGGCGCCCGAACCCACACCGAGGTCACTGTCACCACGCCGCCCACCCCGGAGATCGGGATCCCCGGCTACTACCTGCTCTTCGCGCTGGATCGCGACGGTGTCCCCGCGCACGGTCGCTACCTGCGTCTCGGCTGAGCGGTGGGCGCGTCGCGGCATGCGCTGCTCGTCGTCTTCCTCGCGCAGGGTGCCTGCTTCGCGACCCTGGTCAGTCGGATCCCCGCACTGCGCGACCGGTACGCCCTCGGCGATCTGGGCCTCGGCCTGGTCCTGGCCCTCGTCCCGCTGATCGCCGGAATCGGCAGCCTCGCGGCGGATCGGGTGGCGCGCCGCCGCGGTGTCGTGCCGGTCCTGCGCGTCGCCACACCGACGGTTTGCGTAGTGCTGGCCGTCGTGGCCGTGGTCGGTAGCCTGCCGGCGCTGGTGGCCGTGCTCGCGGTCTTCGGCCTGGCGCTTGGCGCGGCGGACGTCACCATCAACGCGTACGGCGTCGCGGTGCAACGGGCCGGCGGCCGCCCGATCATGTCAGCTTTCCATGCCGCGTACAGCCTCGGCGGCATCCTCGGCTCGGTCACGGCCGCGACCGCCGCGGCGCGCCACCTTCCGCTGACAGCGCACTTCGGCGCCGTCGCTGCCGCCGCGAGCCTGGCGTGCGCCGTGGCCGGGCGCCGGCTGAGTCCGGCGTTCGAGCCGACGCGGCGTGATCCCGAGGCTGTCGTGCCCCGGCTGTGGCGCCGGATCACGGTCGTTGGCGCCGCGATGACGGCGCTCTTCCTGACCGACTCGGCGGTGTCCAACTGGGGTGCCGGCTACCTGCGGGATGTGCTGGGCGCGCCCGATCACGTCGCCGCGCTCGTCTACGGCGGCTACGCCGCGGCCACCCTGCTCGGCCGCACCGTCGGCGACGTCGCCGTGGACCGGTTCGGCGGCGCCCGGGTGGCCGGAGCCGGTGGAGTGCTCGCCGCGGCGGGGATGTCGATGGTCGTCACGGCGGCCACCCCCGCTACCGGTCTCGCCGGGTTCGCCGTCGTCGGATGTGGTCTGTCGGTGATCGCACCGTTGGCGTTCACGGCGGCGGGCCGCGCGGTGCCGGAGCTGCCGACGGCGGCCGTGGCGAGGGTCAACCTGTGCGTGTACGCGGGATTCGTGCTCGGCGCGCCGCTGGTCGGCATGGTCGCGTCGCTGGCGTCGCCGCGTGCCGCCTTCGCCGTAACGCTCGTCATCATCCTGGGGGTCATCGCGGCCGCGCCGAAGCTCGGCCGCTGAGCCCTGGGGCTTTCCCCGAAGCGACGGGCCGCCTCCGAAGCGAACCGTGGAGGTGTCCCCGCGGCATGCGGGGCCGTCCCGCAAAGGAGAAGAAATGGCCACCTACGACGCGGTAATCGGCACGGACGAGTTCGCCCTCGACGAGTTCGTCCGGGCGGTGTACGACGCGACCCACGACAACCTGCTGACCGGCAGCGTTCCCGTCTCATTACCGCCGCTGACCGTCACCGCCATCGACTACGACATCGCGACAGCCCCGCTGATCTCGCTACGGCCGTCGGCACTGGTCCGGCAATGGCGGGAGAAGCAGTTGCGGCAGGTGGAGGGACTCGCCGACGACGCGATCGCAGCGGCCGCCGCGGCCGAGTCGAGCGCCTCGTTCGATCTCACCGTGCGGCAGCTGGCCGTCACCGTGCACTACAGCGGTGATCAGCCGCCGACCCGGATCGACGCGTCCGTACGCGCGGGCCTGCAGTTGACCGTGGTCGCGGGTGGGGTGATGACGCCCGACCTCATCGCCCTCAGCGTCGAGATTCCCGACAACCCGGATCTCGCCGAGATCGTCAACCGAGGCCTGGCGTCGAAGCTCATGGCTGTCATAGAAACCTTCCTCAAGCCCATCCAGATCCCGCCGATCGGCCTGGGCAACCTGCACCTGGCCGCACCGGTCGTGGCCACCGGGGAGGGTCGCCTCCTCGCCACCACCTCGGTGCTGCCCGACTTGCCGGAGGCCGCGCCGCTCGTCGGCGCGTGGCCGGACCACACCCTCTTCGTGGGAGTGCTGCCGAAGGTTCTGGACGTGCTCTTCAACGACGCACTGGCCGCAACGCCGATCACCGGTCACTGGGAGAAGCGGTTCGACTTCGTCTTCTTCTCGATCACGTTGAAGGCGGAGTTCACGGCCCGCGTCTCCCAGGTCGCCCTGGAGCTGGTGCCCGGGCAGAAAGGGCAGGTGCGTGGCACCGCCCGGATCGATGTGGACGCGCGTTTCTGGGCGAAGAACCTGGTTTCCTTCTCGGCGACCGGCGTCGCTCGGCCGACCGTGCACGCGACGGCCGCCGTGAACGGCGCCAACGAGGTCACCGTCGACCTGGACAGCATCGACGCGATCTCGTTCGACCTCGACTTCCACGGCGTCCCGGCGATCCTCGACAACCTGCTCGAGACCATCGTCAACGGATTGGCGCCCGTGATCGTCAAGGCCGTACAGGGCGAGATCGCCAAGCTGCCGCCCCAGCCGGTGACGAAGATCCCGGAGATCACGGTCCCGCTCAACGGCACCACCGTGGTGGTGACTCTCAAGAACGTGGACCTGGCGACGCTGGGCACGCCGGACGGCAAGACCTGCCTCGCGGCCACCGGGGGCGCGGACGTCAGGGTGACTCCGATGGCCGTCAAGCACAACGTCGCCCGATTGTCGTGACTCTTCAGTCAGGAGACCTGTCATGCCTTCCACTCAGTCCGGCGCACTGATCGCTACCACGGCGCTGTTGCTCACGCTCGCCATGGCCGGCTGTCGCGACGAGGAAGCCGAAGTGGGACCTCGCATCCCGGCGCCGCCCGCGCGGACCGTCCACCCTCGGCTTCCGCCGCAGCCCGACCGCAACGACCCACCGACCGATCCGTGCGCATTCCCGGGCGACCCTCTGTGCCCGGACACGGACATCACTGTTCCGGGCCCGCACCTCCCGGATTGGTGAGCCGCGAACGTCCACCGGGCTGGCGCGCCCCCGCACCGGCCCGGTGTGCTCTCACACTGGCGCTTTTCCCACCACGTTGAGGATCAGGCACCCCGAGGCGAGGAGAATGCCGAGAGCGACAGTCGCGATCGCGGACCACAGAAAGCGCGCCTTCCGTGAATTCAGCCGTCGGGACCGCTTGATGACCGAAAAGTGCACGGCGGCGATCTGGGTACTTGCCACGAAGTCGGGATCCAGCCAGTTGTCGGAAATGACGGCGAGTATCCGCTTCTCCTCCAAGCCGCCGTACAGTAATGGCATCGCGCAGAGCAGTCCCAGCATCGCGCTCAGGACCAGCGAGGCGAGGCTGATCAGCAGGAGGATCTCCGACACGCCGGACCATCGGGACAAGGGCATGTCGCGACTGACGTTGAGAAGAAGTGCGATGAGGACTCCGGAGAGCGAGAGTACGCCGACGCCCCTCTGCTCGAACGACGTCGCGCGCTCTCGTTCAGACTTGACCTCGTCGTAGAGGTACGCCGCCCACAGGAAGCTCTTCTTCTCCAGGAAGGGCTCGGTCCGCACGGGCCTTTTCAGAACGGCTTCCTCGGGGGATTCGGGTTCTTCGAGATGTTGTTGATGACCCAGGTCAATGCCTCCTTCAGCGCTTTCGCGGCCAACTCGGCCGCCTTCCTGGCCGCCTCGTCCGCGGGTCCAGCCATGACTCAACCTCCCATGACATCGAAGCGGCCGAAGAAGGCCCGGATCCGACGGAACTTGCCGGAGCTCATCGACGGCCTCATGGCTCCCTTGAGCTGGGTGATGAGGAATTCCCAGTCGGTCAGGTCGATGTCGTCCTCCTCGAACAGGTCGATGAAGGAGTAGGCGAGCCACAGCGTGAAGCCGGCGTTGAGCATGCCGTTGATCCCGGAGCCGGTCACCATGCCGACGCCGGGGATCTTCGCGAGCACCCAGGTGAACAATTTGCAGCCGACCCAGTAGCCGCCGGCCGCGCCGAGGACCCCGAGAGCGACCTTCTTGCTGCGGTATCTCGGCGTCCGCGACCACGTCGACCTATCCCACTTCGGGCAGGTCACGGCGTACAGCACGACCTGGGCGCGAGTCGGCACGTACACGGCCGTACCGATGATCATCACCGCGGTGGTCCTCATCATCCGGCACTGGCGGGACTCGTCCGCGGCGCAGCGCCGGGCCTACCGGGTCTTCTGGCGCGCCGCCGCCAGCGTCGGCGTGGTGGCGTTGGCCGCGGTCGCCGCGGAGTTCACCGACAGTGACCTGCCTCAGCAACTCGCCCTGCTCGGCTACGTCGTGGCCGTCACGGTCGCGCCGGCCGGCGTCCTGTTCGGAGCGCTCGCCGAACGAAACGGCCTGCGCGACGTCGTCGAACTGCTCGCCGCGGGCCGCGACGACGACCTCAGCCGAATGATCGCCGCCGCGGTCGGCGATCCCGGACTGCGCCTGTACGAACGAGCCGGCGACCGGTGGCAGGACGACGACGGTGTGCCCGTCACACCGATCGTCAGAGCCGACGACTGGACCACCCTGGTCGCCACCTCGCAAGGAAGCATCGCACTGCTCGTACATGATCGAGCGCTGGCCGCTCAGCCGTCCACGGTCCGGGTATGCGCGGGACTGGCCGTCACGTTGATCGCCCGGCGCACCGCCGAACGCGAGCAGAAGGCGCTGCGCCGGGCCACCAACGTCCGCATGGTGCAGGAGCACTCGCGGAACGGGAACGCGTCCAACACCGGACCGACTGGGACCCCGACCTGCAGGCGGTCATCTATTTCACGATCAGCGAGGCACTGGCCAACACAGACCGACACGCCCGCGCGACCGCGGTGACCATCAAAGGCTGGCAGGACGGCGACACCATCGCAGTGGAGATCGTCGACGACGGCATAGGCGGGGCCACCGAGGCACGCAACGGACTGGGGCTGTCCGGAGCACGGATCCGCGCCGAGATGCTGGGCGGCACGTTCGAGATCGACAGCCCACCGGGCCACGGCACCAGACTGAAACTGACCCTGCCCGACATGAAACTGCCCCGGCTGGCGCCGGTCGAGGCCGAGGAGACGATGCGATGACGCCCCTGACCGGCGTACGCGTGGCCGTACTGGAGAACAGCCCATGGGCCCGCCGCGACCTGGTGAACCTGCTGACCGGCGCGGGCGCCGAGGTGGTCGCCGAAGCCGGCTCGAACGACGAGTTCGACGCGGTCTACCCGGCCGCCGGCGCCGACGTCGTCGTCGCCGACGTGCACCTGGGCGAGCGGTACAAGAGAGAGAACGTCGACGGGCTCAAGGTGGTCAGCCGGCTCAGAGCCGACAACGAGCGCGTCGGGATCCTCATGGTCACGAACTTCGACCGGGTGTCGTACATGCTGCGGCTGATGAGAATCGGCACCACCGGAATCGGCTACCTGCTGAAGGACAACGCCACCGACCAGCGACTCCTCGACGCCGTCGCCAAAGTCCGCGACGGAAAGAACTACTTCGACGACGCGGTCTTCGACGAGATCGCGACGCTGCAGAACAGGATGCATCCCGCCGAAGCCCTCACCCGTCAGGAAACCCGGGTATTGCGGTACGTGGCCGAGCTGAGCCTGCCGACCAGGGCGATCGCCGACCTGATGCACCTGAGCGAGAAGACTGTGGACCGGCACTTGAACTCGATCTACCAGAAGTTCGACATCGACAAGTCCAAGGAGAACTGCCGGGTCGCCGCCGCCCTTCGATACGTCCGCGACCTCCAGAGCTACTACTTCACCCAGGACGAGGTCCCCTGAGCTCACGGCCAGGCTGAGCCGACTCCAGCGCGCGACCGTGGCGATGTGCGGACATTCCCACTGCGCACGAGGCAGAATGCTGCGGTGTGGCACTCGACAAGTTTGGGGAGTTGTGGCGTGGGGATGACTCCGCCGACCTCGCGGAGTACATCCGTCATTTCAAGGCCGGCGGCTATCCGGTAACCACGGTGGTGGAGTCGCGATGCGGCGAGTGCGACGGCCGCGCTTTTCGCATCAACATCGACGAGGAAGAAGCGACACAGCGGGTATGTCTGGCCTGTGGCGCCGTCGCCTTCATCGGCGACAGCGCCGAACACTGGAGCGAAGACGAGCACGACTCGTGTGCATGCCCGTGCGGCGGTGAGGAGTTCGCCGCCGCTGTGGGCTTTGCACTATTCGACGATGGCGAGGTGCGCTGGGTCAGCGTCGGCCTGCGGTGCCTAAAGGACGACACTCTCGGCGTCTACGCCGACACGCAGATCGATTACAGCCCCTCGCGTCATCTTCTGGGTCAGGCGTAGCCGTCGAAGGTCATCCGGCCCGCGCTCGTCGTCCTCGGATGCGTGGTGGTGTCGCCGACCGCTATAGCGTGGCCGACGTGACGGAGCACGGCTACAGCGCGGCGGACATCACGGTCCTAACGATGGCTGATGCTGCGCGGAGGCGACCCGGCATGTATTTCGGCGTTGGTCCGGGCGATCCGAGTCTGGCGACCCGGGTGCTGTGCACGGTTGTCGGCCACGCGTTTCATCCCGCGACCAAGGTTGCCGCCAGCCACGCTGCTCACGTCGTCGCGGACATCACCGCCGATCTGGCCTTCGCGGTGACGGACGACCAGGCAGATCTCCCCACCGGCCAGGGCATGCCTCGGCTCGGCTACGAGAAATCGCTGCTGACACCCGATCGCTGGTCGAGCGCTGCCGCCGCAGCGGTCAGCACACGAACCAGCGTCGAAGTCTGGCGAGACGGCCGGGGATTTCGGCAGACGCTTGTCGGGCTACGTCCGGTCGAGCCACCCCGAGCCTTCTCCGCCCCCACGGGAGCGGGAACACGTGTGGAATACGTCCTGGATCCAGACTTCTTCGGCACGGCCAGCATCACGACCGCCCTCGCAGACCTCGACATACATGGACCGGACTGTCGAGACGCCGTCGGTCTCGGCGAGGTTGTGGTCCGCGATCACCGGACCCAAGGCGGTCCAGCCGAATATCGATACACATGATCGATGAGGGTGCCGTTACGCGCAATGCTGTGCCGACGATGGCCAGAGCCCGCCGTCGGCGAATCGAGCACCCCAGTAATACGGATTGACCTCGAGCAGCGTGCGCACCGCCCAGCCGGACGGACTGCCCGGGTCGCCGACGCCGACCCGCACCTCCGGGCCCCACAATGCGAGCCGCTCCTGGCAGATGCCGCACGGCGCCAGCACGACGATCTCCGTACTGTCCGCCTCGCGAATCACACACACCGACGCGGTCACTCTCTTGTTCAGCGTGTAGGCCTGGCAGATCGCCCCCGTCTCATGGCACAGCGAGACGCCGCCGTTGAGATTGTCGAAACCGACGCTGGTGAGGATCTGGCCGTCGTCCAGACACACGGCCGCGGCACCACCGGCCTCGCCGGCGAGCCACCGGCGGTTCATCTGATCGACCGCGGCGTCGACGAGCCGCTGGTTCATGGTCACCCCGGAGACCCTGCCATACTCAGTACGGCCGATCTTGGTGTGCCGGGCGGCCGCTAGCATCGTGGGCATGGCAACGCGGCTTGTGCAAATCACCATGAAGGCTCGGGACGAATCCGCGCTGGGCGGTTTCTGGGCGCAGGCGCTCCGCTGGGAGTTGTCCAGCGAGGGACCCGGCGTGATCAACCTCGAACCCAAGGGCTTCGTCTATCCGGATCCCGTCGCCGTCTGCCTGGACCTCGTTGCCTCCGCGGAGCCCAAGACGGCGAAGAACCGCGTGCACGTCGACCTCGCCACCACCTCGGCGGACCATCGGGCGGAGCTGGTCACGCGCCTGAGGGATCTCGGCGCCACACCGACCGACGTGGGCCAGGGTGATGTCTCCTGGACGGTCATGGTCGATCCGGAGGGCAACGAGTTCTGCGTGCTGGACTGGCACGACCCGGTCCGGGACACCGGACCGATCGCCTCGGTCGTGGTCGACTGCGCGGACCCGCGAGTGATGGCTCGCTTCTGGGGCGAAGCCATGGACTGGACCGTACACAAGGTGACCGACAATAGTGCGGTGCTGCGTTCCGCCCGGGGTGTCGGCCCGTATCTGCAGTTCCTCCGCGTACCCGACGCGAAGATCGGGTGGAACCGCGTCCATCTCGACGTTCGCCCGTACCCGGGTGACGAACTGGAGGCCGAGGCGGCCAGACTGCGGACTCTCGGCGCCACCGCCATCGACCTGGGGCCGAGTGAGGTTTCGTGGACGGTCCTCGCCGATCCGGAAGGCAACGAGTTCTGCCTCCTCGCCCCAGGCTGACGCAACTTTCCCCGGCGGGCCGAACACCTAGGGCGTGTCCCGCGGCTGCAGGGGCCGGTTGGCCGGGCCCTGGATCACGGTGCCGTCGATGGCGAACCGGGAGCCGTGGCACGGGCATTCCCATGCGGTTTCGGCGTCGTTGAAGTGGACGATGCAGCCGAGGTGGGTGCATCGGGCCGACACGGCATGGATCTCGCCGGTGTCGTCGCGGTAGGCGGCACACTGTCGCCCGCGTACCCGGACGACGGCGCCGGTGCCCGGTTCGATGTCGTCGATCGAATCGACGCGGGAGGGCCGTACCCGGTCACCCACGAAGTGGGCGGCGGCCATGGCCTGGAGTTTCATCATCGGTCCCGCCTCGCGCGCCAGGTTGAGCCGCCGGGGGTCGTAGAGGCCGGCCCAGGGCGGTTCGGCTCCGGTGATGCAGGCGGTGATGAGCTGGCCGGACAGTACGCCGGTGCTCATGCCCCAACCGCCGAAGCCGGTGGCGACGTAGACCCTGTCGGTGCCGAGGTGGAAGCGTCCGATGAAGGGCACCTGGTCGGTGGTGGTGTTGTCCTGGGTCGCCCAGCGGTAGGCGATCTCCGTGCCGGGGAAGCGCTGCTGAGTCCACTCGACGAGGTTCTGCCATTGCTCGGTGACGTTTCCCGCGCCCGGCGTGAAGTGTTCGCCGGTGACGATGAGAAGACGCTGCCCGTCCCGGTAGGGGGCGGTGCGTACCGACCGGGTGTTCTGCTCCGGGGTGAGGTACACGCCACCGGGATCGCGCCCGGCGGGAATCGCGGTGGCGACTACCAACTCGCGGCGTGGTTCGAGGCGGGCGAACAGCATCGCCCGGTCGAAGACTGGGTAGTGGGTGGCGACCACCACATGTCGGGCGGTGATCGTGGGACCGCCTTCGGTGGTCACGGTGCACGGGTCCCCTTCGGTCAGCCCTGTCGCGCGGGTCCGCTCGAAGATCTGTCCGCCGTGGCGCGTGAGGTCGTCAGCGAGGGCGAGCAGGTACTTGCGGGGGTGGAACTGGGCCTGGTCCTCGACGCGGACGGCACCGGCGACCGGGAACGGCAGGCCGGTCTCGGTGACGAAGGAGGCGGCCAGTCCCGCGTCTGCCGCGGCGTCGGCCTCGGCGCGGATGCGGTCCAGGAGGTCGGGCGACTCGGCGTAGGTGAACGCGGGTACCCGCTCCAGATCGCAGTCGATGTGCAGCCGTGCGGCCACCGCTACTACCCGCTGGACCGCGCGCTGCTGGGACTCGGCGTAGAGCCGTGCCGAGTCCGGACCGAAGGATGTGCGTACCTTGTCGTAGATCAGCGTGTGCAGCACCGACAGTTTCGCCGTGGTGTATCCCGTGACGCCCGCCGCGATCCGGTCCGCCTCCACCAGCGCTACGGTGCGTCCCGCCTCGGTCAGTTCCCACGCCGTGCACAGTCCGGCGATGCCACCACCGACGACAGCCACGTCGACCTCGACATCGGCGGTCAACGCCGGGTAGCTGGTCGTCGAGGTCGTGTCCATCCAGTAGGACTCGTCGGTGCCTGGCAGCGTGGGCGATGGGGCCACGGGGCGCTCCTAGCGGTGTGGGTGCGGGGACAGCTGGGCGCGTACCCGGGCATTGACCCGGCAAACCGCGAGGGCGGCGCGCGATGTGGATGATGGGGCAGGATGGGGCATGACCGTAAGCAAAGTGATCATCGCCGGTGGTGGTGTCGCGGGGACGGCGACCGCGCTCGCACTGCGGAAGGTCGGCATCGAGGCTGAGGTGTACGAAGCGCACGCGTCCGGCGGCGCGGCTGCCGGCGCGTTCCTCACCGTGATGCGCAACGGCATGGCCGCGCTCGCGGAGATCGGCGCGGCCGAGGCGGTGAACGCGGTGTCGTTCCCGGCGCGGGCCGTGGCGTTGCTCAACGCCCAGGGCCAGCGGCTCGGGCACCGGCCGATCGAGGGGCCGGCCCGATCGCTCACGCGCGCCGCGCTCTACCGGGCTTTGCAGGAGCTCGCGACCACGCGAGGCATCCCGGTGCACCACGGCAAGCGGATGACCGTGGCCTCGAGCGGCCCCGATGGCGTCGAGGTCAGCTTCGCCGACGGCAGCCGGGTCACCGGGGACGTACTGGTGGGTGCGGACGGCATCCATTCCCGGACCAGGCGGCTTATCGATCCGTACGCGCCCGAGCCCCGCTACTCCGGGCAGCATGTCGTGTACGGCTACGCGCCCGGCAACCCGGCCGGTCTCGACGTGGACGAGTACCACATGGTTCGCGGCAGCCGGGCGTTCTTCGGCCTCACGGTGCCCGACGGTGACGGCCGGACCTGGTGGTTCGCCCGATTCCACGGCGAGCAACCGGCCGCGGGGCGCAGCCCGGATCAGTGGCGCGACCTGGCCCTGGAGATGTGCCGCGACGATGCCACCGCGGCCCACGCGCTCATCGCGAGCTCCGGCGCGGACATCGTGGGCAGCGACTCCTATGACATTCCGACCACCCCGCGTTGGCACAACGCCCGCATGGTTCTGGCCGGCGACGCCGCCCACGCCGCGGTGCCGGCCGCCGCGCAGGGCGCGTCGATGGCCATCGAGGACGCCGTGGTCCTGGCGTCGGCGTTGCACGACCATGACGAGCCGGTGACCGCCTTCACCGCCTACGAGGACCGCCGCCGTGCCGAGACGGAGGAGATGGTCGCCGCGAGCGCCCGGCTGGGCTCCCAGTGAAGGGCGTCACCGCCGGGTGCTGGCCGTTCGCGCGTCTCGGCGTGGTCGTGCGGCCCGGGCGATGGCGGTGGCGAGCAGCAGACCGAGGACCGTCGCACCCAGCCAGCGGGCACCCACCACCCAGATGCCGATGTCGTTGCCCGGCAGTCTGGCCGAACCCACGGCGAGTGCCACGCTCGCCAGCACGGCCGCCGGCCAGAACACGAACGGTTGGGCCGCGAGAGCGGGAGCCGGTCCGTGCCATGCGACCAGCAGCCGACGCCGGGCGATGCGGACGACCAGGGCGACGGTGACGACCACGCCGACGAGTTCGGACAGCAGGTGCACGATCCGCCACCAGGGCAGGTCCGCGAAAGCCGTCGCGTGCATCGCCGGCAGATCCGACGACGGGCTCAGGAACACCGTAGTCGCGAAGGCTTCCGGGCAGGTGTGCCGCGACGGTGGGCGCCGCGCGGCGCACCACCCACGTCAAGGCGACGACGACGGGCAGATGAAACCAGACCAGTGAGTGCCACGCGTGCGACGAGGGCTCGGCGATCCCGGCGAGGACGTAGCCGATGTCCGGCGCGGCAGACCCGATCACCAGCGCGACGCCGTCGAAGCGGTTCGGGAAGCGGACTCGGATATGGTCGGCCCCGTCAGCGCGGGTGGTAGACGACCGCGCGGCTGATGCCCCAGGCGGGGCGGATCGACGCGACGATGCGCCCGCGGGCGTCGAGGTCGACGACCTCGCCGTCCGTGCTGACCCCGGCGAGGCTGAGGTCGTGCAGGACGCCGCGTCGCCACAGCGCCGGGCGGGCGGAGCGGTCGGTGGCCTGGGAACTGGCGAGGATCTCGCCGCGGTTGTTGATCGCCCGCAGTTGGGTGAAGCTGCCGCCGAGGGTGCCGACGTCCAGGGCGCGGCCGTCCCGCCAGAGAATTCCGCGCTCGAACTGATCGGCCGAGAAGTGCCAGCCGATCACCCAGCCGCGGTCGTTGAGGGCGTGCGTGTTGCTGCGGTCGAAGGGCCCGGCGCCGAGGTCGATGACCCGGGCACGCCGCCACACGGCGGCGTGGAAGCCGCCCGGCACCGCTACTCCGCCGGAGATCTGGCCGCGCTCGTTGATGTCGGACACGTCGGTCAGCGGCAGCGGCCGGGCGCGGCCGTTCGTCCACAGGATCGAGCCCGTGTCGGTGCGTCCGACCACCTGGCCGCGGTCGTTGATCGCCACGGGGAAGGCGGGCGGGCCGCCCAATGGCCGCAGGACACCACGGTGCCAGACGTAACCTCCGGAGCCGTCGTCGCGGATGCCGACGACCTCGCCGCGGTTGTTGACGTCGATCGGATCGAAGTCGCCGAGATCGATCATCCGGCCGTGGCGCCAGAGGAACCCACGGTAGGTGCCGTCGGCGCCCTGGGCGCGGCCGACCACGTCGCCGCCGTCGTTCATGGCGGTGGCGTAGCTGCTCTCGCCGCCGAGGGTGCCGAGGTCCACCATGCGGTATTCGGCCGGGGCGGAGGCGCCGGGTGTAGCGGGCGCCGCGGTGGGTGCGGCCGTCAGGGCGGCCGCGAGGAGGGCGGTGGCGAGGACAGATGGCATAGGACGGCTTCCTCCGAAGGGTCGCCGGGCGAAAAGCTCCCTCAGCGTAGGCGCTTTCCGCCGGCCCGCCGGGGTGCCGTCACACAGCCGACAGCCTAGCCGGACCAACTCCGTCACCTAGGCAAATGAAAATCGTTGCTATTAACATCGCCTTGGCGATCGAGGTCGGGACTTACACGATAGGAGAAGGCGAAGCATGTCAAGCCCTCAGAGAACGGGCCTGGTCGAACCCTCGGAGCTGGTCGTCGCGCTCGCCGCGCCGGCCGACCTGGTCGAAGCGGAGGCGGTCATGCGGGAGGTTCTCCGCGCCGACCTCGGCGGATACCGCGCGCAGTGGCATCGAGATCTCGACAACCTCGAGGCAGCCTATCTGCGTCGAGGTTGTGCGTTGATCGTGGCCCGCGACGAGAGTGGCATTCTGGGCACCGCTGCCATCAAGCCGTGCCTGCTCGCCAGCCCGCCGAATCCGGACTGGCTCGCACACGAGTACAACCAGCCGGGCGTCTGCCAACTCGTGCGGGTGTGGGTCGCGGCTCGGGCACGCCGCCGTGGTGTGGGTCGCGCCCTCGCCGAGCGGGCAGTCGGCTGGAGCGTCGGCCCAGGCGGATATCGCCGGGTGTACCTGCACACCGACGCCGGCGTCCCCGGCGCGGAGGCGTTCTGGCGTTCGATGCCGACCCGCGAGGTCCACGATGGCCGGCCCGACCCGTTCAACACGGTGCACTTCGAGATCGACGTCGACGCGGTGCTGCGGGCGTCCGGATGCTGAGCTTGTCCACCGCGCCCGACTGGGACGTCGACCCGGCCGGATTGCTTTCCTGCCGCATCCTCAGCCTGTACGAGCGACTCCGCGCACAAAGCGATCTTTCCCCCTCCCCCGTGGTCAACGCGCTGTTCGCCGAGCTGGTGAGCGCCTGCGTCCATGCCGACGCCGGGGATGCCCCGTCGGTCCTGTCCGATCCGCGGATCGGCGAGGTGCGGTCGGACCTGATCCGGCTGTGCGCGCGGGGCGAGTCCCTGCTCGAAGACGCGTGGGCTCGAAGGGTGCTGGCATCCGACGACCCGGGCGCCGAGACGGCCGCGTTCCCGTACTTCGGAAATTACGAGCAGCTGGCCCGGCTCGAGTTGCACGCGTTGGCGGGGGCCGGTCACCGGCCCGAGACCGCTCGCCGGCTCTGCTTCATCGGCGGCGGCCCGTTGCCGCTGAGTGCCATCCTGCTGGGCCGCGGTCTGGGGGTCGGTGTCACGGTCGTGGACCGAGACCGCGAAGCCGTCGAGCTTTCCCGTCGCCTCGTCGATCGGCTCGTCCCGGCGCAGCGGATCAACGTCGTCCTGGCCGATGCGGCGTCCCCGTTCGACATGGCACGCGCGGTCGCCGAGTGCGACGTCGTCGTTGTCGCCGCTCTCGTCGGAACGACCCGGGCGCAGAAGCGGGCGGCGTTGCGAGCCATCGGCATGGCGGCAGAGCCGGGGACCCAGGTCGTCATCCGCAGCGCCGACGGCCTGCGTTCTCTGCTGTATCCCACGGTCGACATCGGTGACGTCCAGGACGCCGGCCTGGCACCGGAGCTCCTCGTGCACCCGCTCGGAGAGGTCGTCAACTCGGTGTTCGTCGCCCGGCGTCGCTGACGACGGACCGTCCGCGCAGGACGACGTCCCGAATCCGGGTGAGAGCGAGGACGTCGCGCTCCACGTCGCCGTCGACGACGACCAGGTCGGCCACCATGCCTCGGCGAAGCCTTCCGACGGTACGGGCCAGACCGCATGCCTCGGCGGCCTCCGATGTCGCGGCCGCGACCGCGGCCCGCACGGGCAGCCCCGACCGGACCAACTCGTCGACCGCATGGGCCAGCACGCCGTGCGGCTTGGCCGGATGGATCCCGGCGTCCGAGCCGGCGAGCAGGGGCACCCCGGCGGCGTGGAGCCGGCCGACCTGGGCGAACCGGGCCTCCAACGTCATCCCGGTGCGGCGCATCACCTCGATCGCCTGCGGGGACGGCGGCAGCGTGGGCAGCCGGCCGAACGTCGGGCACACCGTGATCCGACGTTCGGCCAGTCCGGCGATCACCGCGTCCAGGGTGTGGATCCCGTCCGGGGTCAAGCACGTGCAGTGCTCGATGCCGTCGACGCCCGCGGCCAGGCACACCTCGACAGCGGACACCGGGTGGGCGTGCGCCGTCACCGGCAGCCCGCGCCGGTGTGCCTCGTCGACCACGACGCGGACGTCGGCGACATCGAACTGCAACCGCAGCAGATCCGAACCGACGGTCATCGCACCGCCGCTCACGATGACCTTGACGATCTGGGCACCGTGGTCATCCCGCTCCGCGACGGCGGCCCGCAGCGCGGCCGTTCCGCTCACCCCGCCGCCGAGCGCGGCGCAGTGCCCGTCGACCGACGTGATCGGCGGGCCCGACCCGACGACCGACGGCTCGTCGTGCCGAACCGTCCGATCCAGGACCGCGAACCGGTTGTCGCCCAGATCCCGCACCGTCGTCACCCCGGCACCGACCTGCGCCAGCAGGGCCCGGCGGATCACCAGCTCACGGTCGGCGGCGGACCGTCCGGCATCCAACGCGAGGGCGTCGGGTTCGCCACCGGCCACAAGATGAACGTGGGTATCGATCAGGCCCGGCAGGACGGTGGCGTCCGGCCGGTCCACAACCGGCTGACCAGGCGGTAACGGCGCGCGACGCGGCCGAATATCGACGATGCGATCGCCCTCGATGTGGACCTGCAGCCCGTCGGAAAAAAAGGCCTCCCCATCAAACGCATGGGCCGCCCGGACCACAAAGGAGCTGTCCATGCCCGGAACGTAGCGCCTCGTGACGACGAAGACAACGTCAGCTGATCAGCGACGCAGGATCGTCCGGATCAGCGCGGCGAGCGAACGCAAGATCTCGGCCAGGCCGGCCCGGTCACAGCGGATCAGCGCGATCACGTGGCAGACGCCTGCCAACAGCAGGGCGGCGAGGATGACGAAAAGCAGGTGGTGGGCGTAGAGGTCGGCGAGCTGTGCGACGAGTTCCATCAGGATTTCCTTCCACGACAGTGGTGCATTTGGCGCAGGGAACCCATCACGCCGCCAATTTGTCCGGCAAACCGCGAACGTCGGCGCGGTAATGTTCGCCATTCCGCGAACATCGAGAGGACCCCGGTGCCGCCAAAGACCTCCGGGCCCGGCCGGCCGCTGGGCCCCGTGACCGATGCCGAGCCCGCCCGCTCGTACGCGCTGGGCCTGCGCGCTTGGACGGCTCGGGCCGGATTGAGTAACGCCGAGCTATCCCGGGCGACCGGCAAAGGCACCTCGGCGATCACCGAGCTCCTCAATGGCCGTCGCGGATGGAGGGGAACCGCCAAGACGCTCGCCCTCGCCACCGAGATCATCGTCGCCTGCGGCGGTTCCGGGGACGACGTCGAAGCCTGGCAGCGCTACCACACCGCGCTGCTGGCTCTCCCGTCCGACCGCCGACCGCCGGCGGCGCCCGAGCCGGCTCGTGACCGCAAGCGGCCACACCCCTACTGGGCGACCGTCGACGACGTTCGCCGTCGTACGCCTGAGCTGCGCGAACGAGACCGGGAGCTGGCCGCGGTCACCGCCACCACCGGTGGCTACACCTGGGTGCGCGGGCCGGCGTACGCCGGGAAGACCGCCCTGCTGGCGCACGCCGCGACCACCTTGCGCGCCGCCGGCGAGGCCGACGTGATCAGCTACTTCCTGTCCCTGCGCGAGGCGACCGCGGACGCCGGACGGATGCTGGCCGTCCTCGTCTCACAGCTGGCGGAACTGCTTGGCGAACCGGCGCCGATGCCCGACCCCATGCATTTGGCGGACCTGTGGTCGAGGGCCGTCGACCGGGCGGAGACCGCCGGCCGGCCGCTGTTGATGATCGTCGACGCGCTCGACGAGGAGCGGCCGCACACCGACCGGATGCCGGCGTACGGGCTGCTGCCGGCCCGGGTGAGCGCCCTGGCCGGGGTGCTGATCGGGACCCGGGACGGTTACGCGATGCCGGCGCTGCCCCCCGGTCATCCCGTCCACATCCACCGGGAGATCGACCTCAGCCCGCTCGATGAGCCGCGACAGGCGGCGCGGCTGGCCCGGGCCGAGATCGACAAGCTGCTCGACTCGGCCAACGACGAGGCGGTGGAGATCGTCGCGCTGCTCGCCGCGGCCGGAGGTCCGATCGCGCTCGACGACCTGTTGGAGATCCAGCAGGCGAGCACCGTGCCGGCGCAGCGCCGCAGGGTACGAAGAATTGTGGACGCCCACCTCGCGCACAGCCTGGAGCGGGTCGGGACCGCGCCGAGACCCCGCTACCAGTTCCGGCACCTGGCTCTGCTCGAACACGCCCAGGCGCACCCGGACCTCGATACGCCCGAGCCCCGGCAGCGAATCCACGCCTGGGCGCGCGGCTACCGGGAATTACGCTGGGATCCTGAGCGCACGCCCGCCTACCTGCTCGACACCTATCCGGCCACGCTGCTCGGCGAGCCAGGGTTGCTGAACGAACTGGTGGGGGACGTGGCCTGGCTGCTCACCGCTATCGCCGGGGTGGGCGTCGACGCGGTGCTGCCCCACCTTCGAGGGATCGATCCGCTCTACCGCGCGGTGTGGGCGCAGGCTGTCGCGCTGCGGGAGACCAGGACCGGCGGGCGCCGCCGGTTCGCCGCCCGGCAGCTGATGATGCAGGCACTGGAGGACGACAACAAACGCCTCGCCAAGCCGCTCTTCGCGGAGTTGAGAGCGGAACCGCGGCCGCATCTGTATCCATTCCGGACCACGCGGGTCTCCGAACCGGCGCTGGTCGCGCGCAGTCGCCGACTCGACGATCAGGTGATGTCCCTGGCCCCGCTGCCCGACGGCAGCGTGGCGGTCGCCGCCGGCGATCGGCTCCTGCGGTGGGAGCCGGAGGGACAGCTCACCGAACTCGCCCGGCACGGCTCGCGGGTGCTCTCGGTCGTCGCGCTCGCCGACGGCCGCGTCGTCACGACCCTGTGGGGCGACGGCGTCGTACGGATCCACGACCCGCGCCGCCCGGCCGCGCCGCCGGTGCCGCTGGGATCGGCGGACAGCGGAATCCGGGCGGCGGCCGTACTCTCCGACGGCCGGATCGTCACGGCGACCGACACGGACCCGTCCCGGCTGTCGGTGTGGGACCCGGCCGCTCCGGGCGCCCCGCCCGTGCCGGCCGGGCACGACGAACGCCGGATATGGCGTGTCGCCGCGCTACCCGGCGGAGGATTCGCCACGGTCAGCGACCAGACCAGGGACTCCCGCAACCGGCCTACCGAGCCTGGCGACGGCGGTCTGGTCCGGCGCTGGGAGACGATCGACGACGCCACACCTCCACTGGTGGGCTGCCATCCCGACGACGCCCGAGCGATCGCGCTGCTGCCCGGCGAGCGGATCGTCACCGCAGGCCGTTCCGGCCTTCTGCTGCTCTGGGACCCGGCCGCGGCGGCACCCGTCGAACTCGGCCACCATCCGGACGCGGTGTCCGCTCTGGTGGTACTGCGTGACGGCCGGTTGGTCAGCGCCGGCGAATGGGGTGGCTTCCTCCTGGTGTGGGATCCGGACCTGCCCGGTGAACCGCAGCGCTGCCTCGGGCGCCACGACGGCGGCGTCACGGCGATGATCATCGACGGTGACCGGATCGTGACGGGCAGGAGCGACCTGCGGTGCTGGGACGGCTCACGCTGGCCGGATCTCCCGCGGCGGCCCGTGCCCCCGATGGTCAATCCGGCCGCTAAGGCGCTGAAAGCCCCGGACCACGGCTACCTGTCGTGGCGGGAGGAGCCCGCTGACACTCTCCCCCGCGAGCTGGGGCACCACGGTTTCGGCTCGACGACCGTGGCCGAGCTGACCAAGGGGTCCGTCGGTTTCGGGACCGGCTGGGCCTGGTCGCCAGTCCCGTCCGGAGCCGAAGGCGAGCTGCTGTTCGCGTCCGGCCCGATCAGCTTCGTGGGCGTCATCGCCGCCCTCCGCGACGGCCGGTACGTGCTCAGCGACGAGCGTGGCAATCTCACCCTGCACAATCGCGGCGAGGCGCCGGTCGTACTGGGCAAGCTCGACGGACCGCTCGGCATGGCCATGGCGGCGCTGCCCGACGGCCGGGTGGTGACCGCCGCACCCGAGAAAGCATCGTTCCGGAGTCGGATCCTGGTCTGGTCTCCGCCGGCGGCCGAGCCGGTCTGCCTCGGCACCCAGCGGACCGTCACCGCGATCGCGGTCCTGCCGGACGGCCGGGTGGCCACCGGCGACCTGTTGGACGGCAGGATTCTGGTGTGGGATCCGGAGCGACCCGGTCAGGACCCGGTCGAACTGGGCCGGCACCACGGCCGGGTGACGGCCCTGGCGGTGCTCGCCGACGGCAGCCTGGTCTCCGGCGGCCGGGACGAGGACCTCGTGCAGGTGTGGGACGTGGGCTCCGGCGAGGTCCTCGCCCGCGTCGGCTGCTCGGTGGAGAACATCGCGACAGCCGCGCTCGGCAATCGGTCGAGCCTGGTCGTCATCGCACACCGCGGCGGCGACTGGTCGCTGTGGTTCCACGGCGTCGGGCAACTGTTCCACAAGCACGAGGCCGAGCAGCTGGTACTGGCACTGGTCGAGGAATGAGGGATGCGGATGGTAGGAAGGACGCATGCTCACGATCGGGATGCTGGGCGGGATGAGCTGGGAATCCAGCGCTCACTACCACCGATTGGCCAACGAACTGGTCCGGGACCGCCTCGGCGGCCTGCACTCGGCGCGATGCGTGCTGTATTCCGTCGATTTCGCCGACGTGGAGCACCTGCGGAGCAGCGGGCAGTGGGAACAAGCAGGTCGCCTGCTCGGTCAGGCCGCCGCGGCGTTGCAGGCCGCCGGCGCCGACCTGTTGCTGCTGTGCACCAACACCATGCACAAGGTCGCCGACCAGGTCGAGGCCGCCGTCGACGCTGCGCTGTCCGACCGGACCGCGCAGCTCAGTCCCGCCGCGGAATAATGCGGAGTAACCCGCCCGGAACAGTCAGGCCGCTCCGGCCCGTGCCTCCGCGGCGACGCGAAGCCGGTCCAGCGTCTCGGTCATCGTACGGCGGTTGTGGGCGTCCCGGTCCTTGATGCCCAGCGCCGCGATGCCGAACAGCTTGAGCACCAGCCCGCGACGGTCGGTGTACGTCTCGGTCACCTCGCAGCCGTCGTCGACCGGGCGGAACGCGTACGTCCAGCGGGCCACGGTGAGGAAACCCCCACCGACCACGTCGAAGCTGAACTCGCGGCCCCGATCGGCGGCCACGACGGTGCACTCGGTGCGCCATCGCCGTCCCCGGTAGGCGTTGGTGCCGGCGAAACGGGCTCCCGCACGAGGGCCGGGCGGGTCGGTGAGCCAGCGGCAGCGGGTGGTCTCGGGACTCCACTGACCCATGCGGGTGACGTCGGCGACGAGGTCCCACACGTCCTCGGGCGCGGCGCCGATGCGGGTGGCAACGGTGACAGGCATGGCGCCATCGTGCCCCAAACGGGCCGTCACGGCGCACCCGGGCCTGTTACGTTTTTCCATCGGAGGCGTCATGAGCGGCAACAGGCACCCGATCGACTTCACCGCTACGCCCTCAGAGGGGCGCGGTCTCGACGTGCGATGGATCCATGGCTCTGTGTCGGCCAAGCACAACACCGACCCCGACATCCAGGTGTACGCCCACGACCCCCACACCCTGATCCTCCGGCAGAACATGGCGGTCCACTACGAGGCGCCCTTCCTGTTCCTGCTGTTCGGCAACGACCGTGCCGTCCTGATCGACACCGGGGCCACCGCCGAGGCGGAGTTCTTCCCGCTGCGGCGTACCGTGGACGACCTGATGGCGCGGTGGCTGACCGCACATCCCCGCGACGGGTACGAACTGCTGGTCCTGCACACGCACGCCCACAGCGACCACGTCGCCGGCGACGGGCAGTTCGCCGACCGGCCGGACACCGTCGTCGTGGGCGCCGACCGCGCCACCGCCTGGGCCTATCTCGGACTCGGTGCCGACCTGGACCGGGTGACCACCCTCGACCTGGGCGGACGGGTCCTGGAGTGCCTGGCCAGCCCCGGCCACCAGGAGGCGGCGGTGACCTTCTACGACGCCTACACCGGCTTCCTGCTCACCGGCGACACCGTCTATCCCGGGCGCCTCTACGTGCAGGACCTGGCCGCCTTCCGCGACACGATCGACCGGCTCGTACGGTTCACCGACACGCGCGCCGTCAGCCACGTCCTCGGCTGCCACATCGAGATGACCACCACGCCCGGTGTCGACTACCCGATCCGCACCACCTACCAGCCCGACGAGCCGCCGCTGCGGCTGAGCCCCGGGCGGCTGCGAGACATTCGCGCCGCCATCGACGAGGTGGGCGAGCGGACCGGCCGGCACCCCTACGCCGACTTCGTCATCTGCTGGGAGCCGTGATGGACGGCCACCCGAAGGCAGGCTAACGGGCCGCCGACAGCACGTCCCGTAGGGCGTCGACGGCGGGTTTCGGGCGCAGGTCCGCGTCCCACAGCAGTTCGTCGCCCGGTTCGAGGGGGTAGCTGTCGTGCTCGGCGGTGGAACCGTAGCGGTCGGTGATGCCCCAGGTGGTGAACGAGGTGCAGGTCGGCTCGGACAGGCAGGCGCCGAGCGCGCCGGCGTACTGGGTGGCCTGGGTGCGCGGGGATTCGCCGTACACATCGATCTCGGATATGCGTGCGGAGACGCCGAGCCGGGCGAGGTCGGCGATGTGGGACCGGAGCACGCCGGGGTCGATGTGGTCGCCGGCCTCGTGGACGTGGGTCTGGAAGCCGACCCCGTCGATGGGCGCACCTCGCTTCTTGAGGCGGGCGACCAGGGCGTACAGGGCGTCCCAGCGGGGGCCGTCGGCCTCGGCGCCGAACTCGTTGAGGTAGAGCTTCGCCGCGGGGTCGGCGGCGCGGGCCGCGTGGAACGCCTTGTCGATGTAGGACTCCCCCATGGCCTGCTGCCACAGGTGCTCGCGCAGGCCGGGGCCGCCGTCGGGGCCGTCGTCGTCGGGGGACAACGGCTCGTTGACGACGTCCCACTCCGCCACCCGTCCCCGGTAGTGGCCGGCGACGGTCGTGATGTGGTCGGTCATGACGCGTTCGCGGCCGGCCGGTGGGACCTGCCGCATCCAGCGTGGGTTGGCCTCGCCGAAGACCAGGGTGTGCGCGTGCACGGTCAGGTGGTTAGCGGCCGCGAAGTCGACCAACAGGTCACCCTCGGTGAAGTCGTAGGTGTCCGGCCGCGGGTGCACGAACTGGGGTTTGAGGTCGTTCTCCGTGGTGAGCATCGAGAACTGGGTGGCGGCGAGGGCGCGGTAGTCGCCGTCGCTCATCAGCGGCGCGGCCGCCATCGCGGCCCCGATCCGACGGCCGGCGGCGTCGGCCAGCGCGCGCAGGGCGTCCGGCGGCGTCGGTGGGCCCGCCATCGGGGTGTCGTGCGTCGTGACGCTGCCGCCGTCGCGGGCCGTGGCCGCCAGCGCCGTCAGGGTCCAGTCGGGCCGCTCGGGGTCGGCGTCGACGCCGAATGTGACGGAGCCGGCGGCGAACACCCCCGGGTCCGGGAGGGATACCCGTACGTCGCCGGCGGACAGCACCAGGTCACGACCGTGGCGTTGGAGCGCGACAGTGAAGGAGGGCGTGGCCGGCGCGGCGCGGTCTGTGACCGGCGTGGCGGAACGGCCGTCCCAAGCGGTTAGGCGCAGCTCGCGGTCGGAAACCGCGACGCGCAGCCCCCGCCGGTGCTGTCGCCACTCGTCGTAGACGATCGGCGTCTCGCCGTAGAGGTACAGCGAGGCGGTCTGGCCCGCCGGACGACGCAGCGTCGCGCTGACCTCGAAGTCGCCGCTGACCCGAAGCCGCGGGCCGCGCAGGTTGACCGGCGGATTGGGCTGCCCGCCGGTGCCGTCCTGGCGCACGATCTGCCGTCCCAGCCCGTGGACGCGCACGCCGTCGGCCTCGACGCGCGCCCCGGCGAGGTGGCTCCAGTCCCCGGCGAGCAGATCCACCCGGCCGGGCGGCGGCGCGGCGCCGGACGGGCCCGGCCGGGGATCCGGCTCACACGCGGCGGTGCCGATGAGGAGCGGAAAGAGCAGGAAGAACGCGCGGGCGCGGTGGACGATCGGCACGGATCCTCTTGAAGTCGGCGATGTGCTGGCCGGTCGACGGTACCGACCGCGCGCACGCGATCCATGGACGAAGCTGAATGCGGCAGCGAAGGCCGCTACGGTGGAGCCATGCCGCCGATCCGCGTTCTCCTGGTCGACGACCACGAGATGGTGCTGCACGGCGTGTCCGCGATGTTGTCCCGGTTCCCCGACCGGGTGCAGGTCATCGGGACGGCGAGCGAGCTGCCGTGCGCGGTGCGCGCGGTCACCGACGATCGGCCGGACATCGTGCTGTGCGACGTACGGCTGCGCCGGGCGAGCGGGCTCGACGTCTGCAAGGCGATCCGTGACGTCGACGCCCGGGCCAAGGTGGTCTTCCTGACGGTCTACGACGACGAGCAGTACCTCTACCAGGCGTTGCGGGCGGGCGCGGCGGGCTACCTGCTCAAGCGGTTGGACGCGCACGAGCTGGTGCGCCACCTGGAGAACGTGAGTCTCGGGGAGGTCGTCATCGATCCCAGCCTCGCCGGCCGGATCGCCACGTCCGCCGCGCACCTGCAGAAGGGCGAGTTCTGGCCGGGCGCCCGGCTCGGCCTCACCCAGCGCGAGAGCGAGGTGCTCGCCCTGCTGGTCGGCGGGCTGTCGAACAAGGCGATAGCGGCCCGGCTGGTCGTCAGCGACGACACCGTGAAGTCCCACCTGCGGGGCCTCTACCGCAAGCTGCAGGTCCGGGATCGTGGCGGCGCGGTCGCGACCGCGCTGCGGGAGGGCCTGTTCCACTGATGGAACGCCGGGACGCGCTCGTCGCCGCCGCCGTGCGGTGGGTGACCCGTGAGCCGGAGCTGACCGTCGTCCTGACCCGGGTCGCGGAGCTGCTCACCGAGGCGCTCGGCGCGGACGGCTGCCTGGCGTTCGTCGTCGAGAACGGCGGCGACCTGGTGCTGGCGGCCAGCCATCCGGCGCCGCCCACAGCGGGCGCGCCGCTGCGGCTGCCCGCGGGCCCAGGCGTCGCCGGCCGGGTCGCGGCCGAGGGGATCCCGGTCGTCCTGATGGACGACCATCCGCGCCACCCCCGGCACCGCGCGTTGCTCGGCCTGGCACCCGGGCAGTCCGTGTCGCGTTTGTACGTCCCGGCGCGGGTGCCCGGTGGCGGCAGCTCCGCCGTGCTGGCCCTGCACAGCCGCACCCGACGCGAGTTCGGCCCGTCCGATCTGGACGCCGCGCAGCGGGTGGCGGACCTCGTCGGGTTGCGCGTCTGCGTCGCGGCCGCGCTGACGACGATGCGCGACTACCGGGACGAGTGGGACACGGTCGTCGCCGGCGCCGTCGCCGCCCAGGAGGCGGAACGCCGGCGGGTGGCCGCGGATCTGCACGACGGGGTGACCCAGGCGATCGCGAGCCTGTCCTTCCATCTGTCCGCGGCGGACGTCGCGCTCGGCGACGGTGACGTCGGGTTCGTAGCCGAGCAGGTGGCGGCGGCCCGGTCGCTGGCCGACCTGGCGCTCGACGAGACGCGCAGCGCGATCACCGGGCTGCACAGCCCGGTCCTGGACGACCTGGGGCTGGCGGCCGGCCTGGCCAGCATGGCGCGCGGCGTGCCCGGCCTGAGCATCGAGGTGGACGCCGCGGAGTTCGCGCTGCCCGAGCATGTGAGCACCTCGCTGTTCCGCATCGCCCAGGAGTCGGTGCAGAACGTCGTCAAGCACTCCGGGGCGGGCAGCGCCGTGATCCGCCTGGCCAAGCACGGCCACATGGTCATCCTCAGCGTCACGGACGACGGGACGGGGTTCGATCCGCCGGACAGCCCCGGCTCCGGCTACGGGCTGACGGGCATGGCGGAACGCGTGCACCTGCTCGGCGGCCGACTGCGCGTCAAGTCGCGGCCGGGGGCGGGCACCACGGTGGAGGTGACCGTACCCAATGTGCTCTAGACCCACTGTGCTCTAGACCCACTGTGCTCTAGGCCCGACGTCTTCGCTCCATCAGCCGCAAGACCATCGGCGTCAGGATCAGCTGCATCGCCAGCTCCATCTTTCCACCGGGTACGACGATGATATTGGGTCGCGACATGAACGAGTCGTGCAGCATCGCCAGCAGGTACGGAAAGTCGATTCCCGTGGGGTCCGCGAACCGGATGACCAGGAAGCTCTCGTCGGCCGTCGGAATGTAGCGGGCGATGAACGGATTGGACGTGTCCACCGTGGGCACCCGCTGGAAGTTGATGTGCGTCCGCGAGAACTGCGGGCAGATGTAGTTCAGGTAGTCCGGCATCCGGCGCAGGATCGTGTCGACGACCGCCTCGCTGCTGTAGCCCCGAGCGGTCCGGTCCCGGTGCAGCTTCTGGATCCACTCGAGGTTGATGATGGGTACGACGCCCACGATCAGGTCGGTGTGCCGCGCGACATCGATCTTGTCGCTGACGGCCGCACCGTGCAGCCCCTCGTAGAAGAGCAGGTCGGTGCCGGCCGGGATGTCCTCCCACGCGGTGAAGGTGCCCGGCTGGAGACCGTACGGCGCCGCTTCCTGTTCGTCGTGCAGATATCTGCGGATCCTGCCGGACCCGTTCTCGCCGTAGCCGCGGAAGAGTTTCTCCAGGTCCTCGAGAAGGTTGGCCTCCGGGCCGAAGTGGCAGAAGTGACGGTTGCCCTCGGCTTCCGCCCGAGTCATCTCGGCCTGCATCTGGGCCCGGTCGTAGCGGTGGAACGAGTCGCCCTCGACCATCACGGGCGCGATCTCCTCCCGGCGGAAGATCTGCTGCATCGTCCTGGTGACCGACGTGGTGCCGGCGCCGGACGAGCCGGTGACGGCGACAACGGGGTGTCTGACTGACAAGGCGTGGCCCCTCGGGATGCGTCACGGACGGAAAAGCGAGCGGGTGTTGAACAGCGAGAAGTCGTCGTCGTGCAGATCGACGCGGTCGCGGTGATACCGCTCGATGCGCTCCACCTCGTGACGCGAGCCGAAGATCAGCGGCACCCGCTCCGGCAGGCTGCCGGGAACGCAGGTCATCAGCCGCTGCCGTCCGGTGCTCGCGAGACCGCCGGCCTGCTCGACGACGAACGCGATCGGATTCGCCGCGTACAGCAGTCGCGGCCGGCGCCGGCGTCCCGCGCCGCCGTCGTCCGGGTCGAGGAAGACGCCGCCCCGGGTGAGGATGCGGAACGTCTCGGCGGTCAGGCAGGCGACCCAGCGCATGGTGAAGTCGCGTTCGCGCGTACCCGAACGGCCGGCCAGGCATTCGGCGACGTAGCGCTTCACCGGTGGTTCCCAGAAGCGTTCGTTCGAGGCGTTGATGGCGAACTCCTCGGTGCTCTCCGGTATCCGCATGCGCGGATGGGTGAGGATGAACGCGCCGATGTCGCGGTCCAGCGTGAAGCCGTCCACGCCGTCTCCGGTGGTGAGCACCAGCACCGTCGACGGCCCGTACAGTGCGAATCCGGCGCAGACCTGCGCGACGCCCTGCTGCAGGAAGTCCGCGGTGCTCGCGGGCGCGTTCGGGTGGGGACTGCGCAGGATGGAGAAGATGGTGCCGACGGGGATGCCGACGTCGACGGTGGTGAAGCCGTCGAGCGGGTCGAAGGCCAGCAGATACTTACCCCGCCGGTACGGCTGCGGGACCGGATAGATGTCCCCCGTACGGTCGGAGGTCATCGCCGCCAGATGACCGGTCCACTCCGTCTCGCCGATCATCACCTCGTTGCTGATCCCGTCGAGGTTCTTCGGAGCGCCGACGAGGGCGCCCTTGTTCACCTGGTTCGCGATGATCTTCACTGCCGTGCTGATCGCGTTCAGCAGGCCGGAGAAGTCACCGGTCGAGTCTTGATGCCGGTGCTCCTGCTCGATGGTGTAGCGGGTCAGCGTCTTGTGCGCCTCCGGCACGGCGGGCCCCCTCTCGGCGTTGCTGGCGACCGTAGGCCGGATGACACCGTGGGGGCCTCACCCGCACGGGGGGCCGTCGGGGTGAGTGTGGGAACCGCTCAGCGGCGTGGCCTGAACGCCAACTCCCCCGCGCCGTCGGAGTCGGTGATGTGGTCGAGGAACAGCGCGGCGGTGGCGGTGGGGGTCGCGGTGGAGACGGCATGCCAGGGACGGCGCAACGGGGTTCCCCGCACTCCGACGCGCTGCAACGTTCCCTGCCGCAGGTGCCCGGTCACGGCGTCGGCGGACACCAGCGTCACGCCCAGGCCGAGCACCGCCGAGGCCACGACGGCGCCGTGCGAACCCAGAGCCAGAGTCGGCGGCGTCACCTGCAGGGCATCGAGCAGCGCGAGGGTGGTGTCGCGGGTTCCCGAGCCGGGCTCGCGCAGCAGCCAGGTAGCGGTCGACAGTTCCGGCACCGGACCCGGCGCGGCCACGACGATCAGCGAGTTCGGTCGGGTGGCCCTGCTGGTCAACCCGCGGCCAGGTCGGCCGCCGATGACGATGTCGAGCCGGTGGTCGGCCAGCAGCGCGGACACCCGGTCGCGGACGCCGACGTCGAGGGTCACGTCGACCCGCGGATACACCGACCGGAACGACGCGAGCAGCCCGGGAACGAGGTACTCCCCGGCGGTGGTGACGGCGCCGAGCCGGAGCCGGCCCCGCTCGGGGTCCCCGCTCTGCCGGGCGGCGCTCAGTCCCTCGTCGATCAGCCCGAGGATGCGCCGCGCGTAGCCGGCGAAGATCCGACCGGAGTCGGTGAGGCGTAGGCCGCGACCGTGCCGCTCGAACAGCACGACGCCGGCCTCGCGGTGCAGTGCGGCCAGCGCCGCCGACACGGCGGACTCGGTCACCGACAGCCGTTGCGCCGCGGCGCGCGCCGAGCCGTGCTCGACGATCGCGAGAAAGGTCCGCAGCCGGGCCGGCGTCACGGTCCCAACGTAGTCAAGCATTCGCTCATGTGTCCACGGCAAACACTCGCTAGACCTTTCAAGGCAAACCGGCGAGTGTGGATGGTGCGCCCGGGGATGCCGGGCCGACCCTAGGAGGCGCCGTGACCGAGCCGAACCGATGGGACCCAGGCGTGCACAGCTACGCCAGCATGGGCTACTACGACGCCGACTACCGCCCCAAGGACACCGACGTGCTGGCGGTGTTCCGGGTGACCCCGCAGCCGGGCGTCGACCCGGTGGAGGCCGCGGCGGCGGTCGCGGGCGAGTCCTCGACGGCGACCTGGACCGTGGTGTGGACCGACCGGCTCACCGCCAACACGCACTACCAGGCCAAGTGCTACCGGGTGGATCCCGTTCCCGGCAGGGAATCCGAGTACCTGGCCTACGTCGCCTACGACATCGACCTCTTCGAGGAGGGTTCCATCGCCAACCTCACGTCGTCGATCATCGGCAACGTGTTCGGTTTCAAGCCGCTGAAGGCCCTGCGCCTGGAGGACATGCGCATTCCGGTGGCGTACGTGAAGACGTTCCAGGGGCCCGCCCACGGCATCGTGATGGAGCGCGAGATCCTCAACAAGTTCGGCCGCCCCCTGCTGGGGGCCACCATCAAACCGAAGCTGGGCCTCTCGGCGCGTAACTACGGCCGGGTGGTGTACGAGGCCTGCCGCGGCGGACTGGACTTCACCAAGGACGACGAGAACATCAACTCCCAGCCCTTCATGCGATGGCGCGACCGGTTCCTCTACGCCATGGAGGGAGTCAACCGGGCAATGGCGCAGACCGGCGAGATCAAGGGCCACTACCTCAACATCACCGCCGCGACGGTCGAGGACATGTACGAGCGCGCGGAATTCGCCAAGGAACTCGGCAGCGTCGTCGTGATGATGGACCTGACGGTCGGCTACTCCGCGATGCAGTCGATGGCGCACTGGGCCCGCAGGAACAGCGTGCTGCTGCACCTGCACCGCGCCGGCCACAGCACCTACACGCGGCAGAAGACGCACGGCGTCAGCTTCCGCGTGATCGCCAAATGGTCGCGGCTGATCGGCGTCGACCACGTCCACGCCGGCACGATCGTGGGCAAGCTCGAGGGCGACCCCGCCACCACCAAGGGCTTCTACGACACGCTGCGCTTGGGGCACGTCCCCGCCGACCACGGCAACGGGATCTACTTCGACCAGGACTGGGCGAGCATGCCCGGCGTCATGCCGGTCGCCTCGGGCGGAATCCACGCCGGACAGATGCACCAGCTGGTCGACCTGCTCGGCGAGGACGTCATCCTGCAGTTCGGCGGCGGCACCATCGGCCACCCGCTCGGCATAGCGGCCGGCGCCGAGGCCAACCGGGTCGCGCTCGAAGCCGTCGTCAAGGCCCGCAACGAGGGACGCAACCTCATCAAGGAAGGCCCGGACATCCTCCGGACCGCCGCGCGAGGCAACCGGCCGCTGGAGGCGGCGCTCGCCACCTGGGGCGACGTGACGTTCGACTACGCCGCCACCGATGCCCCCGACGCCGTACCCACGGCAAGCGTCTAGGAGCCGACATGTATCTGCGCCACGGTTCGTTTTCCTACCTGCCGGAGCTGACCGACGACGAGATCGCCGCGCAGGTCCGCTACGCGCTGCTCCACGGCTGGCCGATCTCGGTGGAATACACCGACGATCCGCACCCCCGCAACGTCTATTGGGAGCTGTGGGGCCTACCGATGTTCGACCTCGCCGAACCCGACGGCGTGCTCCGCGAGATCAACGACTGCCGCGCGGCCTTTCCGGACCACTACGTCCGGGTACTGGCGTACGACGCGAAGCTCGGCCGCCAGACCACCGCCATGAGCTTCGTGGTGCAACGCCCGGCAGAGGAGCCCGGCTTTCGGCTGGACCGCACCGAGGGCAACAACCGGGTGCAGCGGTACGGCGTACATTCCTATGCCACCGAGTCACCCAGCGGCTCCCGCTACGGCCGTGACGGCTCCCGGTGAGCGCCGGCTTCTCGATGCACCGGCCGGGAAGCGCCCCCGCGACCGCCGACTCCCCGCCGGAGCCGGTCCTCGACCCCCAGGCCAGGGTCGACATGCAGGCGGACGAGGCGGCCACGCGGGTCCGGGAGGTGCTCGCCGCCGTCGACGCGGAACTGGTCGGGCTGGCCGGCGTGAAGCGCCGCATCCGCGAGATAGCGGCGCTGCTGATGGTGGACCGGGCCCGCGCACGGTTCGGCCTCTCGGCGAGCAGACCCTCCCTGCACATGAGCTTCGCCGGCGGACCGGGCACCGGCAAGACCACCGTCGCGCTCCGCATGGCCGAGATCCTCCACGCGCTGGACTACCTGCGGGCGCCGCGGGTGCACCCGGTCACGCGCGACGACCTGGTCGGCCAGTTCATCGGACACACCGCGCCCAAGACCAAGGAGGCGCTAGCCAGAGCCGCCGGCGGCGTCCTGTTCATCGACGAGGCCTACTACCTGTACCGCCCGGACAACGAACGCGACTACGGACAGGAAGCGATCGAGATCCTGTTGCAGGAGATGGAGTCGGCACGCGGCTCGCTCGTGGTCATCTTCGCCGGCTACGAGGACCGGATGGAGACGTTCTTCTCCTCGAACCCCGGACTGAGCTCGCGGGTCGCCCACCACATCCAGTTCGAGGACTACGCCACGGATGAACTGGCCGAGATCGCCGAACTGATGCTCACCCGGGACGACTACTGCTTCACCGAGGCGGCACGGGAGGCGTTCGGCGAGTACCTCGACCGTCGGCGCACGTTGCCGCGCTTCGCGAACGCGCGCAGCGTCCGCAACGCCCTCGAACGGGCCCGCCTCCGGCAGGCCAACCGGCTCGTCGCGCTCTCCGGCCAGGTCGGCCGCGACGACCTGATGCTGATCACGGAGGAGGACGTCCGCCGCAGCAGGGTGTTCACCCTTCCCTCGTCCCGAGACTGAAAAGCCGTTGGCGGGCCACGGCGAGTACTGCTACCTTCCCCGAGACCGTGCCAGGACGAGGAGGTGGTACCCGTGAACGTATCGACGTGGGTGCTCCCCTCCGGGGTCACGGTCGGACGATAGATCGTCCGGGAGCGCCGTTCACGAGCACTCCCGAAAGGCACGACCATGCGATTCACCTCCGAACAGCGTCTCGACGACGGCGTCCTCGAACGCGAATTCACCCTCGGCGAGATCCCCGGCACCCTCTGGACACCTGGATCCGCTCCGGCCCCGGCCCCGCTGATCCTGATCGGCCACAACGGCGGCTTGCGGACGCGGGAACCGCGCCTGATGGCCCGCGCCCGGCACTCCGCGGCGGAGTACGGCTACGCGGTGGCCGCCATCGACGCCCCCGGGCACGGCGACCGCCCCCGTTCCGCCGGCGAGGAGCGGATCCGCGCCGACCTGCGCCGGGCGAAAGAGTCGGGCGAGCCGATCGACGAGATCCTCGAAGCCCTCATCGCCCCGCTGGTCGACCGGGCCGTCCCGGAATGGCAGACCACCCTGGACGCCCTCCTGTCGCTACCCGGGATCGGCGGCCCGGTCGGGTACTCGGGGATGACCGCCATCGGCATTCGACTGGCGGTGGTCGAGCCGCGCATCGCGGCCGCCGGCTTCTTCGCCGGAGGCTTCGTGCCCAGCGCCCTGCGCGAGGAGGCCCGGCAGGTCACCATCCCGCTGTTGTTCCTGCTGCAGTGGGACGACGAAGGCAACGACCGGCGGCTGGCCCTGGACCTGTTCGACGCCTTCGGCAGCGGGGAGAAGACGCTGCACGCCAATGTGGGCGGGCACACCGGCACCCCGTGGTTCGAGGTGGACGACGGAAACCGGTTCTTCGACCGACACCTGAAGTAAGGCCGCGCCCTCAGCTCCCGGAGCTCCTTGAGGATCATCCCGTCCTCCGGCAGCACCGGAAGGCTCAGGTGGAAGCGAGTGAGACGTCAGGTCTCACTCGCAACCCCAGAACGAACATCGCGGCGCCCGTTCCGGCCAGGATCGCGATGGTGGCGAAGACCAGGCGCGAGCCGGCGAACTGGAGTGCCGGCCCCGCAGCTACGGAGCCGATGAACCCAGCGAGGTTTTCGGTGGTGGTCACCGCAGCCAAGACATGCGGTCTGCGATCGGGCGGGATGTGAAACGCGTGATGAGTGTCGCCGCGAGCAGACGAGCACGATCAAGAACGAGACGAAATACGTCCCGGCATCGATCCAGAGCACCTCGGCCCGGGCCGAGCAGCGCGATGAGGACGCCACCGACGGCGGGCCCGGCGAGCGCGGCGATCCTGGTCGCCCCGTCGACGAGGCTGTTGGCGCGGCCGACGAGTTTCTCGTCGGCGCCGCGCACCGGACCCAGGAGGTCGGGCACGATCAGTCGCTGGGACGAGACGTACGGGGTGGTGAACGCCCCAAGCCCGAACGACACGCTGAGCTTCTTGGTCAAGACCGTCCATGACATTAGGCAGAGATGATGCTTGCATGAAGACAATTGCCCAGAATCACGCATCGGCCGTGATTTGTAGGCACTTGGCCCTGCATCACGGCCTGAATGCCGCGGGACGCGTCAGGTCTGTTCGGCGCGACCCGCCCGCCAGTAGCCCATGAACGCCACGGCTCGGCGGTCGATGCCCCGTTCGGCGACGAGGTACCGCCGCAGGAGCTTGATGGTCCCCGCCTCCCCGGCCAGCCATGCGTAAATTCCGCTCGTGGCCGCGGGTGCGTCCGGCACCTCCCAGAGGATGCCGGCGTCGATGTCGATGTCGTCGATCGGGTGGTCGCCGAATGGTGCCGGCGCGGGCGCCAGCCGTTCGGCCGCCGCCTTGACACCGGGGATGAGCATGGTGCCGTGTGCGGCGCCGCCGCGGGCGAGCCAGGTCGTCCGGACGCCGGCGGGAGCATCGAGGGCGAGCGCGTCATCGGTGTGGGGTACTTCGAGGATCACCTCGCCGCGGGCTGTGCGTGACAGTCCGGACAGGATGGAGGCGATCGCGGGTACCGCGGTCTCGTCGCCGGCCAGCAGCAGCGCCTCGTGGTGCGGTGGGCGGAACGTGATGCCGCCGTGGTCGCCGGGGAAGCGGACATCCGGGCCCATCAGCTTCAAGGGCTCGCCGAGCCGGGCACGGTTGGCCCAGCGTGAGGCCGGTCCGCCGTCGCCGTGCAGGACAAGGTCGACGTCGACCTCGCGGCGGGCGGGGCGCACGGCGCTGACGGTGTACGTGCGCAACGGCGCCCGGCGCTGGTGCGGGAGCGCACGCCAGCGCGGATACCAGTCCGGGCCCTCGGGCAGGTCGTCGTAGCCGCCGACCTGCGCCGGAAAGACCAGCTTGATGCGCTGGTCCCGGCCGTTGTCGGCGAAGGTGTCCAGGTCGGCGCCGGTGAACGTGACGCGCAGGAACGACGGGCTGAGCCGCCGCAGGTCGCCCACCCGGACGCTGAAGAAGCGGTACGGCGTATCGACCGTCACCTGTGGACCCTCTTTCATCCGATGCCTATCCCCCGGCTCCCCCGGCCGTCCGGGCGCGGGAACGCCACAGCAGCCAGACGAAGTACGGGGTGCCGATCATGGCCGCGACGAGGCCGGCGGGAACCTGCGCGGGTGCGATGACGGTGCGTCCCACGGTGTCGGCGAGGCTGACCAGCAGGGCGCCGAGCAGCGCCGCGACGGGCAGGACGCGACGGTGCCGGCCGCCGACGAGGGCGCGGGCCGCGTGGGGTGCGACCAGCCCGACGAAGCCGATGACGCCGACCGCGGAGACGGCGGTGGAGGTGAGCAGCGCGGCGGCGGCCAGGGTGAGCAGGCGGGTGCGTTCCAGGCGGATGCCGAGCACCCGGGGTGTGTCGTCGTCGAGGGCGAGCAGGTCCAGCCGCCGGGTCACGCCGGCCAGCGCTGGAGTAAGGAACAGCAGTGCCACCGCGACCGGGGCTACCTGCACCGCGGTACGTCCGTACGTGGATCCGGACAGCCAGGTGAGCGCCTTGCCGGTGTTCCACGGGTCGGTGGAGATGATGATGAACGTGATGACGGCGGTGCCCGCGGTGAACACTCCGACGCCGACGAGAATGAGCCGGTCGGAACTCAGCCCGCCGCGCCACGCCAGCGCGTAGACCAGAGCGAAGGTGAACAGCGCGGCAAGGCCGGCGACCGTCGACATGGCCCACACCCCGGCGAGGGGAACGTACGTGAGCAACGCGACCGCGCCCACGCCCGCGCCGGCGGTGACGCCGAGGATGCCGGGCTCGGCGAGCGGGTTACGGCACACGGCCTGCACCGTGGTGCCGGCCACGGCCAGCGCGGCTCCGGCCAGCAACGCGGCCAGCACGCGGGGATAGCGCTGATCGAGCACGTATGTGACCGCGGGACCGGCCCGCCCACTCAGCCAGTTGGCCACGTCGCCGGTGAGCAGCCAGGTGTCCCCGGCGAGCACGCCGAGCAGGGTCCCGCCGACGAGTGCGGCGGCACAGGTGACCACGACGACACGGACGAAGGCGACCGACCGCACCCGGGCCAGAGGGCTCGTGCCGGCGGCGTGGGTCGGACCGGCGTCGCGGTGCCCGCGGGCGAGCCAGACCAGCACGACCGCGCCGAACAGCGACGTGACGACCCCGGTGGGAACGTCGACGCCTGCCTGTCCGCCGAGGAACTGCCGCAGCAGGATGTCGGAGCCGAGCACGACGATGATGCCGGCCACGCCGGAGAACGGCATGAGCAGCCGATGCCGGTGCAGGCCGGGCGCGAGCGGGGCGAGCAGGCGCACGATGACCGGGGCGCACAGGCCGACGAAGCCGACCGGGCCGGCGATGGTCACCGCGGCGGCGGACAGCAGGACGGCCAGGACGGTGCCGGCCATCCGGGTACGGCGCACGTGCAGGCCGAGCACGGTGGCGGTGTCGTCGCCGAGGGCGAGGATGTCGAGCCGGCGGCCGATGACCAGGCATCCGACCACGCCCAGCGCGATGACGGGCGCCATCTGGGTCACAGCGCGCAGATCGCTCTGCACGAGGGTGCCGTTGCCCCAGGCGTAGAAGCCGACGGTCTCGCGCTGGAACAGCAGCATGAACAGCACGGTGAGCGCGTTGAGCGCGAACGCGGTCGCGGAGCCGGCGAGGATGAGCCGGGCGGGACCGGAGGTGCCCCCGGCCGACAACAGCAGCACGAACCCGGCGGCGGCGAGCCCGCCGCAGAACGCCAGCCCGCCGGCGGGCAGGACCGGCAGAGCGAGGCCGAACGCGGCGGCGGCGACGACGGCGAGGTGGGCGCCGGCGTTGACGGCGAGAGTGTCCGGTGACGCGAGCGGGTTGCGGGCCAGCGACTGCAGAGCGGCACCGGCGACGCCGAGAGCGAGCCCGACCGCGAGCGCGGCGAGCAGCCGGGGCAGGCGGGCCGCCACCAGCACGCGGACCGTGTCGGCGTCGCTACCGCCGAAGAGCAGCCCGAGCAGCTCGGCGGCACCGACGTCGCTGGTGCCCTGGGTGAGATGCACGGCCGCGAGCAGCAGCACGACGGCGACCGCCGCGGCCGTCAACACCAGGACGCGGACCGCCCGCACCGGCGCCGGCGCGGGTGGGGCCGGTGCGGTGACCGGCCCCGAGAACGCCTCGACGATCTGGCTCAAGGGGCGTAGACCTTGACGAGCTGGTCGACGTACTGCTGGCAGGACAGTGGACCGCCGAAGGTCCAGATGCCGTCGGGCATCTTGTGCAGCTGGTTCTTTTGTACGAACGGCAGGGCCTTCCAGATCGCGTTCGTGCCCAGTCCGTCGGCGAAGACGTCGGTGCCGTCGGAGGCGTTGTAGAAGAAGTGGACGTCCTTGTCCTTCAGCGCGTTGAGCCCCTCGACGTCGGTCTGCCCCAGACCCCACACCGGGTCGGCCTTGCCGGCCCAGGCATTCTGCAGTCCGAGCGCGATGCCGACCTGGGACACCAGTGCGCCCTGACCGAACATCCGGATCGAGATGGTGCTGCCTTCCTTCCACCCGTCGGCGATCGCGAAGTGCCGGCCGCCCGCGCCGGCATCGGCGATCTTCTTCTTGCCCGCGGCGAGGGCCGCGTCGAAGTCGGCGAGCACCTGCTTGGCCTTGTCGGTCTTGCCGACCGCGGTCGCGATGAGGGTGAAGTCCTCACGCATGCGGGTGAGGTTGCGGCCGGCGTCGCTGCCCTTGGTGACCAGCACCGGCACGAACTTCTCCAGCTGCGGCGCGAGCGTCGCGGCGGCGTCGGAGCCCATCACGACGAGATCGGGTTTGAGGGCGGCGATCGAGTCGACGCTCGGCTCGCCGCGGGTGCCGACGTCCTTGACGCCCGCGTCGAGCTTGACCGCGGTGTTCCAGGTGGTGAAGCCCTTGACGTCGGCGACGCCGACCGGCGCGACGCCGAGGGTCGCCAGCATCTCGACCTCGCCCCATTCCAGCCCCACGACCTTGGTGGCCGGCGCGGCGAGCGTGATGGCCTTGCCGCGGCTGTCGGTGACGGTGACCGGCCCACCGCCGGCCGGGGCCGCGCTGGTGCCGGCGGCCGGTTCTTCGGTCGTGCCGCAGCCCGTCAGGAGTAGGCCCGCCGCCAGAGCGGAGGCGGCAAGGGTACGGAGTTTCGTCATGAAGGTGCGCTGCCGTTCGTTGAAGGGTTGGTGATGACGGTCGAGAGGCGGCGGCTGTGCCGCCCGACCGGGCGGGTGGTGACCAGGCCGGTGTCCGGCTCGGTGACCACCTCGACAGGGATGCCATACGCGGTGCTCAGCCGCTGTGGGGTGAACACCTCGACCGGGTCGCCGCTGGCCAGCACCGCGCCACCGTGCAGCAGCACGACCCGGTCGGCGACCGCGGCGGCCTGGTTGAGGTCGTGCAGCACGACGCCGACCGCCACGCCGTGCTCCTCGGCGAGGTCCCGCGTCAGGTCGAGAATCTCCACCTGGTAGCGCAGGTCGAGGTAGGTCGTGGGCTCGTCGAGCAGCAGCACCCGCGTGTCCTGTGCCAGGCAGGTCGCCAGCCATACCCGTTGCAGCTCACCGCCGGACAGCTCGTCGACGGCACGCCCGGCCATCGCGGCGACCCCCGTGACGTCCATCGCCCAGGCCACGGCGCGCGGTCCGTCGGGGTCGTCGCCCCGCCACCGGCCGCGGTACGGATGACGGCCGTACCCGACCACGTCGTGCACGGTGACCCCGCTCGGGGTGGGCCGGCTCTGCGCGAGCAGCGTGACCCGCCGCGCGAGGTCCTTGGCCGACATGGCTAGCGCCGACGTGCCGTCGGCGAGCAGCACGGTGCCGCCGGTCGGGCGATGCAGGCGCGCGAGGGCGCGCAGCAGTGTCGACTTGCCGCTGCCGTTCGGGCCGACGAGCGCGGTCACGGCGCCGGCCGCGAGCGTGATCGAGGCGGCGTGGACGACCGACTTGCCGTGATATCCCAGATCCAGGCGGTCACCACGCAGACCCACCGGCACGTCATCAGCTCTGAACACGCGGTTAGGTTAGCCTAACCTCCCTGACGCGCAAAACCGCCCCGATATCGCCGCTCACACCTGACTGTCGACGGTGACCGGCTGCCGGAGAATCGTGCGCCGCTTGTCGGGTGCGACCCTGCGGAAGTCGCTGAGGTAGATCTCGTGGTGGGTGCCGCTCATGCGAAGGCCGTGGTCAGGGATGAACTGATGATGCAGTTGCGCGAGCACCTCGGCCTCGTCGTCGAAGGAACCGACGTGCAGCGTCTGCACGCACCGCCCCTCGGACAGCGCCTGGAGGCGTACGTCTTTCGCCGCGGTTTGCTCGACGGCGGCGGTGACCATTGTCTGGTCGATCCAGTCCGGCACCATGAGCATCAGCGTCCACTCCCACCGTGACTTGTCCCGCACGGTGGTGAAGGAGTCCATGTCCTCGGCCCACCACAGACCTTCCAGCGGCGGAACGACGTAGTCGCGCCCGAGATCTCGCTTGCTGGCGAACTTCAGCTTGTAGGCCACCGGGTAGAGCGCCTCGACCGCCTCGGTGTAGGCGGGCGAGGTGTTGGGGTCGCCGTGACCGTCGACCATGAGGTACCGCATGTCGGGTACGTCGAATATCCGGAACCGGCCCCGTTGCGCCTGGTAGGCGTCGAGGGTCTTCTTGAAGTCGGTCTTGGCGTCAGTCTGGTTCATCAGCGGGCACCTGGGCTCGGGTGGCGAGCCACTGCCTTTCCGCCTCCATGAGGCTCAGGGAGTAGGAGAACACCTCACGCGCCGCGAGCGGGAGAACGGCTTGTTCCTGCTGCACGACCCGGGCGGCCCGGACCGCGGCGATCCGGGCTTCGATCTGCGCCAGCCGGGTGCGCAGCGCCTGCGCGTACTGCTGCGTCGAGAGCAGGGACAGGTTGGCGACGCCGACCAACAGTGGATGCGGGACGGGCCGCGCCTCGGCGACGAAGGCCAGCGCGTTGCGTGCCGCAACCTCGCGGCCCTCGGCGGTGGCATGGAAGACGCGGCGGGACTTCGCGGCGGCCGGAGCCTGCGGGACATGGAGCAGGCCGCGCTGCTCCAGCTTGGTGAGCAGGTAGTAGATCGAGGAGAACCCGATATCGGTCCACTGCCGTATGCCGCGCTGCTCGATCACCTGCTCCAGGTCGTACCCGTGCTGCGGCCGCTCGATGACCAGTCCCAACACAGTCAGCTCAGCGGGGGTCAACGTCACCTGCATACTCTAGCACTAGGATAGTATGTGCCGATGACTCAAGCTTCTGACGGCGGGCTCGGCTCGGCCCGAGCGGTCTACCCCGGGACGTTCGATCCCTTCACACCGGGTCACTTCGACCTCGTCGACCGGTCGCGCCGCATGTTTGAGCACGTCACCGTCCTGGTCGCCGTCAACGACGGCAAACGGCCGTCCCAGACGACTGCCGCGCGGGCGACGGAGATCCAACGCCTGCTGCCAGCGGAGTGGGAAAATGTCTCGGTGGCCGCTTGGCACGGGTTGACCGTGGATTACTGCCGACACCACGGTTTCGGGGTGATTGTCCGCGGAGTCAGGAACTCCACCGATTGCCACCGCGAGTTCGAACTCGCGGCGATGAATGAGGCACTGGGCGTGACGACGCTGTTCCTACCCACCCGGCCGGAACTGGCAGCGATGTCGTCCACCGCGGTACGGGCTCTGCGACTCTGACTTGATCTCGGCATTGTCGGGATATGCCATCGTGGGGACGGTGACAGCTCGTCCACGCACCTGGGTACGCCGCAGCACCGTCCTCGCGATCCTGGGAGTCGGCCTGATCGCCGCCGCCACGATCATCGTGCCGATGCTGCTGCCACCGGGGCCTCGCCCCGCCTTCCAGCTTCCGGTGCCGTGCGGCGAGACCTGGACGCTCGGCACCTACCCGGGACACGGCGACAACGACGTGGACCTGTTTCCCGACAAGGGCGAGGCGTGGGGTCGTCCGGTACTCGCGTCCGCCCCGGGCACCGTCACCGACGCCGGGATCAACGGGACCCTGGGCGGGCGCACTCCGGACAACCCGGACGGCCCTCGCGGCCGGGGCGGCGGCTACTGGGTCAGGATCGATCACGGCCGCAGGTGGGAAACGCAGTACCTTCACATGCTCGAACCGCCGCTGGTGCGCGAAGGACAGCACGTGCGGCGAGGAGAACAGCTCGGCCGCGTCGGCAGCACGGGCGATTCCGGCGCACCGCATCTGCACTACGAACAGCACAGAGGCTTCGAAAAGGTCGAGACCTACTTCGACGGCGCGCCCTCGGGAATCACTCGCGACGACCGGGAGTATTCGGTCTCTCGTCAGAGCAACAACTGCGACGCGGGCGCCAGCAAAACCGACCAGCACGCCCCGGCTTGAGGGACGCCTCGGCGTTTAGCCGCCCGGTGCGGCGGCAATATCATCCGGCATGAGGCGGGGCATCGGTGCGGCCACGGTAGCCGCAGTGTCGGCGCTGGCGGTGGTCGCCGTCCGTGATCTCCTGCAGCGCAACCATGCCCTGCTGCGGAACTTCCCGGTCATCGGTCACGGCCGGTACTTCATCGAGGCGATCGGCCCCGAGCTGCGGCAGTACGTGGTGGCCGGCAACAACGAGGAGCGGCCGTTCACCCGCGACCAGCGACGCTGGGTTTACGCGTCGGCGAAGAAAGAGAACAACTACTTCGGCTTCGGTACGGACAACGACATCGAGTACACCTCCGGATATCCGATCATCAAGCACCGTACGTTCGGACGGGCGGTGCCCCGGTCCACGCCGGCGTCCGGGTATGAGGCGTCCGTACCGTGTGCGAAGGTTCTCGGGGCGGCGCGCGGCCGGGAGCGGGCGTTTCGGCCGGACTCGGTCGTCAACATCTCCGGCATGAGCTACGGCTCGCTGTCCGGCAACGCGATCGAGGCGCTCAACCGAGGCGCGGCGCTGGCCGGCTGCCTGCAGAACACCGGGGAGGGCGGGCTGTCGCCGTACCATCGGCACGGTGGTGATCTGGTCTTTCAGATCGGGACCGCGTACTTCGGCTGCCGCGACGAGCACGGCCGGTTCGACCTCCAGCGGCTCAAGGACCTGGTGGCCGACGCTCCGGTCCGGGCGCTGGAGATCAAGCTCAGCCAGGGCGCCAAGCCCAGCCTCGGAGGGCTGCTTCCGGGCGCGAAGGTGTCCGCGGAGATCGCCGCCACCCGCGGTATCCCGCAGGGCGTCGACTGCGTGAGCCCCTCTCGACACGCCGAGTTCTCCGACACCGACAGTCTGCTCGACTGGGTGGAGCTGCTCGCCGCGGAGACCGGCCTGCCGGTCGGCATCAAGTCCGCCGTCGGCGACCTCGACTTCTGGGACGAGCTGACCTCGCTGATGACCACGACCGGGCGCGGCGTCGACTTCGTGACGGTCGACGGCGGCGAGGGCGGCACCGGCGCGGCACCCCTGATCTTCACCGACACGGTCTCCCTGCCGTTTCAGGTCGGCTTCGCCCGCGTGTACGCGATGTTCGCCGAACGCGGCCTGCACGAGCAGGTCGTCTTCATCGGCGCCGGCAAGCTCGGGCTGCCCGACAACGCCGTGGTCGCGTTCGCGCTCGGCTGCGACATGGTCAACGTGGCCCGCGAGGCGATGCTGGCGATCGGTTGCATCCAGGCACAGAAGTGCCACACCGACACCTGCCCGACCGGCGTCGCCACCCAGAACCGCTGGCTCACCCGAGGGCTGGACCCCGCGCTCAAATCCGTACGCGCCGCCAACTACGTCAAGACGCTGCGCCGGGACCTCCTCAAGGTCGCCGAGGCATGCGGCGTCGAACACCCCGGCCTGATCGGCACCGGCTCGGTGGAGATCCTCGACGGTCGCACCGCGGCCACCGGCCTGGACCAGGTGTACGGCTACCGGCCCGACTGGGGCCTGCCATCCGAGGCGGACCGGGAGGCCATTGCCGAACTCATGCGGGCCACCGAGCCGCAGGGCGGCAGCGCCCCACCGTCACGGTCGGCGCAAACCTAGGCGCGCATGTCCGTGACCTGCGACCGCTAGTGACCACGGTTCGAGTTCGCCACGGTGGCGACGGTGAAGAGACCGGGCCGGACGATCCGCAGGAGCCATTCCACATGCGGTTGCGGGTTGCATATCCGCCAGGACGCCCCGTGTGACAGGGCCAGTTGTTGACCGCATCCAAGGACGCGAGCACCGGCCGAGTCACAGAAACCGAGGGCGGAGAGGTCGACGACGACATGCCGAGGCTTGCTTTCGGAGAAGGCGTCGAGCAGAGCATCCAGGACGATCATGCGGTTCGCCGCATCGAGTTCACCGGAGACAACGACCGTCAGCACGTCGGCTGTCACGGCCACGATCGCGAACAGTCTCGGCATCACCGACTGTCGACAGTCCCACGCTCGAAGCGTCGTCATGGAGTTCGGCTCACGTAGCGGTGTGTTATCCCTCCGCAGGCGGGGGAAGCCGGCCCCGGCACTGCGACAGACAAGTGGGCTGACTGCTCATCCATGACCACGGAGTTCTCCTTGCGACGGACTAGCCCATCACGACAAGCCCCCGCAGCGACAACTCTTGTCTCATCGGTCCGGCCGGTCAACGGCAGACATGACGAAAAACCCCATCGATGACGCTAACCGTCCGATCGACCAAGGTGGGAGGGTGAAAGGTAGACATCGCCGACAAGGGGCGGCGGGCTTCAGCAGATGGCATGCACTCCGGCGGCCTCCAAAATGTCCGCGCGCGGTGCGAGACGGATAAGCGCCCCCGGCTGGACTCGAACCAGCGACCTCGACGCTCGGAACGTCGCGCTCTCTCCACTGAGCTACGAAGGCAGAGACCCACCACAGCGATCAGCCGCGGTGAACATGCCGGGCGGCGAACGCCTCGGCGGCATCCAGGTCCTCCGGCTGAAGGCCCCGCCGGGAAGACGGGGCAATAAGCAGCGCCCGCCCGTCGGCGGTCAACTCTCGGAAGACCGGACCGTCGAGGGGTATGGCCTCGTCGTCCGCCCAGATCAGTGCCCGGTCGGCAGCGAGGACCTGGCGGGCGGCGGCCAGCTTCCACGGGTGCGACGCGGCGCCGCGAGGCGCCGGGTCGGGTGCCGGCGCTCGGACCAGGGGCGGCAGGTGCCACAGCCGTTCCAGCAGGTGGGCCTCGGAACACCAGGTGGTGCACCAGCGCAGCTCCACCGTTCCGTCGGCGTGCAGATGCCGGAGCCGGTCGACGAGCGCCGGCGCCCACCGTAGCTGGTAGTCGTAGTGGTCGCGCGGCGAGTAGACGTGCGCCCGGCGGGGTGCGGCGTGCCAGCCGGGACGGGTGGCGTTGACGACGCCGTCGACGTCGAGCAGCCAGACCGGCGGCGACAGTGCACTGTCCATGCCGAATACCTCACCCTCGCCGGACGGACCCCGGTGTCAGTCGTGGTCGTAGACGGTCACCGGGATGTTCTGGACGCTCAGCGTCGACACGATGAGCGGTTCGATGCGCTCCCACCGGCCGCCGGCCAAGCCGCAGCCGATACGGGGCATATGCACCGACGCGCCCAGCTGGAGCGCGTGGTCGGCGAGGGTCGCGAGGCACCGCTCGATGGCGTCGTAGCGGATCGGTGGGCCGCTGCTCCCGCGTCGGATGCCGTGTTGGCCGACCAGGTTGGCCACCCACGTGTCCGGTCGCACCTGGACGAGCCGGACGGCGCCGAGAGCGAAGTCGTTGCCGGCGCGGCCGCGGTGCCAGGCGCGGTAGTCGCGTTCCGGTGCCGGCCAGCGACGCGAAACCGCCAGAACGAAGCCCTTGCCCCAGCCGCCGATGTCGTTGCAGACGTGAGCGATGATCTTCGGCCCTTTGGCCTGCGGGCTGGTCGCGTCACCCTTGATGATCGTCAGCGGCGTCATCCCGCGGAGTATGCCTCAGGGGTACGACACGACACCCCCGGTTTCGGTGGTGTGGAGTGCGGGCGGAGGGATTCGAACCCCCTCAGCAAGGCACCTGGTTTACAGCCAGGCCCGACTCTCCCACGTCGGCGCGCCCGCGCGAGGGTGACTGACCGATGACCTGATGAGCTACAGCCACCATGGGTGTCGTGCGTACCCGCGGAGGGATTCGAACCCCCAACCTCCGTCTTGTAAGGACGGCGCTCTTCCGGATTGAGCTACACAGGCGAAACCGTGGGGTGGGTACCCACGGCGGTGATGGAACCCGCGCCAACGACTCGGGTCGGTGCGGAGGAGGTGGGATTCGAACCCACGACACCCCGGTCAGGGTGTACGCCGCTTCCAACGGCGTGTCCGTAGCCAGCCGGCTCCTCCTCGCTCCGGCGGGTGGACTCGAACCACCACCGTACGGATTAACAGTCCGCTGCCCTGCCTATTGGGCGACGCCGGATCGACATGTTGCCCGTGCCCTGGGTGGGATTCGAACCCACGTCCCCTAGTCGACGGTGAGGCAGCTTGCGTGTTCCGGCCTGGACTCGAACCAGGGACCTCCGTCTTGTCGAGGCGGCGCTCTACCAAGCTGAGCTACCGGAACGGGAGCGGGGACCGGATTCGAACCGGCGACCTCGGGCTTATGAGGCCCGCGAGCACTGGAGAACTGCTCTACCCCGCACGTGCGCCGTCGGGGACTCGAACCCCGGACCCTCCGCTTAAAAGGCGGCAGCTCTACCCGCTGAGCTAACGGCGCGTGACGTCTCCCGGGCAGGACTCGAACCCGCAACCCGCGCGTTAGGACCGCGCTGCTCTCGTCCATTGAGCTACCGGGAGAAGATCGTCCCCGGGTCGGGCTCGTAGCCGCTTGATCCGGGGAAGATGTGCGCCGTCACAGATTCGAACTGTGGACCCGAGGCTTAAGAGGCCCCTGCTCTGACCAGACTGAGCTAACGGCGCGTGGCGGAGACGGCGCGGGTCGAACGCGCACGGGCGTGAACCCCGACGGCTTTCAAGGCCGCGGCCGGCACCAATCGGCTGGCGTCTCCGTGGAGTGCGGAGGAGGAGGGAGTCGAACCCCCAAGGCTGTTGAGCTCGTCCCGCTTCGAACGGGGTGCCGTCACCACATCGGCTGGCTCCTCCTCCACAGGTGGTTCGCCGCCCCATTGGCTGGGCGGCATTCTTGCGTACCCCTGGCAGGAGTCGAACCTGCGACCTTCCGGTTCGTAGCCGGACGCTCTTTCCACTGAGCTACAGAGGCATGGTCTCGCCGGCAGGGTTCGAACCTGCGCCCTCCTCGTTATCAGCGAGGCGCCCCTACCAGCTGGGCCACGGCGAGACGGCGGAGCTACATCACCATGCGTGGACCCGATCGGACTCGAACCGACCACCTTCCGTGTGCAAGACGGATGCTCTACCAGATGAGCTACAGGCCCAGGATCGTGCTGCGTGCCCGGAACAGGATTCGAACCTGCACTGCCCGCGCCCTGAACGCGGTGCCTCCTGCCAGTTGGGCTACCCGGGCATGGGGTGCGCCGTCGCGCACCAGAGCCAGCGGCCGGACTCGAACCGGCTACCTCCGCCGTACGAAAGCGGCGCACGACCTGTCGTGCTGCGCTGGCGTGTAAGCCGGCGAGGGCGTAGAGCCTTCGGCGGGGCTCGAACCCGCGACTCCCGCCGTACCAGGGCGGGGCCCGACCCGTCGGGCAAAGGCAAGGCGTACCGCGAGCGGGAGTCGAACCCGCACTGAGCCGAACTTGAACCGGCCGCCTCTGCCGTTGGGCTACCGCGGCGTGCTGGTGGTGCAGGACATGATGGCCCATCTTTCGCCCCGGCATGGGCACGAAGAATCACGTCGTGCCCATGCCGGATCGTCTCCGGCCGCTCACTGTCGAATGAGCGCCGGATATACATGCCATCCACTGTTGAGTTGATAGAGAACAATTCCGCTGAACGTATTCAGGGCACGCACAAGTGGCAGGTTTCGAACCTGCGAACCGTAGGTGTTAAGACAATTCCGGGCAACGAAAAAGCCGCCCGTTCCTCGAGGCGTGAGGTGGGCGGCGTAGGCGCAGACGCTGCTGCGCTAACCGCTCCACCGCTCGAGGCCGCGACTGGATTTGCTGCCTCGGACGTGCAGCTTCACCGTCACGAGGGACATGGCAGACCCATACGCCGCCCATGGCTGGGCGATCGCGCAATTCGGCTGCAACGACATGACGGTTTCACTCCCCTCGAGGCTCTGGTGCGGTGTCGGCAATCAGAATGACCGACACTGCCGCATTCGTCAACGCTTTTGTGAGCTGGATTTCCATCCCCCGCCGGCGTTGGTAGGAAGTCTGCCTGACTGGCGCTGACCGCGCCAGCGAATAACGGCAACGACCTTCCGCGTTCTTAAGATCCGGTGAGGTGCGAGCGGATGACGGACAGCACCGTCTCCCGCTCGCTCTCCACCGCGAAGTGGCCGCCGGGCAGCATGTGCCGACGGAATCCGCCGGTCGTCTGCTCGGCCCACGGAGCCATCCGGGCCGGCGGCACCTCGCGGTCCCGCTCGCCCGAGAAGGCGACGATCGGGCAGCGCAGCGGCGGCTCGGGCCGGTAGCCGTAGGTCTCGCAGACCGAGAAGTCGGCGCGGATCACCGGCATGAGCAGCTCCATCAGTTCCGGGTTGTCCGAGACCTCGGCCGGCACGCCGCCCAGCTCGACCAGCTTCTCGCGGACGATCGAGTCGGGCTGGTCGTGGATCGCCGGGAGGGCTCGCGGCAGCTGCGGGGCCGCGCCGGCCGAGACGAACAGGGTCTCCGGCTCGCCTTCGCCGCGGCGCCGCAGGGTGCGGACGAGTTCGAAGGCGACGAGCGCGCCCATGCTGTGCCCGAACAGGGCCCAGCGGCCGCCGAGCTCGCCCGACAGGGCTGTGGCGAGGGCGTTCACCAGCGGGTCGACCCGCTCGATGGGGCTCTGGTGCCAGCGGGTCTGGCGCCCGGGCAGCTCGATCGGGCACACCTCGACCTCGTCGGGAAACGCTGTCGTCCAGGACGAGTACGCGGCCGAGCTGCCGCCCGCCCACGGCAGGCAGAACAGCCGGACGGCGGGCGGGGTGCGCCGCGGGCGGGTCCCGGCGATCCAGCCTTGGGCCCGGGGCGGACGGAGGGTGGCGGTGCGATTCATGACGGGGCTCCGATCCGTCTAGTCGGCCAGCAGGGATGCGGCTTGTTCGTCGGTCATGCTGTCCATCTCGGCGAGCAGCAGTTCCTCGATGACGAGGGCGGTGTCGGCGAGCGTCGGGCTGTCGAACAGCACCCGGATCGGCACGTCCAGTTCGAGCTGCTTGCGCAGGTGCACGACGGCCCGCATGGCCATCAGGGAGTCGCCGCCGAGCGCGAAGAAGTTGTCGTGCACGCCCACGGCGTCGACCTGGAGCAGGGATCCCCAGACCTCCGCGACCGCCTCCTCGACCCCGGTACGCGGCGCCTCGTACGGGACCTGGTCCTGCTCGTCGACCTCGTCCGGCACCACCAGGGCCTTGCGGTCGACCTTGCCGTTGGCGGTCAGCGGCAGCTCGTCGAGCTCGTGCAGGACGCCCGGGACCATGTAGCCGGGCAGTTTGGCCGCGAGGAAGCCGAGCAGGTCGGGTGGCAGTCCGCCGTCGGTCTGCGGAACGACGAACCCGACCAGCCGCTTGGCGCCGCGGGGGTCGCCGTGGGCTACCACGACGGCCGCCCGCACTGCCGGATGCTGGGTCAGGGTCGCCTCGATCTCCCCCAGCTCGATCCGGTAGCCCTGCACCTTGACCTGGAAATCCTCACGGCCCAGGAACTCGATGACGCCGTCGTTGAACCGACCCAGGTCGCCGGTGCGGTAGAGCCGCTCCCCCGTGGCCGGGTGCACGATGAACGCGGCCGCCGTCTTCGCCTCGTCGTGCAGGTATCCCTGGGCGAGGCCGACGCCGCCGATGTAGAGCTGTCCGGGCACCCAGTCCGGGCGGGGCCGCAGCCGCTCGTCGAGGACGTGGAAGCTCTGGTTCCGCATCGGGTGCCCGTACGGGATGCTGGTCCACTCGGCCGGCACCGCGTCGATCGGATAGAGGATCGACCAGATCGACGCCTCGGTGGCGCCGCCCAGGCTGATCACGGCGGGTCCGCCGAGCGCGGCCCGGATCCGCTCGGGCAGCGTGACCGGGATCCAGTCACCGCTCATCATCACCAGGCGCAGCCGGGCCGACTCGCCGGTCACGACCAGGTGCTCGACCAGCAGTTCCATCAGGGCCGGCACCGAGTTCCAGATCGTCACGCCGGCGTCGCGCACCAGGTCGAGCCAGGCTGCCGGGTCGCGTTGCACGTCGGCGTCGGGCACGACCACGGCGCCGCCCACCGCGAGCGGCCCGAAGACGTCGTACACCGAAAGGTCGAAGCTGAGCGACGAGACCGCGAGCACCCGGTCGTGCGGGCCGACGGCGAACCGGTCGTTGATGTCGACCACGGTGTTGAGCGCGCCACGGTGGTCGATCATCACGCCCTTGGGCATCCCGGTCGATCCCGAGGTGAAGATGACGTAGGCCAGGTCGCCCGCGGTGGTCGCCGTCGGGCCGGTGGGCTTTCCGTCGGCGGGCAGAGTGTCCACCTCGTACACGGGATCGAAGCCGGCGAACCGCTCGGCGCCGACCCGGCTCTGGGTCAGCACCGCCCTGGCACCGCCGTGCTCCAGCAGGAACCGCACCCGCTCGTCGGGCAGGTCCGGGTCGATCGGCAGATAGGCGGCACCGGCGGCCAGGACGCCGAGCACCGCGGCGCACTGCTCCCAACCCTTTTCCATGACCACGGCGACCAGCTCGTTGGGGCGCAGGTCGAGGGGGCGCAGGCGTTCCGCGATTCCGTACGCCCGGGCGGCCAGCTCGCGATAGCTGAGCGTACGGGTCGTCGTGACCACAGCGGCGCGGTCGGGCTCGCGGGCCGCGATCGCGAAGAACGGCTCGTGCAGCAGCCCCGCCGGGAGCGGCCCCTCGGTCCGGTTGTAGGAGTCGCGGGCCGCCAGCTGGCCGGTCGGTGTCACCGGCGGCATCGGCTCGTCCCAGCGCGCCTCCTCCGCGGCCAGCCAGTCGAGCAGTTCGAGGGTGGCGGCATGCATGGCGGACACCATGCCGTCCGGGAACAGGTCGTCGACCGAGTCGATGTCGAGCACCAGCTCGCCGTCCGACTCGTAGACCTGGGCGTCGATCCAGATCTGCGGGGTCTGGGAGATGCTGTAGACCACCTCGCCGATCTGCGGGTGTTCGCCGATCGCCTGGAACAGGCTGGTGAACACGACCGGCATGGTCGCCGCCGCGTCGCCGCGCCGACGCTTGACCTCGCGCAGCATCCGTACCCCGCTGAACAGCCCGTGGTCGATGTCGCCGGCGAGCTGGTCGCGGACGGCGGCGGCCCGGTCGGAGAACGAGCCGGGGGCGGCGTCGATCTCGAGCAGTGTCACCGAGGTGAAGTCGCCCAGGATCGCGTCGACCTCCGGGTGCAGCGGCAACCGGTTGGCCATCGGCAGGTTGAGCGTGAAGCGGGGGCTCTTGGACCAGGCGCCGACCACTTCCCCGTACGCGGCCAGCAGCAGAGCGGTCGGGGTGAGTCCCCGCCGCGCGCTCTGGGACCGCAGCCGGGCCCACGCCCGCGCGTCCAGCCGGCCGGTGAGGCGACTGAACCGCACCTCGGCCATCGTCTGCGGGTCGGTCGCCAGCGGCAGCTCGGGCCCCGGCGGCAGGGTCGGCACCCGGTCGAGCCAGTAGCGCTCGGCCCGCCGATAGCGTTCGGTCTGCTCCACCCGCTTGCTCGCCAGCACGTAGTCGCGGAACGACAGGTCGAGTTCGGGCAGCTCGACCTCGGTGTCGTGGTAGAGCCGGGTCAGCTCACTCATCACGATCACCGAGGCCCACGCGTCGGTGATCAGCCCGTCGATGCTGTAGTGCACCCGGCCCCGGCCGCCGTCCAGCAGGGTGGCCCGCATCTCGAACAGCGGCCACCGGTCGGGCACGAAGACCTGGTGGGACATGGCGGCCCGGGTCTGCTCCAGACTCGCCCGCGCGGCCACCGGGTCGAGGCCGCGCACGTCCTCGGTGACGATCTCGTAGTCCGGCACGTCGTCGAGGATCTGCTGCTCGCCGTGGGGCAGCACGATGGCCCGGAGCATGCCGTGGCGCCGGATGAGGCGCCGGAACGCGCTCTCGAGCCGGGGCACGTCGAGGTCGTCGAGCTCGAACTCCTCGTAGCCGTGCATGCCCACGTTGCCCAGTTCGAACAGGCCGGTGCGGCCGATCCAGTACGCCTGCTGCACGTCCGTGAGCGGGAACGGCTCGCCGGCCGCGGCCGGGTCGGCCACCACGGCGGGCAGCGGCTCCAGGTCGTCGGGGACGGAGTCGCCGGCCGCGCGGACGGCGGCGGCCAGCCCGCGGATCGTGGGCGCGCCGGTGAAGGCGCGCAGCGCGACCTCCACCCCGCAGACCTCCCGCACCCGCGCCACCACCTGGGCCGCGAGCAGCGAGTGGCCGCCGAGCTCGAAGAAGCCGGTATCGGCTCCGATGCCTCTCACGCCGAGCAGGTCGGCGAAGATCTCGGCGACCAGCCGCTCGACCTCGTCGGCCGGTTCCTCGGCGAGCGCGAGCACCGGTTCGCCGAGCTCGGTGTCGGCCGGCCGCGGGTCGACCACGACGTGTCCGGCGCCGGGTGCCGCGCCGACAATGCGCGGGACGGCCTCGTCGAGCGTCTCCGGGGTGACGGCGGGCCACGAGTACGTGGTCGCCTGGGTCGCCGTCTCCCGCCGCAGCCGGGCCAGGTGTGTCTCCACCTCGTCGGCGAGGGTGTCGTCGCCGCCCACGAGGTGGACCTCCAGCGAGGACGCCGGCGTGATCAGCGTAGGCATCGCCGCGCCGCCCGACCGGCCGTCCAGAACGACGACGAGGTTGTCCGGCGTGCCGGCCCCGCACACGTCAGCGCCCGCGCGGGCCAGCGCCTTGGCGAACTGCGTCGCGAGCGGCTCGTCGCCGATGACCTGGCACCGCCAGCCGGCCGGACGGTCGGCCGCCGCGGGCGCCGGCTCGATGGCCGGGACGAACCGGTGGGCGCCGCGCAGCGCCACGATCGGCTCGTCGGCCCCCAGCTCCGCGGCCACGGCGGCGGCCAGCCGTTCCTCGGCCACGGCGGACCGGACGGCGGGCACGTCGATCAGGGTGCGCCGACCGGCCCTGGCCCAGGCCAGCAGCGCGGCCCGATCCGGGCGCAACTCCTCCTCGCCGGTCACGTCGAGGACGCCGGTCGTCAGCAGCACGGTACGGCCGTCCGGACGGTCGGCCGGCAGCTCGGTGGCCGTCGGGTCGAGCAGTCCGGTGTGGACGACCCCGGCCGGCTGTTCGGTGCCGGCGAAGGGCACCCGCGCGGTCAGCCCGGACGGTTTGCCGTCCACGAGCCATTCAGCGCCCGCCGCGTGCGGCCGGGTGGCCGTACGCCGGAAGGTGCGCACGGCCAGCTCACCGGCGACCGCCACGGCGGGCCGCCCGGCCGGCGGCGAGACCCAGTACCGCTCGCGCTGGAACGGGTACGTCGGCAGTTCGACCCGGCGCGGCCGGCTTGCGCCGTGGATCGTGTCCCACGACAGGCTCCCGCCGTGGCTCCACACCTCGCCGGCCGCGATGAGCGCCTCCACCTGCGCGTCGCCGCTCGCCGGCAGCGCGGGGACCGCGGCGCGGAAGGCACCCGCCGCGCGGGCCAGACCGCTGAGCGTACGGCCGGGACCGACCTCGAGCAGCAGCGCGTCGGGGTCGCCGGCCGTGGTAAGCGCGTCGCCGAAGCGGACGGTGGAGCGCAGTTGCCGTCCCCAGTAGGCCGAGTCGGTCGCCTCCGCCGCGGTGATCCAGGTGCCGGTCACGTTGGACACGAACGGGATCCGCGGTGCGGAGAGCTCGGCCCGGGCCACCTCGGCGGCGAAAGCGTCGGCGGCCCGATCCATCATCGGCGAGTGGAAGGCGTGCGACGTGCGCAGCCGGGTGAACACCACGCCGCGGGCGCGCAGTGACTCCTCGAGGGCTTCGACGGCCGGGACCGGCCCGGAGACCACGCACTCACGGGGCCCGTTGACCGCGGCCAGGGCGAGCCCGTCGATGCCGTCGATCAGCTCGGCGACCTCGGACTCGGGCAGCGGTACGGCCACCATGGCGCCCTCGTCCGCCTCCTGCATGAGTCGGCCGCGCACGGCGACCAGCCGGGCGGCGACCTCCGGTGACATCACGCCGGCCAGGCAGGCCGCCACCAGTTCGCCGACGCTGTGCCCGAGCATCGCCGACGGGCGTACGCCCCAGGACTCCCACAGGCGGGCCAGGGCGTATTCGACCGCGAACAGGGCGGGCTGGGCGTGGCTGGTGCGGCGGATCTCGTCGCGCTGCTCCGGACCGGCGTACAGCAGGTCCCGGATGTCCGCGCCGACCCGGTCGAACTCGGCCCGGAAGATCGGCTCGTGGTCGTAGAGGGCCCGGGCCATGCCGATCCGCTGGGTGCCCTGGCCGGGGAAGGCGAAGACCGTCCTGATCTCGCCCTCGCTGTGCACCGGCGTGACCGGCGCGTCCAGGGCGGCGGCGGCCCCGGCCGGGTCGGCACCGACCACGAACCGGCGGTAGGGCAGCTGCCACCGGCCCTGCTGCAGCGTGAAGGCGATGTCGGCGAGTGACTCGCCGGTTTCCCGCAGGTGCTCGGCGAGGCGCGCGGCGGCGGCCTCCAGGGCGGCCGGTGAGGCGGCCGACAGCGGCAGCAGGTGCCGGCGGCCGTCTCCTTCCGTCGCCGGTCGAGGCGGCGCCGACTCGAGGATCACGTGGGCGTTGGTGCCGCCGATGCCGAACGAGCTGACGCCGGCCCGCACCACCTCCCCGACCCACGGCACGAGCTCGGTGTTCACCCGGAACGGGCTGCCGTCCAGTTCGAGGCGGGGGTTCGGGGTGTGCAGGTGCAGCGAGGGCGGCAGCTCGCGGGCCTTCATCGCGAGCACCGTCTTGATCAGGCCGACCACGCCGGCGGCGGTGTCCAGGTGCCCGACGTTGGTCTTCACCGAGCCGAGGGCGGTCCGCCCGTCGCCCTCCGAGCCGTACACGCTGCGCAGGGCGGCCACCTCGATCGGATCGCCGAGCGGGGTGCCGGTGCCGTGCGCCTCGACGTAGGAGACCGTCTCGGGCTTGACGTCGGCGACCCCGAGCGCCTCGGCGATCACGTCGGCCTGACCGTCCACGCTGGGCGCGGTGAAGCCGACCTTGCGGGAGCCGTCGTTGTTGATCGCCGAGCCGCGGATCACCGCGTGGATCACGTCGCCGTCGGCGAGCGCGTCCGCGAGGCGCCGCAGGACGACCACGCCGGAGCCCGAGGCCGGGACGGCGCCGGTCGCGTCGGCGGCGAAGGCCCGGCAGTGCCCGTCGGCGGAGAGGATGCCGCCCGCCTCGTGCCGGTAGCCGCGCCGGGGTGCGATCACGGTGGCGCCGCCGGCCAACGCGATGTCGCACTCGCCGTTGAGCAGTGCCTGAGCCGCCATGTGCACCGCGACCAGCGACGTGGAGCAGCCGGTCTGCACGCTCACGCTCGGGCCGCGCAGGTCGAGCTTGTAGGACACCCGGGTCGGCACGAAGTCCTTGTCGTTGCCGAGCGCGGTCTGGAAGGCGCCGACCCGCTCGACCAGATCCCGGTTGGGCATGAGGTTGTGCATCAGGTAGGAGCTCTCGCCGACCCCGGCGTAGACACCGGTCACCGCCTTGCCCCGGTCGGCGGGGTGGCCGGCGTGTTCGAGCGCCTCCCACGCGCACTCCAGGAAGATCCGGTGCTGCGGGTCGAGCAGCTGCGCCTCCCGGGCCGAGAATCCGAAGAAGCCGGCATCGAAACCGGCCACGTCGGCCAGCACACCGGCGCGCCGCACGTAGTCCGGGTCCGCGATCTCCTCCGGCGTGGCCCCGTCGGCCAGCAGTTCCTCGTCGGTCAGGGTGGTGATCGACTCCACCCCGCCGCGAAGGTTGCGCCAGAACGCGGCAGGGGTATCGGCCCCCGGCACGCGCAGGGCCATCCCGACCACCGCGACGGCTTCGTCGTTCATCTCGCTCACGTCACTCATTCCGCATCCCCGTTCCCCGGCCGCGCTCGCCGGCGCGCACCCCGTCCGCCCGAACTCACCCTGCGTGCCTCCGCCCGCCGCCTGCCCTCCGAGCCGCCCGCCGGGATGTGCTCCGTGTCCTCGGTCAGCCGCCGGGCCAGCGACCGTACGGTCGGGTAGCGAAGCAGGTCCACCACCGCGACCGGCCGGCCCAGTTCCTCGGCCAGCCGGCCCTGCACCCGCAGCAGCAGCAGCGAGTGCCCGCCCAGTTCGAAGAAGTTCTCGTCGAGGCCGACCCGCTCGACGGCCAGCACATGGGACCAGACGTCGGCGACCGTGCGCTCCAGCACACCGGCCGGCTGCTCGGCGTCAGGCCGGGCCGTGGGCCGCGCCGGCGCCGGCAGCGCGGCCCGGTCGATCTTGTCGCGGTCGCCGCGGGGCAGCCGGTCCAGCACGACATAGGCCCTCGGCACCAGATAGCCGGGCAATCGCTCGGCCAGGTGGTTCCGCAGCCCGGTCTCGGTCACCTCGGGCGGCGCCGCCACATAGCCGGTGAGCACGGGCCGTCCCGGGACGTCCTCGCGCAGCATCGCAGCCGCCTCCCGCACCAGCGGGTGGGTGTTCAGCGCCGCCTCGATCTCGCCCGGCTCGATCCGGAACCCGCGCAACTTGATCTGCCCGTCGCTGCGCCCGAGGAACTCCAGGACGCCCGCCGCGGTGCGCTTTGCCCGGTCCCGGGTCGCGTACATCCGCGCGCCGGGCGGCCCCCACGGGTCGGGAAGAAACGACGCGGCGGTCTTGCCCGGGTCTCCGACGTAGCCCAGGGCCACACCGGGACCAGCGAGATAGAGCTCGCCGGGCACGCCGACGGGCACCGGGTTCAGGGCGTCGTCCAGCACGTACGCCCGCACGCCGCAAAGGGGTTCTCCGATGGGGACGGTGCCGGCACTCGCGGTCGGCGGTTCGTGCACCGTGGCCGTGATGGTCGCCTCGGTCGGCCCGTACGCGTTGAGCCAGCGCACCCGGTCCGGCACGGCGGCCTTCCACCGGGCCAGGCGGGTGCCGTCGACCCGTTCGCTGCCGACCACCGTGAGCCGCAGGTCCGGCAGCGCGGCCGCCGGATGACGGTCGAGCAGCGACACCCACTCGTGCCAGTAGGAGGCGGGCAGGTTGAGCACGGTCAGCCGTTCCCGGGCGGCCAGCGCGGTCAGCTCCGGGATGCCCGGCACCGGCCCGTCCGGCAGCAGCACCACGGTGCCGCCCCGGATCAGGGTGGCGAACAGTTCCTCGGCGGCCACGTCAAAGGTGAGCGCGGCGAACTGGAGAACCCGATCGTCCGGTCCGAGCTCGTAGCGGTCGGCGACCGCCCGCAGCGTGTGGGCCAGGTTGGCGTGGCTGACGGCGACGCCCTTGGGCTGCCCCGTGGTGCCTGAGGTGTAGAGCACGTAGGCGATCGACGCCGGGTGCGGCGCCGCGAAGTCCGCCCGTCCGTCTTGCTCGATCAGTTCCCCGGCCCGCAGCACCAGCCGGGCACCCGAGTCGCGCAGCAGGTGGGCGGTCCGCTCCGCGGGCGCGTCCGGGTCGACCGGCACATAGGCGGCCCCTGCCCGCAGCACCCCGAGCAGGGCCGCCGGCCAGTCCAGGGTGCGGCCGGTGGCCACGGCGACCCTGTCGCCCGGCCCGATCCCCCGGGCGGCCAGGGCGGCCGCGATCCTGGCGGCCCTGGCGTCCAGCTCGGCGTAGGTGAGCTCGCGCCCGTCCTGCCGCAGTGCGATCCGGCCCGAGTGCCGGGCCGCCGATGCGGCGAAGAGTGCCGTGAGGGTGGACGCCCGCTCGGTCTCGGTGCCCCGGTCCATCGCCACCATCGGCAGCCGGGCGACCGGAATCTCCGGGGTGGCCAGGGCCGCTTCCAGAACGGCCACATAGTGTGCGGCGAGCCGGTCCACGGTGGATCGGTCGAACAGGTCGACGTCGTATTCGACGCGCCCGCGCAGCTCGCCCGAGGCCAGCGGCGCCTCGTCCCAGGCGACGGTCAGGTCGAACTTGGCCACCCCGGCGTCCGGTTCGCTGACCTCGACGGCCAGGCCGGGCAGCACGCCGAGGTGCGGCGGCACGTTCTGCATCGACATCATGACCTGGAACAGCGGGCTGAGCCCGGGCTCGCGCGACGGCCGGACCGCCTCCACCACCTGCTCGAACGGCACGTCCTGGTGCTCGTACGCGGCGAGCACGCCGGTCCGCACCCGATCCAGCAGCGCGGCGAAGGTGTCGCGCGCCTGCCACCGGGTGCGTACCACGACGGTGTTGACGAAGAAACCGACCAGGTCCTCGAACTCGGGCCGTGTGCGACCGGAGACCGGGGCGCCCACGCTGACATCGGCGACTCCGGCATACCGCCCGAGGACCAGCTGCAGGGAGGCCAGCAAAACCATAAAGGGCGTTGCTCCGTACGCCCGTCCGACGCCACGGACAAGCGCGGCGGTCTGAGGTCGTAGCCGGATCTCGAAGGTCTCGCCCCGGTGGCGTGGCTCCGCGGGCCGCGGCCGATCGACCGGCAGCTCCAGCGACGGCGGCGCCCCGACCAGATGGGCCGTCCAGTAGTCGAGCTGCGCCCGGCGCACCGGCCCGTCGAGCAGGTCGCGCTGCCAGCGAGCGAAGTCGACATAGCGTAGGGCCGGAGCCGGCGGCGTCCGCCCGGCGTAGAGCGCGCCGAGGTCTCGCAGCAGCACGCCGACCGACCAGCCGTCGGAAACCGCGTGGTGCACGGTCAGGATCAGCAGGTGCCGGTCGTCGGCCACGCGGATCAGTGCGGCGCGCAGGAGCGGCCCGGCGGCCAGGTCAAAGGGTTGGGCGGCCGCGCGCCGCACCATGTCGTCGGCGGCGTCCGCACGCTCGCGCAGGTCGACCAGGGGCACGTCGACGCCGGCCGGCAGGTCGATCACCTGCCGGGGCTCGTCGTCGACGGTGACGATCCGGGTCCGCAGCGCGGCGTGCCGGCTCACCAGGGCCTCGATCGAGGCCCGCAGCGCCGGCACGTCGAGCGGCCCGTCGATGGTCAGCAGCAGCGGCACGTTGTAGAGGGCGTGGTGGGGCGCGAGCCGGTCGAGGAACCAGAGCCGCTGCTGGGCGAACGACACGGCGAACGGCCCGTCTCCGGCGACCGCGACGGGCGGTGGGAAAGCGGTGCGGGGCGCGGCCGCGGCCAGTTCGGCCAGGTCGCGGAGCACCGGCGCGGCGAACGCCGACCGCACGCCGAGCTCGACGCCGAGACGCGCGGCGATCCGTGCGACGGCCTGGGCGGCGAGCAGCGAGTGGCCGCCGAGCGCGAAGAAGTCGTCGTCGGCCGAGATCCGCGGGACGCCGAGCAGTTCGGCCCAGACGCCGGCGATCAGCTCGGCCACCGGGCCGGACGGGGGCGTGAAGACGGCCGCCCGCACGCCGTCGCCCGGTCCGGGGGCGGGCAACGCCCGCCGGTCGAGCTTGCCGTTGGGCGTCACCGGCAGTTCGGCCAGCGGCACGTAGAAGGCGGGGACCATCGCCTCGGGCAGCCGCGCCGCGAGCCAGGACCGCAGCTCGCGCCGGTCGATCTCGCCGTCGGGTACGACGTGGGCGACCAGGTGGCGGGCGTCGTCCGCACCGGCCACGGTGACGGCGGCGGCTCGGATGCCGGGCGCGGTGGCCAGCACCCCGGCGATCTCGTCGGGCTCGATCCGTACGCCCCGGATCTTGACCTGGTCGTCGGCCCGGCCCAGGAACTCGAGCTCGCCGCCGGGCCGCCACCGGGCCAGGTCACCGGTGCGATAGAGCCGGTCGCCGCCGGCCGCGGGCGCGAACCGCTGCGCGGTCAGGTCGGGTCGGCCCAGATAGCCGCGGACCAGCCCCGCGCCGCCGATGTGGAGCTCACCGGGCTCGCCGGGGCCGCTCGGACGGCCGTGCCGGTCGAGCACGGCCACGGTGGTGCCGGGGACAGGCCGCCCGATCGGCAGCCGCTCGTCGGCCTCTGGTGCGGCGGGCAGCTCGTAGGTGGTCGCGATGGTCGTTGCCTCGGTCGGCCCGTACGCGTTGACGATCCGCAGGCCCGGCGCGGCCCGTCGCAGCCGGGCGGCCCGCCGCGAATCGCCCGCCTCGCCGCCGAAGAAGAGGATCCGCATCGACGCGAACATCGCCGGATCGGCGTCCACGCACCGGTTGAAGAGCACGGTGGTCAGCAGCATCGCGGTGATGCCGTGCCGCTCGATCCGCGCGCGCAGGGCCGCCGGGTCGAGCACCTCGTCCTTGGCGACGCCGACCAGCCGGGCGCCGTTAAGCAGCGCACCCCAGATCTCGAAGGTGGCCGCGTCGAACGACACGTTGGCGACCTGCGCGATCGTGTCCCCGGCGTGAAAGCCGGTCCACTCGGCCGGTGCGGTCAGCCCGATGACGCCGCGGTGGACGATCTCGGCGCCCTTCGGCCGCCCGGTCGACCCGGAGGTGTAGAGCACACACGCCCGCTGGTCCGCGGAGATCGGCGCAAGCGCCGCGAGGGGTTCGGCGTCGACCTCGGCCCAGTCGACGACCGGCACGTCCGCGGCGAATCCGGTGTCGCGGTCGGCCAGAATCAGCGCCGCCCCACTGTCGGCGACCATGAAGCCCCGGCGCTCGGCCGGATGGTCCGGGTCGAGGGGAAGATAGGCGGCGCCGGTCGCGAGCACGCCGAGCATGGCGGTGACGAGCCGGGCCGAGCGGTCCATCGCCAGAGCGACCACGGTCTCCGGCCCGGCGCCGCGGGCGGCCAGGCCGGCCGCCACGCGCCGCGCCCGCTCCCACAGCTCGGCGTAGGTAAGGGTGGCGTCGGCGAACTCCAGCGCCACGGCGTTCGGCGCTTCGGCGAGCCGGGCGCGGAACGCCGTGACGATGTCGGTGCTCACGACACCGGCCCACCCAGCTCGATCAGCTCGGCCTTGTCGTCGCGATCCCTGGCGACGACCTCGGCGACCTTCCCCGAGTCGAGCCGCACCACCAGGTCGGCGCCGGTCAGCGTCTCCCGGCGGTGGGCGATGACGAGCACGGTGGCGCCGGCCAGCTCGGTGCGCAGCACCTGCTGGATCCGGGCGTCGGTCTCGGCGTCGAGGCTCGAGGTGGCCTCGTCGACGAGCACGATCCGGGAGCCGTTGAGCAGTGCGCGTGCCATGCACAGCAGCTGCCGCTCCCCCGCGCTGAGCTGCATGCCGCCCGCCGACAGGGGCTGCTCCAGCCCGTCCGGCAGCGACGCGATCTTGGCTTCGAGGCCCACCTTGGCCAGCACGGCCGCGACCTGGTCGGCGGGGAACTTGCCGAACGGATCGATGTTCTCCCGCACGGTGCCGGGCAGCAGCACCGGGTCCTGCGGAATGACCTCGATCGCGGCCCGCAGGTCCCGCAGTTTCAGCGTCGACACGTCCACCCCGTCGACGACGATCCGGCCGCCCTCCACCTCGACGAAGCGCAGCAGGGTCGCGAAGAGGCTCGACTTGCCACTACCGGTACGCCCGGCGATGCCGATCGTGCGGCCGGGCGGCGCGTGGAAGGTCACGCCGTCGAGGGCTGGCGGCGCACCCTCGGCGTACCGCATGGTGACGTTCTCGAACCGGATGTCGCCGGTGCCGGGCCAGCCCGCCGGCGCGCTCTGGCCACCGGCCGGTTCGGCCGGGAGCCTGGTGTAGTCGTGCACCCGCTCGAAGCTGGCCAGCGACAGGTCCATCGCCTGCACGGTCATCAGGCTCATCGCCAGGGTCTCGATCAGCATGTAGGCGAAGCTCAGCCCGGCGCCGGCGAACCCGGCGCCGATGTTGCCGTTGACCACCAGCAGCACCGCGTATCCGAACAGCACGAACACGCCGAGAATGTCCAGGCGCAGGTTGAAGTGCCGCGACAGGGAGTTCACGGTGTAGTTGGCGCTGTGCGCGAGACGGGCCCGCTCGGCGAATTCGCGCTCGAAGCCCCGCATCCGCGCGGGGCGGCCCTCGATCGAGGTGACGCCCTCGACGACCTCGCCGATCAGGGCCAGCACCGGCTCGGCGGCCTGCTTGGCCAGCCGGGACGCCTCGACCGTGCTCGACCGGGTGCGGCCCTGCCAGCGCAGGTAGAGCGCGAATACCGGGAGGACCAGCACCAGGGCCCACGGGTTGACGACGGCCAGCAGCACCCAGGGCACGACGAGACCGACGAAGATCGTCAGAGTGTCGATGGTGCTCTCGGGCAGTTCGAGGTCGATCGTCTCCATGTCGGCCGAGAAGCGGGTGGTGATCCGGCCCGACGGGGTGCGGTCGAAGAACGACAGGGGCGCCCGGAGCACGCTGCGCAGCATCCCGTCGTGCAGCTGGGTGCCGGCCCGCACGCCGCGCGAGAAGGTGAAGCTGAACAGGCCCCGGTCCAGCGCCAGCCCGGCCAGGCCGATGGCGGCGAAGACCGAGGCGTAGAGCAGCGTGTCCTGACCGGCCCGCTCGGTCCAGAAGCCCAGCCAGAACGACGAGCCGCCGACCGCACCCTGGCCGAGGACGGCGAGTCCGACCAGGACGACGGCGAGGATGCCCGGCGTCAGCACGCGCAGATAGCGGCGGTAGGTGGTGGTGAGCACCTTGCCGCTGCGGATCGGCTCGATCTCCTCCTCTTGCGCCTGAAGGACCTGAACCAGCGCCTCGGGCATGGTCCCGGTCACCGGTTCGGCCTCCGGCTCGGCCGCGAGCTCCGGGAGCAGCTCGGGCATGGAGAGCGCGGCCTGCTCGAACGAGCCGACGGCCACGATCCGGCCGTCGTCGACCACGATCACCCGGTCGGCCCGGCGGGCGAAGTCCAGGCGGTGGGTGGCGACGACGCGCGTACGCCCGGCCAGCACCGTGCCGAAGAGGTCGTCCATGATGGTCGTGGCCACGGCGTCGTCGACGGCGCTGGTCGGGTCGTCGGCCAGATAGACGTCGGCGTTCTCGTAGGCGGCCCGGGCCAGGGCGACGCGCTGCCGCTGACCGCCGGAGAGGGTGGCGCCGCGCTCGCCGATCAGCGTGCCGTCGCGCGCCGGCATCGCGGCGAGATCGCCGGTGAGCGCGGTCGCGCGCAGCACGGCCTCGTAGCGCTGGGGATCGTCCGGCGAATAGCAGCGGACGTTCTCGGCCACCGTGCCCTGCATGATCCAGGCCTGCTGCGGCAGGTAGACGACGCTGCCGGCCACCCGGACCTGCCCGGCCGTGGTGCGCATCATGCCGGCCAGCGCGTTGAGCAGCGCCGACTTGCCGCTGCCGACCCGGCCGAGCACGCAGACCAGCTCGCCCGGCTCGATGCGCAGGTCGACCCCGGTGAGGACCGGCGCCGGCTCCGCGTCGCCGGTCGACGGCCACGCCACCGAGGCGCCGGTCATCTCCACGGTGCCCGGAAGGGCCGGGTCGGCGTCGACGGCCTGCCGCCGGTCGGGCTCGGTGAGGAACGTGGTCATCTTGCTGAACGCGACGCGCCAGTCGTTGCGCATGTCCAGGTAGCGCACCAGCTCCGGCAGCTGCGACCGGAGCACCGTGAGCACCGCGATCGCGGCGAACACGTCGGCCGCCCGCAGCGTGTTGCCGAGCGCCGCGTAGACGATCAGGGTGGCCGTCACCATGAGCACGGGCGCGGCGGCGTTGACCAGGTAGAGGGTGGCGAGCCGTCGCTGCCGGCGGACGAGGAGCTGGTTGAGCACCGCCCGCTCGCGCCCGACCGCGGTCTCGGCCATGTCCTCCCAGCCGTGCGAGCGCAGCGTCCGGATGGCCGCCACGAACTCGCTGACCAGACCGATCCGGCGCCCGTTGACCTCACGGATCTCGGGGACCAGCTCGTAGACGCGGTCGTTGGTGCGGTTGGAGAGCAGCATGCCGCCGATCAGCAGCGCGATGCCGACCAGGCCGGCCCAGCCGAGCAGGAACAGCAGGATGGCGCAGGAGCCGGCCACGCCCAGGGGAACCGCCCAGGCCATGTGGATGAACGAGACCTTGCCGACCCGCAGGGCGTCCGAGGACGCGAGCGTGATCACCTCACCGGTCGGGTGGCCGAGCCGGGCGCTCTTGTCCATCCGCAGATATTTGGCGAGCACCCGGGTGCGCAACAGCGCGGTGATCGAGTGGGTGGTCTTCCACGTCTCCGACCACTGGTGCTTGTGCGCCACCGAGTCGATCAGGTGGAAGCCTGCCAACGCCGCCGCGATCAGCAGACCCTGGCCGACCAGACCCCGCGCGTCGCCCTCGAACCAGGACACCATCTCCCGGATGAACAACGGCCCGGCGACCGCGCACGCCTCGTACGCGAGGAAGATGAGCGCCGCCCACCAGAAACGCCTCTTGTACGTCTCGTAGAGCGAGCGGCGCAGCCCGTCCTTCTCGGCGTGGTGTCGTGCCCAGGCCCGGTCGAACTCCGGCCCGACCCGGTCCAGGTGGTCGTAGCTGGGCGGCACCAGGCTGTCGGACAGCTCGAGCGAGCGGGAGCGGGTTGTCGCGACGAGCGCGCCCGGCCAATGGATGAAGACGCGCGAGAGGATTCCCGCGCTCTCCTCGGCGCTCGGCTTGACTGGGGTGTGAGGGCTGACCACGTTTTCTCGTTCCGGTGTCAGTTCGCCGGTTCGGCGAGCGGGGTGAATTGGTACGCCTGCTCCAGAGCGGCCCGGACGGTCGCCGGCAGGTAGGCGCGCATCGCGTCGAACTCGCGGGCGCGGTTGAACTGGCTCGCCTCGGGGAAGCGAGGACGCTGCTCCAGCCAGTTCGCCACGGTCAGCGCCGCGAGGCCGGAATACTGCTCGTCGGTGACCGCCAGATATTCGCCGTCGCGCGACTCGAGCAGGAACGGCGCGCCGTCGAAGGCCGCGTCGAACAGGCTCGTCCGGGTCACGGCGCCGAACAGGTAGGCCAGGGTCTCGGCCTCGTCACCGATCAGCTCCCGTACGGCCGGGCGCAGCTCGGGCGGCACCGCGCCGGTCGGGAAGATCTCCGTCCCGTACACGGAATGGAAGAGCCCCGCATCGCACAGCGCGGTCCCGCATCCCCACGACGCGAGTAGGTCACGCACCCCGCACAGATGGTCGAGCAGGGACGCGTCGGAGTGCGCCAGCTCGCCGGTGCCGTGCTGCCGCAGGAAGGCGATCTTGTCGGCGTCCCCGGCCATCAGTGGCTCCCCACCGAGCCGGTCATCGCCACGAGCAGCTTGCGCGGCCCCTCGAAGGTGGACCGGCCGTGCGACATCGCCAGGTTGTCGACCATCAGCAGGTCGCCCGGCTGCCACGGAAACTTGAGCAGCTCGGCGTCGTAGGCGGCCCGGATAGCGGCGAGGTCGGCATCGTCGATCCGGCTGCCGTCACCCAGGTAGGCGTTGCGCGGCAGGTCCTCCTCGGCCATCAGCTCCATCAGCGCCTCCCGGGTGGCCTCGTTGAGGCTGGAGACGTGGAACAGGTGTGCCTGGTTCATCCAGACGACCTTGCCGGTGTCGGGGTGCGTGGTGATCGCCTGGCACGTCTCGCTGGTGCGCAGCGAGCCGTCCGGCAGCCACTCGTAGACGATGCCGCGCTCGGCGCAGAACTGCTCCACCGCCTCACGGTCCATGCCCTGGAACGTCTCCTGCCACGAGACGCCGAGGCCGGGCCGGTAGTTGCGGACGTAGCGCACGCCGTGGCGCTCGAAGCGTTCCCGCACGTCGGCCGGGATGCGCTGGTAGACCGCGTGGCTGTCGGCCAGTGGCGTCTCGCCGCCGCTGCGGGCCGCGATGTTGGAGTAGAACCAGAGCCAGCGCGGCCACACGCTGGTGTAGGCCATCTCGTTGTGCTGCGGGATGATCTCGGTGGCCGGGTATTCGGTCGAGGTGTAGACGTCGCCGACCTTGCTGCGCGGCGTCGAGCGATAGGTGTACTCGGCCATCTCCTCGCCGAACACCCGCACGAACCTGGCGAACACCGTGTCGTCGGGCACGTCGAAGCCGCGCAGCAGGCTCGCGCCGGCCGCGATCGTGGCCGCGGTCATCCTGTCGGCGTTGTTCTCGGCCCACGCCACCGGGTCGAGGCCGGGCGCGGTGGCCTCGAACAGGGCCACCCGGTCCTGGGCCGGAAAGAGGCGGGATTCCTTCACGTCGTTCATGGCGGGGTGCGTCCTTGTCGTGTCGTCGGCCATCTCAGGACTTCTCGGCGGAGATAAAGGAGCGAAGGGCGTGCAACGACCGGTCCGCGAAGCGCTGGATGCTCTCCGGGTCGTTGAGGTTGCGGCTGAACTTGAACTGCAGCGACAGGCAGCCGTCGGCGAACTGTCCCTGCACCTGCAGCTGATGCATGCGGGTGAGCTTCGGCATCGGCCACGGGTCGTCCAGCGGCGGGCCGAGCAGCGGCGACTCCTCGGGCTCGTGCTCGAACTCGCCCCAGTTGTTGAGCAGGATCGGCGGCTTGCCGAGCGGGGCCAGTGCGGCCGCGACGTCTGGCCGGGCGCCGACGTAGCGCAGCAGGCCGAAGGCGAGACCGCGCCGGGGAACCGCCTTCAGCTGGGCGGCGACCGAGCGCAGCAGCGCCTGGGGGCCGTCCTCGTCCGGCAGCTCGACGAGCCGCGGCGAGGTCATCGAGAACCGTCCGATGGCCCGGGAGAGGTCGAGGTCGTCGCCACCGAGCTCGCGGCCCCGGGCGACCAGGTCGACCAGGATCGATCGCTGGCCGCTCCAGTCGGCGAAGCCCCGCAGGACGGCGGCGAGGATGCCGTCGTTGACCGTGAGACCGTAGTCGCGCGGCAGCAGCCGCCTCAGCCGCGCGGTCTCGTCGACGTCCAGGCTGACCGTCGCCGTCTCCTCCGAGGACATGCAGTCCTCGCCGCCCTCGTGGTCGAGCGGCCACCGCGGCAGCGGCCGGCGGGCCAGCGCTGTCCAGTAGGCGATGTCCTCGTCGAGCTGGTTCGAGCGGGCGAGCCGGTCGAGGTTGCGCGCCCACTGGGCGAACGACGAGGTGGTCGGCGTCAGTCGCGGGTGGCGGCCGGCCTCCAGAGCGGCGTACGCGTCCTGGAAGTCCTCCATCAGCACGTCCCACGAACTGTTGTCCATGAGCTGGTGGTGGACGATGGCGATCAGCCGGTCCGGCCGGTCGGCGCCGAAGCGGACGAGCCCGAAGTGCAGCAGCGGCCCGCGTTCGAAGTCGAGCTTGGCGTGCAGGGTCTTGTCGAGCCGGTTGAACGCGACCTCCTGCGCCGCCGGCGGCAGCGCCGACAGGTTGACGCTGGTGAACGGCGTGCGGTCGAAGCTCTTGGCGACGTGCGTGCGGTGCCGGCCGTTCTCCCGCGGGAAGCTGATCCGCAGCGACTCGTGGTAGTCGAGGACGGCCGCCAGGGCCAGCTCCAGCAGCTTGGGATCGAGCTGCCGCATCGCGTCGAACATGAAGACGTGGGTGTAGTCCTCCTTGTCCGCGAAGTCCCGCTCCTCGAACGCCAGGTTCGACGGTACGGGCGGGATGGCACCCTCGTCGGCCGGCTGCTCGACCACAGTCGGCACCGAGGTGGCGACCGTGGCCAGCCCGGTGATCGTCGGGTTCGCGATGAACTGGGCCGGCGTGATCGTGATGCCCGCCTTGCGGGCCCGGTCGACCACCCGGATCAGGTGGAGCGAGTCGCCGCCGAGCGTGAAGAAGTCGTCGTCGCGCCCGACCACGTCGACCCGCAGGACGTCGCGCCAGATTCCGGCGAGTCGTTCGGCGACCGCCTCGTCGACCGCCTTCTCGACGATTCTCGGCCGCGGAGCCGGCTGTTCCACCGGCTTCGGCGCGGCCGCCGGCGCCCGCAGCGCCACCCGGTCGATCTTGCCGTTGGGCAGGTGGGGCAGTGAGTCGACAAGCACCACCGCGGGCACCATGTAGCCGGGCAGCCGCTCCTGCAGAACCGAGCGCAGCGCCGCTTCGGAGACCGCCGCACCCGGGCGCGGGGCCACGTACGCGATCAGGCGCCGCTGGTCGGGTCCGTCCTCGGCGACGTCGACGAAGCTCTCGGCGACCTCGTCGATCGCGGCCACCGCGGCGGCCACGTCGCCCGGCTCGACCCGATGCCCACGGATCTTGACCTGCTCCCCGATCCGCCCCAGGAACTCCAGCTCGCCGCTCGGCAGGAAGCGGCCGCGGTCGCCGGTGCGGTACCCGCGGGCACCGAAGCGCTCCGCGGTCAGCTCCGGGTCGCCCAGGTAGCCGCGGGCGACTCCCGAGCCGGCCACGATGATCTCGCCGGGCTGACCCGGCGGCACGGGGCGCAGACGCTCGTCCACCACCGACAGCTGTGCGCCGGGGATCGCCCGGCCCAGCGGCACCACGGTGCCGCGGCCGAGACGTTCGGCCGGAACCTCGGTCACCGCGACGATGCCGGTGGTCTCGGTCTGGCCGTACATGTTGACCAGGCGCGGGGCGTCGCCCGCGGCCCGGATCGTCTCGGGCAGGTCATAGAGCAGCGGCTCGCTGGCGGTGAGGATCACCTCGGGGCGCCATCCGTCGGCGCGGGCCAGCGCCGGCTGGGCCACCCGCAGATAGGAGGGCACGAGGTCGAGCACCTGCACCTCGTGGACGGCGGCATGGGCGAACAGGTCGTCCGGCGCCGCGAGCTGCTCACGGGTGGCGATGACGACCCGGCCGCCGAGGGCGAGCGGGACGGCCAGCTGGCGTACCGACGAGGAGAACGCGAACGAGGCGGTGTGCAGGTACACCGGCTCGGCGGGCAGCTCCAGCACGGCCGGCAGCGCGTGCAGATAGGCGGCCAGGCTGCGGTGATCGACCACCACACCCTTGGGCATGCCCTGGCTGCCGGAGGTGAAGACGACGTACGCCGGGTCGTCCGGCCCCGCCGCCACCGGTTCGGCGACCTCCCGCGTCAGGCCGGCCCGCTCGATCAGCAGCGGCTCGCCGGATCCGGCCGGGACGCTCGCGGCCAGTGCGGCCGACGTGATCACCAGAGTCGGTTCGGCCTGGGCGGCCATCGCCGCCAGCCGGTCCGGCGGATAGGCCGGGTCGAAGGGCACATAGGCCCCGCCGGCCTCGAGCACGGCCAGGATCGCGGTCACCAGGTCGATGCCGCGGTCGAGATACAACCCGACCCGTACACCCGGGCGGACCTGTCGGGCGGCGAGCACCCGGGCCAGCCGGCCGGAGCGGTTGCGCAGCTCGCCATAGGTCAGCCAGTTGTCGCCGCAGGCCACCGCGATCTCGTCGCCGCGCCGCGCCGCCTGCTCGGCGAAGTGCCGCGGGAACGTGAGCTCGTCGGCCCCGGCCGGCAGCGCCGCGCCCAGGCCGAGGGTGGCCAGCGAGTCGAGCTCGCCCGGCAACAGCATGTCGTCGCCGAACACCGGCGCGTCCGGTTGGGCCACCAACCGCCCGAGCAGCGCCTCGAACCGCTCCATGAGCCGGGCCACCGTGGCCGCGTCGAACAGGTCGGTGCTGTATTCGGCGTGCCCGGCCAGGCCCGACTCGGTCTCCCACAGGTCGACGAGCAGGTCGAACCGGGCGGTCACCTGGTCGGCCTCGATCTCGTCGAGCACCAGCCCGGGCCCGGGGTCGGGCAGTTCGCGCGCCAGGTTCTGCAGGGCGAAGCGCACCTGGAACAGCGGCGTGTGGCTCAGGTCGCGCACCGGTGCGACCGCGTCGACGACCATCTCGAACGGGACGTCCTGATGGGCGTACGCGCCGTGGGCCGTCTCCCGCACCCGCTGGAGCAGCTCCGTGAAGGTCGGGTCGCCGGAGAGGTCGACGCGCAGCGCCAGGGTGTTGGCGAAGAAGCCCACCAGGTGCTCCAGCTCGGTGCTGGGGCGGTTGGCGCTCGGTGTGCCGACCACGATGTCCCGCTGGCCGCTGAGCTGGGCCATGAGCACGTCGAACCCGGCCAGCAGCAGCATGAACAGCGAGACGTTCCGGCGGCGGGCCAGCTCGGTGACCGCCGTGGAGAGCTCGGCCGACCATTGCACCTCGTGCCGGTCGCCCCGGAAGGTCTGCACGGCCGGACGAGGCCGGTCGGTCGGCAGCTGCAGGGTGGGCAGGTCGGCCAGCTGCTGCTTCCAGTAGGCCAGCTGCGCGTCCACCTCGTCGCCGGTCAGCCAGGACCGCTGCCAGTGGGTGTAGTCGACGTAGCCGAACTCGAGCTCGGGCAGCTCGACCGACCGGTAGAGGGCCATCAGGTCCTCGAGCACGATGGACAGCGACCAGCCGTCCGAGACGGCGTGGTGCAACGTCAGCAGCAGCACGTGCTCGGTCGGCGCGGAGCGCACCAGAGTGGCGCGCAGCAGCGGCCCGGTGGAAAGGTCGAAGGGCCGGACCGCCTCCTCGGCGGCGACCGTCGCCAGGCGCTCGTGCGGGTCGTCCTCCGCGGTCAGGTCCAGCTCGGTGAAGGGGAACTCGTCGGCGGGCAGGATGCGCTGCAGCGGGTCGCCGTCGGGGGCCGGGAAGTAGGCTCGCAGCCCCTCGTGCCGCGCCCAGAGCGCGCCGACCGCGGCCCGCATCGCCGCGACGTCCAGCTCACCGGTGAAACGCAGCGCGATCGGGACGTTGTAGAAGGCGCTGTCCTCGGCGAGCCGGTTGAGGAAATACAGCCGTCCCTGGGCGTACGACAGGGGCGCGTCGCCGGTACGCGGCACGACCGTCAGGCCGGGGCGGGGCGCCTTGCCGCCCAGCTCGGCGATCCGCTCGCTCAGGTCGGCCAACGACTTGGCCTCGAGGAAGACCGCCAGCGGCAGCTCGATCTCGAGAGCCTTGCGCAGCCGTGCCATGGCCTGCACCGCGAGCAGCGAGTGGCCGCCGAGCTCGAGGAAGCCCGACTGCCGACCGATCGCTTCGAGCGGCAGGTCCAGCACCTCGGACCAGACCGTGGCGACGGCCTGCTCCAGGGGCGTGGCCGGCGGGTCGATCGCGGCCGCGGCGCCGACCGTGCTGGGCAGCGGCAGGGCCTTACGGTCCACTTTGCCGCTGCCGGTCAGCGGGAGTTCGTCGAGCACCACGATGTGGTCGGGAACCATGTAGTCCGGCAGTTCCCGGCGTAGGGCGTCGCGCAGCTCGGATTCCCTGACGGCTGCGCCGGCGGCGGTGACGTAGCCGACCAGGCTGGCGTCGCAGAGCAGCACCACCGCTTCGCGGACGGCGGACAGGCGGGTCAGCGCGGCCTCGATCTCCTCCAGCTCGACCCGGTATCCGCGCACCTTGACCTGGGTGTCGACGCGGCCGAGGCACTCCAGTTCGCCGTCGGCGCGCAGCCGGGCCAGATCGCCGGTGCGGTACATCCGGCTGCCGGGCTCTCGCGCGAACGGGTCGGGCAGGAACCGTTCGGCGGTCAGGTCGGGCCGGTTCCAATAGCCGCGGGCGACCCCGGCGCCGGCCACGTAGAGCTCGCCGATCGTGCCGCGCGGCACCGGCGAGAGGGTGCGGTCGAGCACGTACAGCCGGGTGTTGGCGATCGGCCGACCGATCGGCACGGTGGCGCTCAGGTCGGTGCCGTCGCCGACCTCGTACACACAGCAGCCGACGACGGCCTCGGTCGGACCGTATTCGTTGACGATCCGCAAGCCCGGCACGCGTCGGCGCCAGGCGGCGGCGGTGCCGCCGTGCAGCGACTCGCCGCCGACGACCAGATAGCCGTCGGCCCGCACAGTGGTCGGTGGGATCGACTTGTCGAGCGCCTCGAGGTGGGCCGGAGTGAGCTTCATCAGGCCGTGGCCGACGTCGCGCCCGAGCGTGTCGGCCAGCGTCGACAGCTCGTCGCCCTCGGCGACGAGCGTGACTGGGTGGCCGGCGAGCAGCGGGAGGAACAGCGTGGTGACGGACAGGTCGAATCGCAGCGGCGAGACCAGCGGCGCCCCGCCGACGTCGGCCACCCGGTAGGCGCGAAGCGCCCAGCCCAGATAGTTGCCCAGCCCGCGGTGGGTGACCGCGACGCCCTTGGGCCGCCCGGTGGAGCCGGAGGTGTAGATCAGATAGCAGATGCTCTCCGGGTGCGGGCGTTCCCGCGTGTACGACCCGGCGTCGTCGCCGTCCTCGTCGGCCCGCAGCACCAGGGCGGCACTCGCCGGCACCCGGTCCGCGTGCCGCTCGCCGGTCAGCACGACCCGGACGTCGGCGTCGGTCAGCATGAACGCGACCCGCTCGGCCGGCTCCCGCACGTCGAGGGGAACATAGGCGCCGCCCACCTTCAGCGTCGCCAGCACGGCGGCCACCAGGTCGGCGCCGCGCTCCAGGAACAGGCCGACCCGGGTCTCCGGGCCCACGCCGGCTCGCCGCAACCGGGCGGCCAGGCGGTCGGCCCGCCGATCGAGCTCGGCGAACGAGACGACCGTCTCCCCGTCGATCAGGGCGGGGTCATCCGGCGTACGCGAAACCTGCTGCTCGAAAAGCTCGATCGCCCTGACGTCGGCAAGCGAGGCGTCAACGGTCCGGTTCCACTCGGCGTCCGCGCGCAGTTCGTCCTCGGAGAGCAGCGCGGCCGCACCCACCGGGGCGTCGGCGGCGGTGCTCAGCTGGGCCAGCAACCGGCCCAGGTGGACGACCGTGCGCTCGACGGTCGCGCGGTCGAACAGGTCGGTCGAATACTCGAAGATGCCGTGCAACGAGTCGTCCTCGCCCGGCCACAGCTCGAGGGTGAGGTCGTACTTCGAGATGGGCAGGTGGTGGTCCACCGCGGTGATCCGCAGGCCGTCCCGCTCGACAGTCAGCGCCGGGTCCTCGACAAGGGCGAACATCACCTGGGCGAGCGGGGTGTGGCCGAGGCTGCGCTCCGGGTCGACGGCCTCGACCACCTGGTCGAACGGCGCGCCGCCGTGCGTCAGGCCCGACTGCGCCACCTCCCGGACCCGCCCGATCAGCTCGCGGAAGGTGGGCGAACCGGCGGTGTCCAGCCGCAGAACCACCGAGTTGACGAAGAAGCCGACCATGGACTCCAGCTCGAGCCGGGGCCGGTTGGCGACCGGCGTGATGACCGAGACCTCGTCCTGACCGGAATAGCGGCTCAGCAGCGCGGTGAAGCCGGCGAGCAGCACCATGAACGGGGTGGCCCGCTCGGTCCGGGCGATGTCGCGGACCGCCGGCCAGATGCCGGCCGGCAGTTGGAAGCGGTGCCGCTCGCCACGGAACGTCAGCTGGGCCGGTCGCGGCCGGTCGAACGGCAGCTCGATCACCGGTGGCGAGTCACTCAGGGTGGTGCGCCAGAAGTCCACGTCGGCGGCCAGCTCGGCGGCCCGCTCGGGACGGGCCTCCCAGGCGGCGAAGTCCGCGTACTGGAGGGTGAGCGGTGCCGGCTCGGCGCCGGTGCCGTACAGGTCGAGCAGCTCGTCGATGAGGATGGTGACCGACCAACCGTCGCAGACACTGTGGTGGATCGTCAGCAGCAGGACGTGGTCGTCGTCGGCGAGGCGGAACAGCTTTCCGCGTACGAGGGGGCCCGTCGCGAGCCCGAAGGGGCGCTGTGACTCGGCGGCGAGCGCGGCGTTCAGCCGATCGGCGTCCACCGGAACCGGGGTCAGCTCCACCGCCGCGTCGGGCAGGATGCGCTGGACCGGCTGGTCGTCCACCGCGGGAAACACCGTGCGGAGGGCCTCGTGCCTTTCGATCAGCCGGTTCAGCGCGTCGGCGAGCCGATCGATGTCGAGGGAGCCGGTCAGCCGCAGGGCGGTCGGCACGTTGAAGACGAAGCTGCCCGGGTCGAGCTGGTCCATGAACCACAGTCGGCGCTGAGCGGCGGAGAGCGGCAACTCGCCGTCGCGGGAAACCGGAACGATCGTGTCGCCGGCGGCGGCCTTGCGACCGGCGAGCCGCTTCGCCAGCAGGGCCCGCTTCGCCGGTGACATCGCCTCGATCCGGTCCGTCGAGGTCAGGAGCTTCTCCGGTGTGCTGCCCGTGTTCATCGGCCGCCCTCCAGGTGCGCGACGAGGCTCCTGGGTCGCATGTCCGACCAGTTCACATTCACGTAATCGAGGCACCCGGAACGCGTGTCGGCGCCGTGCACAACGGTCCAGCCGGCGGGGACGGCAGCGAAATCGGGCCAGATGGAATGCTGTCCCTCGTCATTGACGACCACCAAGAATTGGCCATCCACGTCGTCAAGCGGATTTGACACTGACCTCACCCTAACCCATATAAAACGGAACGTCCAAGTTATGGCCGGGCAGCGTAAACGCAACAGCTCACCCGGCGATAGCGATTTTCTTAATTGACGAGTGCCTCTAGTCCGCGCACGGCACGGTCGCAAGTGCACCGTCGGCGTTCACCAACGTTGACCACGGAACCGGGGGCGGCACAGTCGTCCAACTGGTTCAAGCCCAACGCCCAGACGGACGAGCTTCACGCCCAGTACGAAGGCCCGAGAAAGATACGATTCATTATTAACAATAAAACTGGAGTTCCCCCAGAATATAAACGCATTTGTTCCCCCCGTTAACTCACGGAGGACAGTAGCAAGGGCCCATCGGGCCCGCAAGGCTTCGACAGTGCTGGATCAGCGACACTGCTGAATGCCCGCACCGCCCGTATTGAACTACATTCTACTGACCTGCATCTATTCAAGATCCGGGCATTTCATGGAAACTGCCCTAAACCCGGCTGGCGCCCGCTTCCAGGATGGAGTTCCTCCGGGATGGACCTTGGGCCGGCCCGCGTCGAAGATGGACAAGCCGACCGCGCTCTACGAGTGCGACCTGCCCGATGAGGACACCGGGTCTCCGCTCGCGGTCGCTATCCGGCGAGGACGCGTGCCTCGGTCCGGCCGCTGGCCGTGCCGGACTTCTGCACCGCGAGCAGGTCGAGACGGCCGTCGCCGTTCCAGTCCGCGACCGACAGATCGTGACGGTCATCCGTCGCGCCCAGCGCGGTGACGGCCTTCAGCAGGTCGCGTCGGAAGCTCGACGCGCCGTCCAGGACCCGTACCTCGGTCTTGCGGCTTGCCGTGTCCGACTTCTGCACCGCCACCAGATCAAGGCGGCCGTCGCCGTTCCAGTCCGCGACCGACAGATCGTGACGGTCATCCGTCGCGCCCAGCGCGGAGACAGCTTCGAGCAGATAGCGCTGGAAGCTCGACGCGCCGTCCAGGACCCGTACCTCGGTCTTGCCGCTCGCCGTGCCCGACTTCCGCACCGCCACCAGATCAAGGCGGCCGTCGCCGTTCCAGTCCGCCATCGAGAACGACTGGTGCTGGTCGGTGGAGCCGAGCAGGGTGGTGGTTTCGAGCAGGTAGCGCTGATAGCCGGACGCTCCGTCGATCACCCGCAGCTCCGTCAGGCCGCTGGCCGTGCCTGATTTCTGGACGACCGCCAGGTCCAGCCGACCGTCACCGTTCCAATCCGCCATGGAGAACGCGTGGCGTTCGTCGGTGGGTCCGAGGGCGGTGGCAGTGTGCAGCAAGAGGTACTGGAAGCTCGAGGCCACGTTCGGGATCGTCGACGTCCCGTCCAGGATGAACAGCTCGGTCCGACCGCTGCCCGTGCCGGAGCGCTGCACCACCACCAGATCGGGGCGGCGGTCGCCGTTCCAGTCGGCCACCGACATGTCGTGTCGGGCGTCGGTCAGGCCTTGACCTGTCCCGGCGGTCATCAGTGAGCGCTGGAAGGGCCCGATCGGTTTCTTCGCCGGGGCCTTCGATTTCGGGGCGACCGCAGTCGCGAGGCTGGGTAGCCACAGCTCCGTCACGATCAGGTGCGCGTCGTGCGCCTCCGGCGCGTACGCCAGCGGATAGGCGGAGCCCTGCACCCGCTGGCAGATCTGTCCGATGTCGCCGGCCAGCCAACCGCCGGCCGGGTGCTTTCGGATCATCGAGTTGAGGAAGGCGTGGGTGGAATAACGCGGATCGACGAGCTGGCCCGGCTGGCCCCAGCCCTGCGAGGGACGCTGCTGGAAGAGTCCGAGGCTGTCGTGATCGACGGCGACGCTGTGGTTGTGCAGGGTGCTTTCGGCGATCGCCGTGGTCATGGCGATCACCGCCGCCCGCTGGGGCAGCCCGCGGGCCCGGACGTTGCTCACGATGGCTCGGGCGCAGGAGATGTTGTAACCGGTCACGGATGGACCGAGCCGTGGCCCGTTCATGAACGGCCGCAGGCGATCCGCGATCGCTTGGTCAGCCGGCGACACGCCGTCGGGTTGGCATGGCGCGGATGCGATCGCCGCTCTCGCGATCGCCGGTATTGCGGAAGTTGTCGGCCCGGCGGCATGGGCGGCGGGCGAGATCAGCGATCCGGCGGCGAGGGCGGCGGCCACGGCAACCGGCGCCATAACGCGACGTCTCACGACGCGTGCTCCCGGCGTGGAGAGCTCGCAGGAGTCAGCGGATTATCTGCCATGTTTGGGTCCCCCTGCGTGCTGACTGCCCTGCCGCCCCAAACCTGCCATATGCCGAGCCCGTCCGGAAGAGCGCTCAGGCTGGGAGCTGGCTGAGAAGTCGAATCCGGGGTCGTCCGCGCGTGCCCCCTCAGAGCCGCTCGAGGACCTTCTTCATCGTAGCGATCTCCGCCTGCTGATCCGTGACGATCTTCTGGGCGAGAGCCTTGGCATCGGCATTCGACCCCTGCGCCGCTTGCTGCTGGCCCATCTCGATGGCGCCCTCGTGGTGGGCGATCATCATGGTGAGGAACTGCTTGTCGAAGGCCGCTCCCTTGGCGTCCATCAGCTTAGCCATGTCCTTCTCGGACATCATGCCGGGCATCGAGCTGTGATCGGTGCCGTGGCCACCCATGCTGGGCATGGCGGCGGGCTTGCCCCAGGCGGTCAACCACTGGGTCATGGTGTCGATCTCCGGCTGCTGGGCCGCCCGGATCTTGGTCGCCAGGTCCTTGACCTCGGCGTCGGCGGCGCGACCGTCGGCCATCGCGGCCATCTCGATCGCCTGCCGGTGGTGCTCGATCATCGCCTGGGCGAACGTCACGTCCGCGTCGTTGGACACGGCCGCGCCGGCCGAAGCGCTCGCCGGGGCGTTGCTCGTCGCGCTCATGCCGCCGTGGTTCATGCCCGAACCGGAGGACTTACCGTCACCGCCACAGCCGGACAGGACCAGGGTGGCGGTGACGGCGGCGCCGGCGAGCAGGCCGCGGCGCAGGACGACAGAGGACAGGGCAGGACTGCTCATCATGGGTGTGTGACCTCTCGAGGACGCGGTAAGCGGCCAGTTCGGTGGCGGGCACATCGGTACGCACGTCTGCAGTACGCGCGGCCCCGTTGATCAGTTCAACGACACGTCAACCCGGACGGGGATGGAAGAGACGGATCGCGACGGCCTCAAGCTCGTCCCGATCACACTCGAGCAGTACCTCACGCAGCGACTTCAACGCCTTGGTGTGGCAAGCACGGTCGAGCCTGCTCGTCGCCAGCGCGCGATGCCAGCTGACGTAGTCCCCACAGTTCCTGCTGAGCGTCACGATCCCGAGCTCGCCGTTGCTGATGGCGGTCAGTGGCCTTGCCAGCGCCGGCCACCGGGTCAGCATCTCGGCCAGGATCACCAACGCCTTCGACGACCGGATGGCTCCCTCCAGGGTCATCGTCGGCATCTTCCGCAGCAGGATCCGGCCATAGAAGGTCCAGGTGTTGATGAGACGCTTGATCTCCCGGCCGGACAGTTCCTCCCTGGCACCGATCCGCTGCCGCATCAGGGCTCGCACCTCCGGATGCCGCTCCAGCGTGTAGAGGTGCAGATCCGGTATGGGCAGCGCCTTCGGCATCTGACGAACGGCTCTCGCCGAGGCTGCCCGGCGCTCCGCGGGCGCGGACCTCATCTGCTGCGACGGCACCGCAGGGACCGGGTCCAGGCGCGCGGTCAGCTCGGCGTGGCGGCGGGTCACGCCGGGGCTCAGCACGGTCGTCACCTCGCGGAGGATGGGCTTCTCGACATCCGCCTCGACCTCACCCAGCATCTCGGTAAGGAACATGTCGAGCGTGCTCTCTCCCACGGCGGGCAGCACCACCGGAAGGTGCGAGAGTTTGCGAAGGAAGCTCCACCCCGGGCTCGGGTCGTCCGTCGGCGTCGACGACCGCGCGGACTCGACGTGACGGTAGAACTCCTCGATCTGCGATGCCACGATCTCCTGATCGAGGCCGATCACCACGCGGCATCCGCGCAGGGTGCCGGACAGGAACAGGTTGAGGGCCTGCAGCGCCTCCATCGCGACCTGAGGCCCGCACCTGTCGAGATCATCGACGAAGATGACCAGTTCCCGCCCGGTGGTGCACAGGGTATCGAGGACCGTTCGCACGTCATGCTGCACCAGATACAGACTTCCTGACTGCGAATGGTGCAGCGGGTCACGGAGGTTCGGGTCCGGTGAGGAGGCACTCAGTGCCCCGCTCAGTACGGGACTCACGAAGATCTCCTCCGGCAGGAAGCGACTCGCCTTCCCGAAGAGGAACCGTGCCGCCGTATGCAGAACGCCGAGGCCGATCAGCACCGCCGGCACGGCGATCGCCCACACGTCCGCCGACTGGCCGTACCCGGTCCAGGCGTCGTCCTCCCGCAGGAACTGCACCGCCACGGGAATGGCCAGAGCTATGACGGCGACCCGTAACAGCGGGGACATCAAAGATCGCCACAGTGCACGGCGAAGAGACGTGGCGTCGAGACGTTCCGCGTTCCGGCGGAACCAGAACCTGCGCTGGGCGTTCCGGTAGTGAAACGTCGCCGGCACCGCCGCCTGGTTCACCGCCTTGGCGAGCGCCGCCCAGAACTGCTCGCTCGTCTGGTGCGCCCAAGGCTCCAGGATCGTGGTGACGGGAGGCTTGCGGGCCGGAGCGGCTCGCGTACGCGCGGAGTGAGAGTGCCCGGCCGCCCGGTCCCTGACCGAAGTGTGCCGTCGCCCGAGCCACATGGTCAGCAGGATCCCCGCCGGCGTGACGCGCCGCGCGTGCCACAGCTCGGCCACCCGTCCGCCGATCGGCAGCGACCGGCGCTCCCGCCGCTCCCACGCGCCGGCCTCGCTGTCCAGCCTCTGTTTGACCAGGTGCATCACGGTCGTCTTCCCTGATCCCCACGGCCCGTCGATGGTGATCACCTGAGGACCGGAGTGCGGCGCGGCTCCGACCGACAGCTCACCCTCCAGCAGGAGCTCACTCAAGGTCTCGACCATCGACGTACGACCGAGGAGATCCCGGCCGGCCGGCGCGTCGACGATGCCCTTGAAGTAGACCGCCGGCCGATTGGTCCCGCTCTTGACCCGTGGGACCCGAAGAAGATCAGGACTGGCCTGGTCGCCGCGTTCCTCCCCGGGAACCGTCGTCGTCTCCCGCTGAGGAGGCGCCAGGGCCCGGACGGCTCTGCGCAGCGCGCCGGGCCGTTTCTCCCAGTGGGGAGTTGCCGACGGCGGCGTACGTTCGACGACGGCGCGAAGCAGTTCCTCGACCGCGTCCGCGGTGAGCCGCTCGGCGGGATCGCGCCGAAGCAGGCCCGCGAGCGCCGTCGACAGAGGCCCCGCACGCACGGGCGGATCCGGCGGCTCGGTGGCCAGGGCCGTCAGCGTGGCCATCGCGCTCTCCCGCGCATAGGGCGAACGACCCTCGACCGCGGCGTAGAGGGTGGCCCCCAACGACCACAGATCCGACTCGACGGTGGACGCTCCATCGCGGGCGCGCTCCGGCGAGACGTACTGCGGCGAACCCACGATCAACCCCGGCCCGGTCACCGCGCCGTCGTCGATGAAGGTGGCGAGGCCGAAATCGGTCAACACGACCCGGCCCCGCGGCTCGATCAGCACGTTGTGCGGCTTGACGTCGCGATGCAGCACCCCGGCGCGGTGGGCGGCGGTCAACGCGTCCAGCAGATCCAGGCCGATGCGCGCGGCCGTCAGCGGATCGACCGGCCCGTCCTCGGTGATCACCTGGTGCAGCGACCGCGACGGGACGTACTCCATCACGATCCACGGCAGCCCGTCGCCGTGCACGACGTCGTAGATGCTGACCGCGTGCGGGTGGTTCAGGCGGGCCGCGCTGCGCGCCTCGCGAAGGGTGCGTTCGGTGAGGCGCTCCTTCTCCCGGTCGGTCATCCAGTCCGGTGGCACGAACTCCTTCACCGCGACGTCGCGGTCGAGCATCTCGTCGCGGGCCTTCCAGACCCGGCCCATGCCGCCGACCCCGACCGGCTCGCGCAGGCGGTACCTCCCCGCGATGAGCATCCGCCTGGTTGCCATCAGCCGCGCCACCCAGCCTTCCCGCTCGAGCACCGAGAACGGCCGATTGTCGCCTTGGTCCCGTCATGATCGCCATCGGTGGAACCGGGTGTCCGGTTTCGGACACTGCGCACTCATCACCGGGGCTCGAGCGGCCGGCCCCTGGTCGCATCGACGTGGTCGGGCACCTCGTCGTGACGGTCGCCGACCGAGGAGGTGCCGGTGGGCTCGAACAGCAGCAGGGCGGTGTCCACCGGCGCGTACGGCTTGTGCTCGATCCCTCGGGGCACGGTGAACACCTCGCCGCGGGTCAGCCGCACGGTCCGTTCACCGGCGGACTCGCGCAGGGCGATGTGCAGTTCTCCGTCCAGCACCAGAAAGAACTCGTCGGTGTTGTCGTGGGTGTGCCACAGGTGTTCGCCGCGGACCTTGGCGATGCGTACGTCGTAGTCGTTGACGCGGGTGACGACCCGCGGACTCCACAGCGTGTCGAAGGAGGCCAGCGCCGCGGCGAGGGAGATCGGTTCAGTGGGCATGCCACCATCGTCGCCGCGGTGGCACGGCGGCGTGAGTGCTAGAAATGGCCAATGACGCAAGGATCGTCGCAGACGGCTCCGCACCGGGTGGTGGTCGTCGTCGACGACAACTCCAACCCGTTCGAGCTCGGCTGCGCCACCGAGATCTTCGGACTGCGCCGCCCGGAGATCGGCCGCGACCTCTACGACTTCCGGCTCTGCTCCCCCGAGCCGCGCACGCTGATGCGCGACGGGTTCTTCACCCTCACCGGAGTCGGCGACCTCGACCTGGTCGACTCGGCCGACACGCTGATCGTGCCCAACCGGCCCGACGTCGAGGTGCCCCGCCGCCCGGCGCTGCTCACGGCGATCCGCCGGGCGCACCGCCGTGGCGCGCGCCTGGTGGGCTTCTGCAGCGGCGCCTTCACCCTGGCCGAGGCGGGCATCCTGGACGGCCGCCGAGCCACCGCCCACTGGCAGTGGGCGAAAGAATTCCGAACCCGCTTCCCATCCGTACGTCTCGAAGCCGACGTGCTCTTCGTCGACGACGGCGACATCCTCACCGCCGCCGGCAGCGCCGCGGCGCTCGACCTCGGGCTGCACATCGTCCGCCGGGACCACGGCGCCGACATCGCCAACGCCGTGAGTCGACGGCTGGTCTTCGCCGCGCACCGCGACGGCGGACAGCGACAATTCGTGGAGCGGCCGATCCCCGACGTGCCGGACGAGTCGCTCGCGCCGGTCCTCGCCTGGGCCCAGGCGAGGCTCGATCGGCCGCTGTCCGTCGCCGACCTCGCCGCGCACGCCGCGGTGAGCCGGGCCACCCTGCACCGCCGGTTCCGCACCCAGCTCGGCACCACCCCGCTGGCCTGGCTGACCGGCGAACGGGTCACGATGGCCTGCCGGCTGATCGAACGCGGCGAACCCCGCCTCGACGTCGTCGCCCGCAGCTGCGGACTCGGCACGGCCACCAACCTACGGGCGCTGCTGCGCCGCCACACCGGCCTGTCACCGTCGCAGTACCGCAGCCGCTTCGCCGCGCGGTAGCGGCTGCGGGCGTTGGATGCCGGGATCACCTGCCCGGGCGGTGTCGCCGCGGCAGCGGCGGCCCGTGCCGCTCGGCGCCCGCTCGGTTCAGACCAGCCCGAGGGCCTCGAGCGCGGCATCGAGCATGACCGTCTGGGCGGCGGTCGAATAGGTGTCCGGGTCGGCCGACGCCAAGGTCGCCGCACCCTCAACCATGGAGATCAGCGCGAATGTCGCCGTCGCCGCGCGCCCAACGGACCAGTCGGGCGCAGATGCCCGGACGAGCCGGGTGATCCGCTTGCGCCACGCACGGTTGTTGGCACGGTGCAGAGCCAGGAGTTCCTCGTCGCCCACGGCGGCGGCCAGGAAGCCCATCCACACAGTGCTCTCGGCGATCGCCTCATCGTCGGTCGCCAGGCCCTGGTGAAGCACGGCGCGCAGCGCTGCCCGGGGCGTCGCCGCCTCGGCCTCGATCGCTTCGACCCGGGCAAGGGTCCGCTGGTGCAGCAGTTCACGGGCATGTCGGAGCAAGGCCCGCCGGTTCGGAAACCGGTGCATCACCAACCCGGTGGTGCACCCCGCGGCGGCGGCGACGGCGCGGATCGTCAGCCGCTGCAACCCTTCGTGGGCCAACACGTCCCACACCGCCTGAGACAGTCGCGCCTCCTGCGCCGACACGTCGGCCGTTCTCGACATCCGTCCCCCACTCCGCAGCCGCACCCTCGCTCGTAACGGATGTTACCGTAACGCCCGTTACGGAGCCGCGCGGCGTGGACCGCTCGAGGAATCGGAGAAGGCATGCGGGATCCGGCAGGATGGACGATCGAGGCCCGGCCGTGGGACGACCCGGCCGGCGCGGCGCTACGGGCCCGGCAGCGAGCGGAACTCGACGCCCGCTACGGCACCACCGACCACGAACCAGGCCCCGCGCCGACCGACGACGACATCGCTGTCTTCGTCGTCGCCGTAGGCGCTGACGGCGAGGCAGTCGGCTGCGGCGCGCTCCGCCCGCTCGACGCGGCCTCCGCAGAGATCAAGCGAATGTACGTGACACCGCCCGCACGGGGCACCGGCGTCGCCACGCGGTTGCTGCAGACCCTGGAGACGACGGCCCTCGAACGGGGATGGTCCACGCTGCGCCTGGAAACCGGCACGGCCCAGCCGGAAGCACAACGGTTCTACCGGCGTGAGGGCTACCAAGACATCCCGCTGTTCGGCAGCTACATCGGCTCCGAACTCTCCGTCTGTATGGAGCGGCACCTGCGCTGACCGCCCTCCGCCGACTCCGCCATCCGGTTTCCGCGGCCACGCGACCCTTCCCCTCCCCAATTGACTGCGAGTGATCTACTCACTGCGTGAACGACCTGCGAGATCTCATCCTGCGTTGGCAACGTGGCTGGAGTGTGGCCCGCGCGCTTCGCGCCGCAGAAGACGTCGATGGCGGGTTGCGGTCGCACTGCGGGCAGCCCGGTCGTGAAGTCGAGTACGTCGCGCTCGACGCCGACCAGGACCCGACGTCGCTGACCAGACTTGCCGAACGAGTCACCGGCGAGCACGCCGTGACATGGCTGACCGTGCCCACCACCGACCCGGCGACGGCCGCCTCGACTCTCGCGGTCGCCGGCCTGACAGTCCTCAAGGACTCCGAGCTGTTGATGACCATTGATCTTTTCGGTCATCCGGAGACCACGCCTGCCAACGCGTACCGGGTCGTGACCCAGGTCGACTCGCGGCACGGCGCATCCGTGATCACAGCCACGGCACGACACGAGTCGGGAGAGGTCGGTGCCCGCGGGACGATGGGACTGGCCGGCACGGATGCCATCGCCGACCGGATCGAAACCCTGCCGGTACATCGCCGCAAGGGCCTGGCCAGCGCCATCATGAGCGCACTGGCCCGATCCGCGATCAACGAGGGCGCCGACCGCGGCATCCTCATCGCGAGCGAGGCCGGCCAACGCCTGTACACGGCGCTCGGTTGGAAACCCGTGGCGCAGGTGCTGATCGCCACGACGCCCGGCAACACGTACCCGTCCTGAACGGCGTAGCTGCAGCGGAAGGCAGCCGTCCTCTGTGGCCGGTGTTCCCGAGCAAGGCGTGCTGGCGTTACCGCAACTTGATCAAGTTCTACGTACGGTGGTGCCGGCGACAGCACAAGAACTCGAGGGATGTCGGGGGCACGGGGTGCACGAGAACGGTCAGGATCGTCGGGACGGCGCCTCACACGCTCGGCTGCGGGAGACGCGGACGCTGCTGTCCGCAGGTCTGGCGAACGGGCCGCGTGAGCTGCTCGACTTCATTCTGCCACTGTGGGCCGGCGCGGCGCTCGGCGCCAGCGCGACCCAGGTAGGCATCCTCGTCGCCGCGGAACTGGCCGTGTCCGTGGCGGCCCGCCCGGTCGCGGGCGTGCTCGCGGATACCCGCGACCGCCGCCTGGTCGCGGCCGCCGGGGCGGTGCTGTACGCGCTGTCCTGCGTCGGTTACGCGCTGGCGCCGGGACTGCCCGTCGCGTACCTGTCCGCGGCCTTGGGCGGCGTCGGTGGCGCGTTGCTATGGGTGACTGTCCGCGCGGTCATCGGCGAGCGGCTGGCCGAGGACACCGCGGTGTATCCGCGACTCACGGCCGCCGAGGAGACCGGGGCGTGGGTGGCGTTCGCCGCTGGCCTGTCACTGTTCGGCCTCGCCGACTTCCGGAGCGTGTTCCTGGCCTGCGCGGCGGCGTGTGTCGTCGCCGCGGTGTTGCTACTGACCGCCCCGGCCCGAATCGTTCCACCGGGCCCGGCCGTCGCCGGCGGGACCGTACGCCGGCTGCGGCCGATGTTGGTCACGGTGGCGATCACCATGGCGGCCGAGGCGGCGGTCGGTCTACTGCTGTTGCTGCATCTGCAACACCGCTTCGACTTGGAGATCGTGCAGATCGCGTACGTGTTCCTGCCTGGTGCCATCGTGATGGGCCTGTTGCCCGAACGTCTGCACCGCTTCGTGCTTCGCTTCGGTCGCACCCGGGTGCTGGCGACCGCGTCGTTGTTCAGCGCGGCCTTCGCGGCAAGCTTGGCCTGGGCGCCGAATCCGTGGGTGATCGCGGCGCTGTGGGTCCTCAGCGCGGCGGCATGGGCAGCGGTGATCCCCATCCAGCAAGCGGTTATCGCCGAGGCCTCCGGCGCTCAGGTAGGGCGCGGCATGGGCGTGTACGAGGCGGCCGCGCTGCTGGGCGCAATGACGGGTTCTCTCGCGGCCGGCGTGCTCTATGACGCGGGCTCGTGGACGGTGGCCTGCCTCGCCTTGGCCGCCGTGATCTCGTTGGGCGCCTTCCTGGTGCCGTGGTCGGTGCGCGCGGTAGGCGTCGCCGACATCCCGGTGACGTCGGCCGCGCCAGAGGTTGCCGTGACGTCGTCGCCGCTGCCGACGCTGGGCAATCCCGTCCCGCCCGGGCCGGAAGGCACGCCGGCGTCGCCTCGGTCCAGCGAAGCGCCACCACTCGGCGCGCGGGCCCAGACCGGCGACAAGCCACACGAGAAGCGGACCGGGCCGCCCCACCCGCGCTTGCGCAAGCTGGGCGAGCATACCGTCCTGTTCCTCGGCGTCCAGGTTGTCCTCGCCCTGCTCGACCTGTCCTGGCTGCGCGACCTGACGACCGGCAGCGTCGACCCGCTCAGCGGCGCTCGGGACGAGCCGTCGAACGCTCTGGTGGACGTGGCCTACGGCGCCGGGCGGATCTGGGTCATGGTCTTCGTCATCGACGTCATCTGGACCGTGGTGTCCGCGTCACGCGCCCGGCGATGACCACCTTGCCTGTCGACGTCAGCCCATTGGCCGCCCCGCTGGCTCCGGCCACCATCAGCCGGCTCCGTGGCGCGAGCCCCCGGCCCGCCACCGCTGCGGTCCCTGTCGAACGCCGAACGAGCCGATCCGTAACCTGAAAGCCAGCCGACCCACAGGGTCGCACTGTCAAGGGAGTACTCATGGACGAGGATGAAAGCCTTCACCGCTACGGCCTGCGCCCGTCCGCCGCCGACCTGCACGAGATACGAGACATCCTGCGCGCCCAAGCCCAGCTCATCCAGGACGAGCAAAACACCGAGCTGATGAAGCTGTGCTGCGTCCAGCTGTTCAACGCCGGCAACCTCGACGACGTACTGGCCATCTGGCAGGCCAAGGAATCCAGCTGGGACGCCCACTGCGCACTCGACGTCCAACTACTCTGCGGCGCCGGCCTGGACGCCGCCAAACGCCACCTGGCCGTCGACGGCTCGCAGGCAGCCACCGACGCGCTGCGCTATCTCACCGAATGCGAAGCCGCCGGCGACTTCGAAGAGTTCTCCGTCGACCAGCAAGCACTGTGGTGGGCCGAGTACTACCTCGAGGAGGAGGCGACAGAAACCTAGACCAGCTGTTTCAGCTCGTTCGCCTCCAGGATCAGCTCCATCGCGGCGGCCGAGTCACGGATCGTTTCCGGTCGGCTCGCTCCCGGGATCGGTACGAGCACCGGCGACAACGCCAACAGCCAGGCCAGTGCTACCCGCTGGGGGCTAATCCCACGGGCCCGAGCCACCGCGACGTACGGGGTGGCGACCGGATCCTCCTCCCGCCCGGGTGGACCGTCCAATGCGCTGCGGGACAGGCCGCCCAGGGGGCTCCACGGCAGGAACGCCAGCCCGAGCCGCTCGCACAGGGCCAAAACAGGTGCGTGCTCGCGTACGGCGGGCGAGAAGCGGTTCTGCACGGAGACGAGGCCTGGTCCCAGGATGTCGCGGGCCTGGAGAACCTGCTCGCATGTCACGTTCGAGATGCCGGCAGCCTCGATCTTGCCGGCGTCGAGCAGTGTGCGCAGCGCTCCGACGGAGTCGGCCCACGGCACCGCCGGGTCCGGCTTGTGGAGTTGGTACAACCCGAGGCGGTCGGTGCCCAGCCGACGCAGCGACGCCTCGCAGGCGCGTACCAGGTGCTCGGGCCGGCCGTCCACGGTCCACGAACCGTCGCCGGGTCGGCCGCGTCCGCCCTTGCTCGCGACGAGTACGCCGTTCGCCCCGGCCAACGCCTTCGCGATCAGCCGTTCGTTGTGGCCCACCTCGTCGGCGTGCCAATGGTAGGAGTCGGCGGTGTCGATCAGGGTCACCCCGGCGTCGACGGCGGCTCGCAGCGTGGCCACGGACCGCGCTTCGTCGGGTCGACCCTCGATGGACAGCGGCATCGCACCCAGCCCTACCGAGCCCACCTGCCACCGGCCCAGCTGTCGGGTCCGCATCTCAGGCCGCCTCGTCGATCACGTCGGGCAGCCATTGCGCCATGCTGCTGAAGTCGAACCCGTGCCGTGCGGCCCGGCTGGTGTCCATCGGCCGGGAACTCGAGAACGAAAAGGGCGAGGTGATGTCTTCGGTGACGGCGCGGTAGCGGGGTGTCCGCCCGAGTCGCTCACCGATCGCCTCGCACAGGGCGATCACGTCCCACGCACCGGCGGAGGCGGCGTTGACCGGGCCGGTCACCGTCGCGCCGGCGGCCCAGGACAGCACTTCAGCCACCTCGACGTCACGGATGAACGAGGCGGGCGCGGGCCGGGGGTGGACCGCCACCGGTTCCCCGCCGCGGATCCGGGACACGTAGTGCGCCAGCCGTCCGGTGAAGTCGGCCGTGCCGCCGCCGAGCACATGGGCGCAGCGTACGGAGACGAAATCGAGTTCGGACTCCCGGCTGAACACCGCCTCCGCCTGCCGTTTCCCCTCCCCGTAGTCCCAGGTGCCGACGTCCATGTGGATGGGCCAGGCGGCTGGATCGCGCAGTTCCTCCCTGAGCGGCGCCTCGCCACCGTCGTCGCCGACGAGCGGAAAGCCGCCGACGAGCGGAAAGTACACCTCGACCGTGGAGGTCAGTACGTACCGGCCGACCCGCCCGACGACGGCCCGACGCGTGGTCTCCGCCTGCCGTGGTGTGTAACAGACCTGGTCGACCACCACGTCGAACTCCCGGCCCGCGAGCGCCGCGCCCAGCGCCGCCCCATCGTCGCGGTCCGCGACCAGGTGGCGCACCCCCTCAGGGGGCGCGCTCGAACCCCGGTTCAACACGGTGACCTGGTCGCCGGCCGTGTGCATGAGCTGAACCAGCCGACGTCCGAAGTATCGGCTACCCCCGATGATCAAAACCTTCACGGGCCCGAGCCTGCCGCCATCCGGCTGGTAGCGGAAGTAATGATCTACTTACCCGCTATTAAGGAGAGGTTACCGCTGATGATCGATACCTCGCGGCTGCGCGTGCTGCACCAGGTCGCCCTGCAGGGCAGCTTCAGCCGGGCCGCGGCCGCCCTGCGAATCACCCCCTCGGCGGTCTCGCAGCAGGTCGCGGCGTTGGAACGCAGCGTGGGCGCCACCGTGGTGATCCGCACCAGTCGGGGTGTGACGCTGACCGACGCCGGCCGCCTGCTGGTGGAGGCCGCCGAGGCGGTCACCGCCGAGCTGACCACCACCCGCCAGCGCATCGACCGGCTCGTCGGCGGGCGTACCCCGCTGCGCATCGCCACGTTCGGCAGCGGCGGGCGGGCGTTGCTGCCGGCCGCCCTGACCAGGTTGCTCGCCGTGCACCCCGCGCTGGAACTCACCGTGCTGCAGCGGGAACCGGAGGACAGCCTGCCGCTGCTGCGGCAGGGTGCCGTCGACCTGGCGCTGGCGTACTCCTTTGACGAACCGCAACCACTCACCCCCGGCGAACAGCGCCGGCTGGTGTGGACCCCACTGCCCGATGACCCGATGTACGCCGTCCTGCCGCGCTCGCACCCCCTGGCCGCACGCGCGAGGCTCGACCTGGCCGAATTGGTCGACCAGCGGTGGGTGCTGGGGTGCCTGAAGACCGAGAGCCAGCTGCGGCGGCATGCCGCCCGGGTCGGCATCGAGCTGGACATCGCGGCCAGCACCACCGACTACTTCTTCGCCCAGGCCCTGGTACGGGCCGGAGTCGGCGTCTCGTTGATTCCGCGCGTGGCCCTGGAGGAGTCCCCTGAGCAGGAGGTCGTCGAGCTTGGTCCGTACCGGCCGGTCCGTCACGTCGCCGCGGTCACGACCCGCCGCGGCCTCGCGGCACCCCATCTCGCCCTGCTCGTGGAACTGCTGGCCGCCAGCGGCACATAGCCTGTAGGGGTGTCTCTGGTCCGCTCCGCCGGTTTGCAGAAGTTCCGTCAGGTCGTCGAGTCCCTCGGCGGTGACGCCGTCGGCTGTGCGCGGCGGGTGGGGCTGCCGGTGGAGGCGCTGGACACCGACGAGCTGCTGGTCGAGGACTCGAAGCTGGCGGCGGTGCTCGAGGTGGCGGCGGCCGACCTCGGCTGTCCCGATCTCGGGCTGCGGGTGGGCCAGGCCCAGGACATGAGCCTGCTCGGACCGCTGGCGGTCGCGATGCAGCATTCGCCGTCGGTGGCCGACGCCCTGGAGTGCACGTCGCGATACATGTTCGTGCACGCCCGCGACCAGAACGTCTCGGTGGCCGAGGACCCGGAGGGGGCCCGCGGTGTGATCGCCGTCCGCTACGCGTTCCCGGGGGTACGGCCACTGCCGCAGGCGACGGACATGACGGTGCTGTTCCTGCACCGTACGGTGATGTTCCTCGCCGGCGGCCGGTACGGCCTCAAGTCGGTCGACCTGCCGCACGATCCGATCGCGCCCCGGCAGCGGTACGAGGAGGCGTTCGGCGCGCGCGTGCGCTTCGGTCGTTCCGCGGCGGTGCTCCGGCTGCCGTCCAGCCTGCTGTCGCGCACGCTGGACGGTGTCGACGCGACCGTACGAGGCCTGGCATTGGCTTTCCTGTCGCGGCAGTCGCCCGAGGCGGGGAAGGCCGTGACTTCGCGGGTGCGCGCGGTGCTCGATCAGTCGCTGGGCACCGGGTCGACGGAGCTTGTCGACGTCGCCAGCGTGTTGTCCGTGCATCCCCGGACGCTTCAGCGGCAGCTCGCCGCGGAGGGCACGTCGTTCGGCTCGGTCCTCGACTCGGTGCGAAGGTCACGGGCGCGCTCCTACCTCACCACCACGACCATGCCCTTCGCGCAGGTGAGCAACCTGGTGGGTTTCGCCGAGCAGGCGGTGCTGACCCGGTGTGCGAAGAGATGGTGGGGACGTACGCCCTCGCAGCTGCGGCGTGAGGCTCGGAGCCGCGACTGACCTGTCGTGCAGGATCAAATTCTTGTCGCGTACGATCAATTTTTCGCCGGGCCGCCGCCTACGCTGAGGGCATGGATTTCAGTCCGTCTCCCCGCGCCGCCGAACTGACGGAGGCCGTCCGCGCCTTCGTCGAGGCCGAGATCGCCCCGGTCGAGCGCCACCTGCACGCCCGGGCGAGCGAGGCGCGCCGGCACGGCGGCGGAGCCGACCTGTGGCGCGTGTCCGACGACGTCCGCGAATTGCAGCGCAAGGCCCGCGCCCAGGGGCTGTGGAACCTGTTCCTGCCGGCGGGCCACGAGGGCCCGTACGCCGAGCGGTTCGGTACCCGCGGCGGCGCGGGCCTGACCAATGTGGACTATGCGCCGGTCGCCGAGGCGACGGGCTGGTCGTTCCTGGCCCCCTACGTGTTCAACTGCAACGCGCCGGACACCGGCAACGCCGAGCTGCTGCTGCGCTACGGCTCGCCGGAGCAGCGCGAGCGGTGGCTCGATCCCCTGCTCGACGGGCGGATCCGGTCGGCGTTCGCGATGACCGAGCCCGCGGTGGCGTCCTCGGACGCCACCAACATGCAGCTGACCGCCGTGGTCGACGGCGACGAGGTGGTGCTCGACGGCACCAAGTGGTGGACGACCGGCATCGGCCACCCGGACTGCGACGTCCTGATCGTCATGGGTCTCAGCGCCCCGGACGCCCCCAAGCACGCCCGGCACTCGATGGTGCTCGTTCCCCTCGACACCCCCGGCGTGAAGGTCGAGCGGATGCTCGACACCATGGGGTTCCTCGACGAGCCGTTCGGCCACGGCGAGGTGTCGTTCACCGACGTACGCGTGCCCGCCAGCCATGTCATCGCCGGTCCCGGCCGGGCGTTCGAGCTCGCGCAGGGCCGGCTCGGGCCCGGCCGGGTCCACCACGCGATGCGCATGATCGGCCTGGCCGAGCGGGCGCTGCACCTGGCGTGCGAGCGCGGCCTGTCGCGCCAAGCCTTCGGCAAGCCGCTGGTCGACCTCGGCGGCAACCGCGAACGCGTCGCGGAGGCCCGCATCGCCATCGACTCCGCCCGGCTGCTGATCCTGCACGCCGCCTGGAAACTCGACAGGTACGGCCCCACCGGCGCGTTCAGCGAGGTCAGCGCCATCAAGGTCGCCGCGCCGAACGTGGCACAGCAGGTCATCGACTTCGCCATGCAGCTCCACGGCGGCGTCGGGCTCTCCAGTGACCTCCCCCTGGCCGGCGCGTGGACCGCGGCCCGGGCGGTGCGCCTGGCCGACGGCCCGGACGAGGTGCACAAGGGCGTCGTCGCCCGCGTGGAGCTCGCCAAGCACGGAGCGGCCCGATGAGCGGGCGTCGCGTCCTGGTCACCGGCGGCGCCTCCGGCCTGGGCCGGGCCCTCGCCGAGCGGCTCACCGCCCGCGGGGACCGGGTGCTCGTCACCGACCTCGCGCCGGAGCGGGAAGTGCCCGCGGGCGCGCTCTACCAGCGCCTGAACATCACCTCCGGCGACGACTGGGCGGCCGCCCTGGACCGGGTCGAGCGGGATCTCGGCGGTCTGGACCTGCTCGTCAACAATGCCGGCATCGCCGCCGGCGGGCGGATCGACCGGCTCGACGACGCGCACTGGCGACGGGTACTCGAGATCAACGTCCTCGGAACGGTGAACGGCTGCCGCACCTTCGCTCCAAGGTTCAAGGCGCAAAAGCGCGGCCACATCGTCAACGTCGCGTCGATCGCCGGGCTCACCCATCCGGCCGCGATGAGTTCGTACGACGCCAGCAAGGCGGCCGTCGTCGCGCTGTCGGAAGGCCTCCGCCACGAGCTGCGGCCCTGGGGCGTCGACGTCAGTGTCGTGTGCCCGTCGTTCTTCCGTACCAATCTGGCCGCCTCCCTCGGCGGCGACGATCCGCTCATGGAGCGGATCGCCACCCGGCTGATCGCCCGCGCGCCGCTCGACGCCACCGAGATGGCCGCCCGGGTCCTGCGCGGTGTCGACGCCGGACGCTTCCTCGTCCTGCCGGACCGGCCGTCCCGCATCGCGTTCTGGACCAAGCGGCTGGCGCGTCCGCTCTACGACCGTCGGATGATCGCCGCCGGCGCCCGGATCCGCGAGATCGAGCTCAGCGAGGACGCCGCCGTTCAGGAGACGTCGTGACCGGCGGCGTCGTCCTGATCACCGGCGCGAGCGCCGGCCTCGGCGCGGAGATGGCCCGCCAGTTCGCCGCTCTCGGCTACGACCTGGCGCTGTGCGCGCGACGCACGGACCGGCTCGACGGGCTCGCCGAGCGGATCCGCGCCGAGACCGGACGGCGGGTGGAGACTGCCGCCCTGGACGTCACCGACGCCGAGGCGGTCACCAAGGTCTTCCACACCTTCGCCGCCACGTTCGGCAAACTGGACCGCGTGATCGTCAACGCCGGCCTCGGCAAGGGCGCCGCGCTCGGCACCGGCCGGCCCGACGCGAACCTCGCCACGGCGATGACCAACTTCGTCGGCGCCCTGTCGCAATGCGAGGCCGCCCTGGAGATCTTCCGCGAGCAGGGGCGCGGCCACCTCGTCCTCATCTCCTCGATGTCGGCGCTGCGCGGCATGCGCCGCTCGATGACCACCTACGCCGCGACAAAGGCGGGCGTGGCGGCGATCGCCGAGGGCCTGCGCTCGGAGCGCGTCAAGGGCCTCGACGTGTCGGTGATCTACCCGGGCTACATCCGCTCGGAGATGAACGCCCACGTCGAGCAGAAGACCCGCTTCATGGTCGACACCGAGACCGGGGTGCGCGCCATGGTCCGCGCCATCGAGAAGCGGCGCGTCAAGGCGTACGTTCCCCGGTGGCCCTGGGTGCCCCTGGGCGTCGCCATGAAGGTGCTGCCCCTGGGGATCGTCCGGAAGCTCACATGAGCGACCGGGAGGTTCGCGCGGAGGACGCCTTCGACACCCGCGCCATGGCCGCCTGGCTGGCCACGAACGCCACCGCCGCCGGGATCGACCTCGCCACGGTTCCCGAGGTGCGCCAGTTCTCCGGAGGCGTGTCGAACCTGACCTACCTGCTGCGCTACCCCGGCGGCGACCTCATCCTGCGCCGGCCACCGAAGGGCAACCACGTCAAGGGCGCGCACGACATGGCCCGCGAGCACCGGATCCAGACCCAGCTGACCCGACACCTTCCGTACGTCCCGGCCACCGTCGCCCTGTGCGAGGACACCTCGGTCATCGGCACCCCGTTCTACGTCATGCGGCGGCTCGACGGTCCCATCCCCCGCAAGGAGCTTCCCGCCGGCGTACACCTGGATCGTGAGCAGACCGCCGCACTGTGCCGCAACGTCATCGACCTGCTGGCCGATCTGCACTCGGTGGACGTCGCCGCCACCGGCCTCGGCGATCTCGGCAAGGGCGACGGTTACGTCGCCCGGCAGGTTGCCGGCTGGTCCGAGCGCTATCGCAGGGCCCGGACCCGCAATGTCGGCAGCTTCGAGGCGGTGATGCGCTGGCTGGACGAGCATCAGCCGGAGGACCGGCCGCACACGCTCGTCCACAACGACTTCCGGTTCGACAACGTGGTGCTCGACCCCGCCGATCCGACCCGCCCGATCGGCCTGCTCGACTGGGAGCTCGCCACCGTCGGCGATCCCCTGGTCGACCTCGCCAACTCGCTGGGGTACTGGATCCAGCCCGACGACGGGCCGCTGCTGCGGCTCTTCCGCCGCCAGCCCACGCACCTGCCCGGAATGATGACCCGGGAGCAGGTCATCGCCTACTACTGCGCCCGGACCGGCGCCACCGTCACCCGCGCCGAATGGGCCTGGTATCAGGTATTCGGCCTGTTCCGGGTCGCTGTCATCGCCCAGCAGGTCTACCAGCGTTATCTCAGCAAGCAGACCACGAACAAGCAGTTCCGGCTCTTCGGGATCGCCGTCGTGGTCCTCGAGCTGCGGTGCCGCCGCATCATCCGCCGCGCCCGCAAGATGTCCGCGCGATCCGCCGCCGTACGCATAGAACCGTCCACGACCGAGGAGCCGTCCAGATGAGTCGCATCAACAGTCAGTACCGGCTGGCAGCCCGCCCCGTCGGGTTGCCGAAGCCCACCGACTGGGAGTACGTCGAGGAACCGGCCGCCGAGCCGGGCGAGGGCGAACTGCTGGTCCAGACGACCTACCTGTCCCTGGACCCGGCCATGCGCGGCTGGATGAACGACGCCAAGTCCTACATCCCCCCGGTCGGGATCGGCGAGGTCATGCGCGCCGGCGGCGTGGGCCGTGTCGTCGCCTCCCGCCACCGGAGCTTCGCCGTCGGCGACCACGTGTCGGGCGCCCTCGGCGTCCAGGAGTACTCCCTGTCGGACGGCCGGGGCCTGACCAAGGTCGACCCGGCGCTGGCGCCCCTTCCGGTTTACCTCGGCGTGCTGGGCATGCCGGGCATGACCGCCTACTTCGGCCTGCTCGATATCGGCCTCCCCCAGCCCGGGCAGACCGTCGTGGTGTCCGGCGCGGCCGGAGCCGTCGGCAGCGTGGTCGGCCAGATCGCCAAGCTCAAGGGCTGCCGGGTGATCGGCATCGCCGGCGGCGAGCGCAAGTGCCGCCTGGTCGTGGAGGAATTCGGCTTCGACGCCTGCATCGACTACAAGTCCTCCGACGTACGCACCGCGCTGCGCGAGGCGGCACCCGACGGCGTCGACGTCTACTTCGACAACGTCGGCGGCGACATCCTCGACGCGGTCTTGACCCGGCTGGCCCGGGGCGCCCGCATCGTCATCTGCGGCGCGATCTCGCAGTACAACGCGACGGAACCGGTCAAGGGCCCGGCCAACTACATGTCGCTGCTGATCAACCGGGCCTCCATGACCGGCATGGTGGTCTTCGACTACGCCGACCGCTACGCCGAGGCCGCCGCCGAGATGTCCGGCTGGCTGGCGGCCGGGAAACTCCGGTCGCTGGAGGACGTGGTGGAAGGCGGCGTGAAGGCCTTCCCCGAGACCCTGCTGCGGCTGTTCCACGGCGAGAACACGGGCAAGCTCGTGCTCAAGGTGGCGGACGAGTAAAAACGGGCACGCGTCCCTTCCTCTGACTTGTGGGCGAACCGGTCGACGTAGCAAGGTGTGATTCGTCGAGCGAAGGGACTGTCACGTGTTCTTCGATCTTGGTGTACGCGACTTTCTGGACCGGGCCGAAGAGGTCTACGCCGACCGCGTCGCGATCGTCGACGAGCCCGACCAGCCTGCCCCGTCGTGGGGATCGCTGACCTACCGCGACGTGGCCAGGCTGGCCAGGGCCGAGGCGGCCAGCCTCGACGCACTGGGCGTGCCGAGGGGCGGCCGCGTCGCGATCGTGTCCCACAACGCGGCTCGCCTGCTCGTGTCGTTCTTCGGTGTCTCCGGCTGGGGCCGCGTCCTGGTGCCGGTCAACTTCCGGCTGTCGGTCGCCGAGGTCAAGTACATCGTGGAACACTCAGGTGCCGAGGTCCTGCTCGTCGATCCCGAGTTGAAACGCCTGTGTGACACGGTCACGGCAAAGCACGTGTTCGTGCTCGGCGACGACGAGATCTTCGGCGGCACGGCTGACCCGGCACCGTGGGCGGGTGACGAGTCGGCCACCGCCACGCTGAACTACACCTCCGGCACCACGGCACGCCCCAAGGGCGTCCAGCTGACCCACCGCAACCTGTGGATCAATGCCGTGACGTTCGCCCTGCACACCACCCTGTCCGACAATGACGTGCTGCTGCACACCTTGCCGATGTTCCACGCCAACGGCTGGGGCATGCCGTACGCCCTGACCGGCCTCGGCGGACAGCACATCGTGCTGCGCAAGGTCGATGGAGCCGAGATCCTGCGTCGCATAGACCGGCACGGCGTCACCATCCTGTGCGCCGCGCCCGCGGTCGTCACTGCCGTTCTCGACGCCGCCGCGGAGTGGGACGGGGAGATCCCCGGCCGGGATCGGGTACGCATCGTGGTGGCCGGAGCCCCGCCACCCACCCGCACCATCGAACGGGTCCGCGCCGATCTGGGCTGGGAGTTCATCCAGATCTACGGCCTGACCGAGACCGCGCCACTGCTGACGGTCAACCGCATGCGCGCCGAGTGGACCGACCTCGACCCGCACGAACAGGCACGCCTCCTCGGCCGGGCCGGCGCACCCGCGCTCGGCACCCGGATCCGCACCGACGCCGCCGGCCAGGTGCTGGCCCGGTCCAACACCAATCTCGACGGGTACTGGGACGACCCCGAGGAGACCGCCCGGGCGCAAGCCGGAAACTGGTTCCACACCGGCGACGGCGGCACGATGACCGACGGATACCTGACGATCTCCGATCGCAAGAAGGACGTCATCATCACCGGCGGCGAGAACGTGTCCTCGATCGAGGTCGAAGACGCGCTGATCTCCCACCCGGCGGTCCGGGAAGCCGCGGTGATCGGCATCCCCGATCACACGTGGGGTGAGCTGGTCACCGCGCTGGTGGTCACCGACGGCACACCACTCACCGCTCAGGAGCTCATCACCCACTGCCGGAAACTCCTCGCGGGCTTCAAGTGCCCGAAGCGGGTGGAGTTCCTCGACGCGCTGCCCCGCACCGCCACCGGCAAGGTCCAGAAATTCAAGCTCCGCGATCCGTACTGGTCCGGCCACGACCGCAAGGTCAACTGACCGTCCGCGTACGACGCACGCCCGCTGACCGGCCGGCACCGGATGGAGCCGGCCGGCCAACGCATGTTCAGGATCCTGCTATCTCAGCGGCGCACGCGCTCCATCTTCACGACCTTGCCCTGCCAGGGACAGAACCGCTCGGAACCCCACCAGTCCTCGCTCAGGAAGGACGGCTGACCGTCGCACAGCTCGATACTGATGTGTGCGAAGTCGACGTCGTTCGGATCGAGGTGCCAGTTGTAGCCGGGGTTGTACGGCGACGGGGTACGCACGATCTTGCCATTGACGTGGGCATTGCTGCGTCCCCGGAGGACCTCGAACGCATCCCGGATGTCCTGGCGCTCAACGAGCTGCACGCGGAACACCTCGCCGTTGGGAACCCCGGTGTCGTCGGTGACCATCTGAATGGTGGCAACGTAGCCGCCCTGTGGGGCGGGCGCTGCCACAGCGGCGGTCGGCGGCGCGATGGCTGCTGCCAGCCCGGCGGTGACCGCCATCGCGGACAGCACAGTCTTCATGGTGGTGCGCATACAGCTCTCCCAAGGTGTGGTGGAGACATGAATCGGGCTCGTGACCCGAAAGACAGCCAACCATCACCCTCCGTTGTGGATGGCAGCGCCCCGGACGCGTTCGATCCCTATTGAAGCTGTAGAAAAGACGGTTATCACCGGGCCGGATCCGGCCCGCGTCGTGGGCACGGCACCGCCTTCGTCGGAATCCAACGCCGCAGCGGGTGAGTGATGCGGAGCGGGTAGCCGACGTGGAGGCGTGCACAGACCCGACAAGCATCTGAGGTCATTAGTCACTGGCTCGGCACCGATCACCCCGCTCGCCGCTACGATCACCACATGCAGAGCTTTCTCGGATGTGGCGGTGCGTGCCTGCGCACCGGCGGTAGCATCCAGTGACCACCGGCCAGCAGGCGATGTTCGTCGTCGAATATCCCTGTGATTCGTTCTGCCGTATCGAGGTCGACCTGACCGGCGAACAGAGTCACGTCACGTTGCAGCAGATGCGGAAGAAGGCCGACGACTTACACCAGCGCGAACACGAACCAGAACCCGCCGCAGCTGACGAGCCGGTCGTCGATCCTGAGGCGGCGCGACGTCCTGCGGCCACCGTCTTCCTGTCCGCACCCGGACGCGAAAGTAACCGCCGACGCTGAACCTCGCCGATGAAGTGCTGGTGGCCGAGGCGTCCTCGTGGGCTGTAGCAGGGCCGGCAAGGATCGACAGCCCTTCCCCGTAGCCCGACGGTTCGATTCCCGGCAGGCGGCTCGGGATGGGGTCCTGGCCAGCCAGGCGCCGGCCAGGACCTCGCGCTCGCCTATTCGCGGCGCCGGGTCTCTCGCGGACGGACCTACTCCCAGCTCCGCCAGGCCGCGTCCCCCTCGCCGGTCTTGTTGACCCCCTGGTAGAAGAACCAGGCGATGTCCCGGCACAGCTGCGGGTCACGCGGGTCGGAACGGCACGCGTTCTGCATGTCCCAGTGGAACACCCCATCGATGAAATTCTTGTTCCCCATGAAGTACGTAACGGGGAAGCCCTGCGGCAGCTTGTGGTTCCGGTAGCCGAAGTCGTGGCGGCGGCACGGGACGTTGAAAAAGGTGTTGGAGTACTCGAGGTACCGCTGCCCCCACTGCGGCACGGAACAGCCGTCCTGGTCGAAATTGAAGTTGTACTCCCAGTACGCACCCGGATTGTTGCGCGCCGCGTTCCATGCCTCGAAACTCTCCGCGCTCATGCCGGTGAGCTGGTGATACACCTGCAGCTTCGGGGGTTTCGGCACCGCCGAGATCATGTGGGAGGTGGCGCTCCCGGACAAATTCGTAGCGGTCACCCGGAACTCGTACCGGTCGTTGCCGTACAGGTCCTCGAACTGCTCCATGGTGCTGTTGCCCGGGCTCGACCGGAACCACTCCCGCCACGACCCGCCACGGGAGGCGTTGCGCCCCTCGATCGTGAACCACTCGTCCCGGTCCTGGGCCTGCCATGACAGGGTTACCACGTTGTAGGCGGCGCCCTGCGCCAACCAGGTCGTGATCGAGAGCCCGCTCGGCGCGTACGGGGCCGGCGGCATCGGCTTCGCTGTGGCCACGTTGGTCGTCGCCGACTCGCCCGCGACGTTGAACGCCGAGACCTTGAACTCGTAGGTGTGCCCGTTGGCCAGTACCCCGGCGTTGAAGGAGCAGCAGAGATCCCATGGCATCGGCAGCCGCTGCCAGGCCCCGCCGGTCGTGACACCGCGCTGGTAGACCCAGTATCGGACGTTCGGGGTGCCGCTACCGGTCCAGCGCAGGCTGACGGATCTGTCACCCGGAGTCGCTGTCAGGCCCGAGGGCGCCCCGGGGAACGGGGGCATCGGCCGGGCGCTGGCGATGGCGGAGAATCCCGAGTCACCGGTGATGTTGTTGGCGAGGACCCGGAACTCGTAGGTGACCGCGTTCTCCAACAGCGTGACGTCGAAGGCGCAGCAGGTGGTCACCGGGTACCGCAGACGCTGCCAGGCGCCGCCCCGGGACCGCAGCTCGACCCAGTAGTGGACGTCGCTGACGCCGCTCCATCGCAGTGCGACCCGACCGTCGCCGGGGGTCGCGGTAAGCCCGGTGGGTGCCGCCGGCGGCGGCGGCATCGGGCGGGCGGACGCCAGATTGGTGGTGTCGCTGGACCCCGAGGGGTTCCTGGCCGCGACCTTGAACTGGTACGTATTGCCGTTGGTCAGCAACCCCGCGGTCATGGAGGTGCCCTGGACCGAGATGGGCAGCTTCTGCCAGGAGCCGCCCGCGCTCTCGTTCCGCTGGTACACGTCGTAGGTGACGTTGGCGGTCGGGCTTGCCGTCCAGCGGAGCACGGCCTGGCCGTTGCCGGCCGTGGCGGTCAGGCCGCCCGGTGGCTGCGGCACGCCGCCGAGCGAGGTCACCCGGATCGGGGTGGTCGCTACGCCCTCGCCACCCTGATTCTGGGCGGTCACCTTGAACTCGTAGACGTGGCCGTGCGCGAGCATGCCGATGTTGGCGGTGGTGTGCTCCGTCGGGAAGACGCCCTTGACGAAGTTGGCCTCGCCGGTCGTCACGTTGCGCCAGTAGATCCAGTACTGCAGGTGGGGTCCGGGCGCGTCCCAGTCGAGTGTCACCGAACCGTTGCCGACGGCGGTGCCGCGCAGGTTCTTCGGCGCCGCCGGCCGCGCGTACGTCGACGTCTCCTGGACGGCGGCCGACAGCGGGCCGGCCCCGGCGCCGTTCGTGGCCGCGACCTTGAACTGGTAAACGTGGTTGTGGACTAGCAGGCCGGCCGTGAACGTGCAGCAGGTCGTGACCGGCAGCGGCAGCTTCGTGAAGCCCGCCTCGCCCTTGGTCACGTCCCGGACGTGTATGTCGTACCAGAGCCCGTCGCCAGGCGGCGCGGTCCAGCGCAGCCCGATCGTGCCGTCGGCGTCGGCCGTGGCGGTCAACCCGGTCACCGCTCCCGGCAGGGGAACCCGCGGGGTGACCTGGATCGTGCTGGTGGCCGCCGACTCGCCGCCCTGGCTGGTGGTGGTCACCTTGAACTCGTAGGTCTGGCCGTTGGTCAGATACCCGGCGGTCATCGCGCAGCACTCGGTGACGGGCAGTGGCAGCTGGGTGAATTGTGGCTCACCGGTCGTGACGTTGCGCTGGTGGACCTGGTACCAGACGTTCGGGGTGGAGCTGGCGGTCCACTTCAGCACCGCCTGCCCGCTGCCGGCCGTCGCGGTGAGCCCGGACGGCGCCGCCGGCACCGGGTATACCGCGCGGGCCCGCGCGACGGCCGAGGCCGGCCCTTCGCCGCCCCGGTTGGTCGCGGAGACCTTGAACTCGTACTCATGGTTGTGGGCGAGTAGGCCGGCGGTCATGGCGGTGCCCTGAGCCACCGGCAGGCTCAGTCGGGTGAACTGGGTCTCGCCGGCCGTGACGTCCCGCTGGTAGACCCGGTACCAGACGTCCGGGCCGGGCGCGGCCCAGGACAGCCCGATCGTCCCGTCGCTCTTCGTGGCCGCGGCCAGCCCGAGCGGCGCGCCCGGCGGCGCGTAGGTCGCGGTGGCCCGGACGGTTGCCGACGCCGGCGAGGCGCCGCCGCCGTGGTGGGCGGTGACGTAAAACTCGTACTCGTGGTTGTGCTCCAGGTCGACGGTCTGGTGGCTGGTCTCGCTCCCGGCCGGTCGGGTCAGGAACGTGAACGATGTCTCGCCGGCCGTGACGTCCCGGCGGAACACCTCGTAGTTCCAGGCCGACGAGACCGGGCTCCAGCGGACGGTGACGCGGCCGCCCTGGTCGGCGGTGGCGGTCAGGCCGGTGGGGGCGGGCGGCGGACCGATCTGGGGGGTGACCTGCACGGTCGCCGAGGCTGGACCCTCCCCGACCGCGTTCTCGGCGGTGACCCGGAATTGGTACGAGTGGCCGTCACGCAGCATCGCCACCTCGGTCGAGGTGCCGGTCGGCGTGCTGGAGAGCCGGGCGAAGTGGGTCTGGCCGGCGGTCAGGTCGCGTTGGTGGACGCGGTACCGGGCGGCCCCGGCGACGGGCTGCCAGGACAATTGGGCGGTGCCGGCGGAGTCCACCGTCGCGGTGAACCCTTGCGGTGCGGCCGGCAGGGTGGCCGGGTCGAGCCGTGGCCGGGGCCAGTCGACCTCCACGAAGCGCGGCCGGTACAGCCGCGCGTCGGCGAGGTTGTCCGCGTCCCGGAGGCTGTTGACGTTGTACGAGACCAGCAGCTTGCCGGAGCGGGCGAGCTCGGGGTGGAGCCGGGCGTCGTAGGTGATGATCGAGGTGCCGGGCAGCTGCTCGGGCGCGCCGAAAAGCTGGACCGGACCGGAGAACGGGCCGGTCGGCGCGGACGCCGTGTAGGCCACGTACTGTCCATCGAAGAGCAGGTTGTTCTCCTGGGTGACCAGCACGTACTCGGCGCCGACCCGCTGCACCGCGTAGGAGGTGCCGACGCCGCTGAGCAGCCGGCCGGCGTCGGACTCGGTGGCCGACCAGGCGCTGCCGGTCCAGAACTGCCACGCCCCGTCCAGCCCGTCGGCGCCCACCCGGGCCACCTTGCCGAACCGCATGCCGGCCGGCGCGTTCTCCGAGCCGTACACGTAGGTGTATCCGCCGTCGGAGACCACCTCGGAGCCCCAGGCCACCTTGTCGCTGAGCGGCAGGTCGACCACCGAGTCGAGGTGTAGACCGGGCAGGGTGAAGGTGGCCAGCGCCGTGCCGGTGAGCACGAAGTCGAGGTTGCCGGTGCCGCTGCGGCGGTGCCGGTTGTAGAGCACCTTCAGCGTCCCGCCCTCCACCACACCGTCGGCCACCCAGTAGTACTCACCGGGCTGACCGGGCACGACGAGGGCGGTGGGGGCGGCGGCGGTACCACCGTGCCGGGTGTCGACGAGGCTCGCTCCCTCCTGGACGACGATCGTGTTGTTCACCATCGGCGTACCGGCGGGCCGGCTGCCGTCGGGGTTGACGGTACCCAGGAACGTGTCGGAGAAGAGCCACGCGACCCGACCGTCCGGGAGCTCCACCGACGCGGTGTTGTCGCCGCCGGTCCAGTGGTTGCCCGCGTCGCCGTAGCCGCTGAACATCGTGTTGACGTCCGCCGCGGCCATGCCGCCGGCGGGCACCGCGGCGGCCGCCGGGGCGGGGAGATCGGTCGTCTGGACCAGGCCCGCGGCCACGACGAGGGCGGCCGCCAGCGTGGCCCACCTCCGTCCGCCGGGAGCCGACCCGTTCCTGCGGTGTCTGGACATGCGCGAGAGCATCGCAGCCGGACGGCTCATCCGTAACAGTCGATCAGTGGCGGTTGCCGTCTGAACGGTCGATGGACCCCCGCGTCGTCCAGGACGATGTCGACGTGATCGGTCCGGCGCGTCCCGACTGCCGGATCAGTCGGTGAGCGTCGCGGTGCCACTAGTCCGTTTGGTCCCGCGACCAACCCGTAGACGCATAAGACCAGGTCACCGCCTCCGGAATTCGACCCTGTGGTCGCTGAGCTGGTGTCCTGTCAGGGGATCAGGTGCACCCGTCCGGCTCTGCCGCTTCGAGCCGCGCGGGCCGTACCGTGCCACCAGTGATCCAGACAGCTACGGAATCGGCGGGCCCAGCGGCTGCGCCACGGCCGACGACGGTCACCGTCGCGTTCGCGTTTCAGGTCGCCCTCGTCGGCACGTTACTGGTGATGATCGCGACGGTCGTGGCGGGAGCGATCCGGTACGACGCCTTGATCGACAAAGCGGCGCGGGCGGTCGGCGCGAGCGCGAGCGACGTCTCGTTCGAGCGTTCGATGAACCTGTCCACCACGCTGACGGTCGCCGTGCCGCTCGCGGTGCTGGCCGTCTGGTTGGGCCTCGCCGCGGTGTGGGTGCGCCGGGGCAGCAACGTCGCCCGAATCCTCAGTCTGGTGGGGCTCGGCATGCCGCCGGTTCTGGGACTGCTGGGGTGCCTGTTCGGCAGCGTGTTCGGCGGCATCCTGATGATGGGTCTGCTGGCCGGCCCATCCGATGACTTTTTCGTCGAGGACGGCGCTTCCGTGGACGACAGCGCCTTCGTGGAGGAGGACTTCACGGGCGAGGGCGAGATGGCCCTGATGGAAGAACTGGCACGGCTCGACACCGAGGGCTGGTCGATAGCCCTCCAGGTGACCGGCATGACCACGGCCGCGGTCGCCCTGCTGCTCGGTGTCGCGACCATGGTCCTGCTGCTCACGGGCCCATCCGACCGGCACTTCCGGCCATGGCGGCGAGTGCCCTCCTTCACCCCGCCGACGGGACCCTGGCCAGCACCGCCCCCGCATGCACCGCACCCATGGGACGGCTTCCCGGCCCTGCCGCACCCGCCGGGTCCCCCTCCGGCCGCTCCGCCCCCGCCCGGCTGACCTCATATTCCAGCCTCGAAGGTCTCAGTCGTCGGCCAGGATCGCTCCGGTGGTGGCGTCGACGTCGACCTCGTCCTCCCGGCCGGAGCGCTCGAACTTCATCTCCCAGATGGGTGCGCCGCCGGCCTCGTCGAGTTCGGCCTCGGTGACGCGGGCGCCGGGGAAGGCGTTCTCGACGATGGCGGCGGCCTGGGTGGCGTTGACGCGGCGCGGCCCGAATTGGGCGTCGAGGTCCGCGTCGATCTCCAGGTCGAAGGACGGCCGACCAGACGCGGGTACGGCGACGCGCCGCTCGTCGCGGTCCTTGGCGCTGGCAACGGCTGTCCCGGCGAGGGCTAGTCCGACTGCCACGACGGCGGTGATGACGGCTCTGCGCATTGGTTACTCCTTGGTGGGTCGCGTGTCGTGCAGTACGCGTTCCCGGTCGCCGCGGATGGGCGTACGCGAATGCCTGGCGGTGTTCTGGTTGATTCCTGGCCGTCTCCTGGCATTCGGCTCTCTGCCCGCCGGTTCAACCAATCGCGCTGACGGTACGTATCCCTTCCCGTCCGGGATGCCGGATCACGGCTGCCCGGTGCCCGCCGCCCGGCAAGAGCAGGGGATCGTGGCATGAGAGTTCTGCTAGTCGAGGACGACGACTCGATCGCCGAGCCACTGACCGCCGGGCTGAGCCGGTACGGGATGACGGTCAACCGGGTGGCCACCGGAACGGAGGCGCTCGCAGCGCCGCGCGCCGAGATGGTCCTGCTCGACCTCGGGCTGCCGGACATCGACGGCATCGAGGTGTGCCGGCGGCTGCGCCGTAGCGACGACATCCCGCTCATCATGCTCACCGCCCGCGGCGACGAGGCGGACCGCGTCATCGGTCTGGAGCTCGGCGCCGACGACTATCTGGCCAAGCCGTTCAGCATCCGCGAGCTGGTCGCCCGCATGCACGCGGTCGGCCGCCGCACCCGGCCCGTCGCGGCGCCGCGGTCCGAGGACCACCTGCAGCGGCTGGGCGCCTTGACCATCGATCGCCGCATCCGCGAGGCACGGCTGCGCGACGACGTCATCGGCCTCGCGCCGAAGGAGTACGACCTGCTCGTCGTCCTCGCGGCCGATCCGGGCGCGCTGGTGCCCCGCCGGGACATCCTCGAGGCGGTCTGGGAACCGAACTCCTTCGGCCGCGGCAAGACCCTCGACTTCCACGTGGCGAGCCTGCGGCGCAAGCTCGGCGACCCGGCCTGGATCGAGACCCGTCGCGGCGTCGGGCTCCGCCTCGTCGTCCAGCAGCCATGACCCGGCGCCTGCTGCTCACGTACCTCACCTTCGCGCTCTTGATCTTGATCGCTCTTGAAGTGCCGCTCGGGTACGTCTACCACCGCAGCGAAACCCAGCACGCCTCCGCGCAGCTGGAACACGACGCCGAGGTCCTCGCCGCGTTCATCGACACGGCCATGCGCACCGGGCAGCGGGAGCAGATCGACCTGCTCGCGCACGAATCCGCCCAGCGCCTGGACGGCGATGTCGACGTCGTGGACGCCCGAGGGCAGCTGCTGGCCAGTACCCACCCGGACGAACACCCGCCCGGCAGCCTCGCCACCGCGACCGACATCCGCACTGTGCTGCACGGTCAGGGCCGGATCAGCACCCACGTCGCCGAAGCGGGCGCCGTGGGCGTCATGTCCGTGACCGCGCCGATCAATCCGGGGATGGCCGCGCAGGGCGCGGTCCGGGTCACCGTGCCGAAAGGGCCGCTGACGTCGCGGATCGAGCAGTTCTGGCTGCTGCTGGTCGGCGCCGGCGTGGCCGTGCTGGCGGCGGTGGCGCTGATCGCGCTGGCCCTGGCCCGCTGGATCAGCAAGCCGGTACGCGCCCTCGAACTCGCCAGCCGGCGCCTGCCCGACGGAGCGCTGCCGCCACCGACCACGACCGGGCCGCCCGAACTCCAACGCCTCGCCGCCACCTTCCGCGCCACCGCCGAACGGGTGCACAACCTGCTCGAATCGCAGCGGTCCTTCGTCGGGCACGCCTCACACCAGCTCAAGACGCCACTCGCGGCGCTGCGGCTCCGCCTGGAGAACCTCGAATCGGACAGCCCGGCCGGCAACCGGGACCTGCACGCGGCGATCACCGAGACCGACCGCCTCGCGCACCTGGTGGAGACACTGCTGGCCATGGCCCGCTTCGAGCAGAGCGCGTTGCCGCGTGAATCCGTCGTGCTCGCCGACGCCGTCGCCGACCGGATCTATGTGTGGTCGCCGCTGGCGACGGAGAAGCAGGTACGGCTGGAAGCGACGGGCCCGGAGACCGCTGAGGTCCTCGCTGTCGCGGGTGCGGTCGAGCAGATCATCGACAACCTGGTGTCCAACGCGCTGCGGGTGGCGCCGCCGGACAGCACCATCGCGATCAGCTGGCGGCCCGGACCGGACGACATGGTGGAACTCCATGTTGTCGACGCCGGGCCAGGACTCCCCTCCGAGCAACGGAAACGGGCACTGGATCCATTCTGGCGGGCGCCGGACGCCGCCAAGGACGGCACCGGGCTGGGCCTGTCGCTGGTGCGAAAACTCGCGGCCGCCGGCGGCGGCGACGTGGCGCTGCGGGCGGCCGACGGTACGGGAATCGACGCGGTGGTCACCTTCCCGGCCGGCCGGCCCGCCGACGTGGTTAGCGAAGGCCTCGTTGCGCTCCACTCTGGTAGCCCTTGGACTGCAAGGTGAACAGCTCGGTGTAACGGCCGTTCGCGCGCATCAGCTCGTCGTGGGTGCCGACTTCCGTCACAGCGCCGTTGTGCATGACGAGGATCCGGTCGGCGTGGGTGACGTTGGCGAGCCGGTGCGTGATCAGGATGGTGGTCTTGGAGCCCTTCCGGGAACGAATGGCTTGGAACAGCTGGTCTTCGGCCCGGGGATCGAGCGCGGAGGACGGCTCATCCATGATGAGCAGATCGCCGTCCCGCATGAATCCGCGAGCGGCCGTGATCCGCTGCCACTGGCCACCGGACAGATCCTGACCATCGGCGAACGTACGGTCGAGCAAAGTGTCGTAGCCGTGCGGCAGGTCCAGAATCATCTGGTGTGCGGCGGCGAGCGACGCGGCGCGCTCGATGCGGTCGCGGTCCGCGGTGATGGTCAGGTCGCCCATGGCGATGTTCGTGGCCGCGCTGAACGGCCACTTGTGGTGCTCCTGGAGCACCACGCCGATCCGGGCGCGTAGCGCGTCGGTGTCCCATTCCGGCAGCGGCCGCCCGTTCCAGTTGACGACGCCCGTGGTGGGTTCCCGCAGGCCGGCGATCATGGCGGCGAGGCTGGACTTGCCGGAACCGTTCTCGCCGACCAGGGCGATCGTCTCCCCGGCACGGATGGTGACCGAGAGTTCGTCGACGGCCGGCTTGTCCCGGTCGGGGTAGGTGAGGCTCACCCCGCGAACGGCGATCTCTCGCAGCTCCTCCGGTGCGCTCCCCTCGTTGGCCGAGGTCGGCAGATAGGTGGCGGCGCGTTCCAGGAAGCCCACGTACTCGTTGAAGAACTGACCATCGGTGAACATCCGGTCGATCTGGAACGTCGTCTGGGTCAGCGCCCGCTGGGCGGCCTGCACGGCGACCACGCAGGTCGCAGCGGCCGCCAAGGGGATCTGGCCGTCGATCAGCAGCACGCCCAGCAGAATGTAGACACCCGTGAGCGCCAGTCCACCGGTGGCCGAGCCGATCGCGGTGGTCGTGGTGACCCGTCGGGCCAGAGCGAGGTCGACCGCGGTCTGCGCGCCCATCACGCGGTCGTGCTGGTTCAGCAGAAAATTCCGCAGTCCGTACGAGCGCAGCTCCGGCGCGGACACACGCTCCGCCATGAGCTGCTGCAGCACCCACATCCGGCGCCGCCTGGTCGATCCGGCCAGGTAGCTCTTGAACTGCTCGTGCCCGGCGCGCAGTGCCGCATAGGCGGTGGGGACGGTGGCCACCAGCAGTGCGAGCAGCAGCAACGGATGGATCACGACGACGGCGACCGTGACCGCGAGGAGGCTGACCACACCGGCGAACAGGTTGATCGTGTTCTCGACGAGGTCGATGGCCGCTTCCGAGCCACGGGTCGCCCGTTCCATCCCCTCGGAGAACGCGTCGTCGTCGAACGCCTCCAACCGCACCGCGGTGGTGTGCTCGAACAGCTGCCGCTCGACCTCCTGGTTGACCCGGGGAGTGAGCCCGTTGAGCGCGTACCCGGTGGCGATGCCCATCGCGCCCCGGATCGCCGTCGCCGCACCGAGCAACACCAGCGCCGGCAGAGCGGCGCGTACCCGATCCGGGGTGGGGCCGCCGGCGAACAACTCGATCAACACGCGTTGAGTGGCAAGGAGCCCGAACGTGGCCATCACGCCGGCCGCGATCGTCACGGCGGCAACGGTCGCGGTTCGGAGCCGGTCGGTGCGCCAGGCCATGCTGACGGCCTTGGCGGCCAGGCCGGGAATCTCGGCGAACACGCCGAGGATGCCGGTCTCCGCTCGCGCCCGTACTCCGGTCTCCCACCAGGTCGGCCGCAGCTCGGGCAGTACGAAGTCGTCCGTCTCGGGTCGCTGCTGCCTTGGGCTGGTCGTCACCCGGTGACCTCCTGGAACGTGGCCTGAGGCGACGGTAGAGGCACGAGGGTGCGGCGCAGTGTCACGACGCCGACAGGTGCCCCGATCGGTTGCCGGCCGGTGGAACGTGTTCTAATCTCGGAGGCATTCCGGATGTTCGGCACGGGAGGCATGCGATGGCGTCGGGAGTGTTGACCGTCCGCGACCTGGCTCGGCGTTCTCAGGCGGCGGCCGGGGCCAAAGACCGCGAGGGCTGGCTCGGGCTGTTCGCCGACGACGCGATCGTCGAGGACCCGATCGGTCCGTCCCCGCTCGACCCGGACGGTCGCGGACATCGCGGTTCCGCGGCCATCGCCACCTTTTACGACACCGTGATCGGGCGCGTCGAGGGGATGCGCTTCGAGATCGAGCGGTCCTACCTGTGCGGCGACGAGGTCGCCGATGTCGGCAGCATCCACCTCACCCTGCCGGGGGGACACCACTCCGAGGTGCGCGGCGTCTTCACCTATCGGGGAGACCGCAACGGCAAAATCGCGGCGCTGCGGGCGTACTGGGAGTTCGGCAACATCATTCAATCGACCGACTCTCCGGACCGGCGTACTCCGTCAACGTGAACCGGTCGACTTCCCCAGCGGGATGCACGTTCACGGTGATGGTGCTCTCATCCTCGAATCTGAGCTCGAAGACCGGATCCATCTCGCACAGGAAGGCGAACCCCTCGCGCTCGTCCTCGTCATCGGTGAGCAGGCGGCCCTCGGCACTCCAGCCCGTGTCTGTAGTGGCGATGGCCACCGCGACTTCGACGCTGGCGAGCAACGTCATGGAGTTGGCCCACCAGTCCAGGTGGCAATGACCCTCGAAGCGTTCCATGGTCCCCATCATCCGGCAGGGCCATCGCACGTCGCGGTGCAACGGCCGCGGGCCAGGTGTGGCCCGCGGCCGGCCGAGGGGTCAGGTGGTGAGGTAACAGCTCTTCACGACACCGAAGATCGGGTCGAGGCCGAAAGAACTCGGGTTGCACGGTGCGGCGTCGGTGAAGGACTTGTAGACATAGCGACCGGCCGCGCCGTATGCCACGGTGCGGAAACCGCTAAATGAACACGTGCCGCTCTCGCCCGCACAGGCGGTGCCGAAGCCGACCGGGCCGCCGGTCTGTGTGTAGCAGGCGTTGGTCGCACCGGCGATCGGCGCACCACCGAAGTTGGTGGCCGAGCAGGTCACCGAGCCGTTGATCTGACGGGCGTAGTAGGCGCCGCTGGTGCCATAGAAGACCGTCTGCGGACCGTTGACGGTGCAGGTGCCGCCCTCGGCGGCGCACTGTTGCCAGTTACCGGCCGGCGCGGCGGCAGTGGTGGTGTAGCAGGCTTTTGTCTGGCCGCTGATCGGGTCGCGGCCGAACGCGGCGCTGGTGCATGCGGTGCCATTGGTGGCCAGCCGGAACACGAAGGCGCCGTTCGCGCCGTACGCGACCAGCTTGGGGCCGGTGAAGGCGCAGTTGCCGCCCTCGGCGGCGCACTGGCTGTGTCCGGCGGGTCCGCCGGCCGGCGCGACGTAGCAGGACTTGAGCACCCCGTAGACCGGGTCGCCGCCGAACGCGGCGATGCCACAGGCGGTGCCGCCGGTGACGGTCTTGAAGCGGTACCCGCCGGCGCCGTAGGCGACCACGCGGGTCCCGGTGAACGCACAGGTGCCGCCCTCGCCCGCGCAGCGGGTGTAGCCGGCGGGCAGTTCCTCGGCGACGGCGGCGGGTGCGGCGTTGACGTCGGTGGTGAACTTCAGGTCCCGGGACGACTCAGCGGTGAAGCTACCGCCGCGATTGACGCTGTAGCTTTCGACGCCACCCTGGTACGGATCGAAGTCGTTGTACTCGAAGCCGTAGCAACCCGCGGTGGTGCTGGAGCGCAGCCTGATCGTGTACGTGTGGCCGGCGGTGACGGCGACGTTCGGATGCGCGGCCAGCACCGTCGGGGTCCACGGCACCGCGCCGGCCGGGATCGCCGTGGAATGCAACAGCGTGCCGGTCGCGGCGTCGACCACGTCGACGATCAGGGGCGCGGTCGGCTGGTTGCGCTGGAAGGTGGTCATCGACGCGCTGGTGAGCACGCCCGTACGCGACGGGGTGAAGGTCTGCTGGCGCCACACGTTGCCGGCGATGTCGCAGTGGTGCCGGAAGCGGTCGAAACCGCTGTGCTGGTCCTGGTCGGCGGTGACGGTGTAGGCGCCGACGGTGGAGCCCGGAAGGGTGGCGGTGAAGGAGTTGACGCACTGGACGGTCTGCAGCGTGCCCTGCGCGTCGAAGGCGAGCGGGCCGAGGAAGAAGTTGGCCAACCCCTGGTTCGGGTCGCGGTAGGCGCCCCACCGGTCGGAGACGAAGTAGTAGTCGGTGCCGCCGGTACGGTTCACCGGCAGCACCGCGAGCGGCTGGCCGCCGCAGTTGTCGGCGTTGACGATCCGGGCCCTGTTCCGCGGCTGGGGCCGGTTCTCGTAGATGTTCCAGCCGTTCGGGTCGTACCAGACGCCGGACCACGGCCCGAGCATCGAGGTGGCGGTCACCTCACCGGTCGCGCCGGCACAGTAGGCGCAGGTCGGATCGGACATCAGCACGTGATAGACGCCGTCGCGCTTGAACGGCGCGAACGCCTCGACGTTGCCCAGCCCGAGCCGGACCGCCTCGCCGGTGGTGGTGAGGTAGTTCGGGGTCAGCTTCTCCACCACCATGTCCGCGGTCATCCCGGACGGGACGAGCGTCGTGTTGTGGATGACGTAGCCGGTGCCGTCGCTGTCGACGAACAGCGCCATGTCGACGCTCTGCCCGATCGCCAGCGTGGGATTGGCCCGCCGGGTGAACAGGCCGGTCGGCGAGGGGCTGGTGAACACGCCGTAACTGTTGCCGAGGCCCATGTCCGCCCACAGCACGTAGGTCGACGTGCTGGCGTTGTAGACGACGTGCGGTCGGAAGCAGTACGCGCACTGGCCGGGCTCCACGACGTATCCGCGGTCGGTCCAGTGCACCAGATCCGGGGAGCTGTAGACCTTGTAGCCGCAGAAGCTGCTGTTCTGGGTGTAGCGGTAGCCGCACGAATAGCTGGTGCCGTAGAGGTAGTACAGGTCACCGACCTGCACAATGGAGCCGTCATGCGCGTCCAGGGCGTTGCCGTCGACGTCGAACCGGCTCACCTGAGCGCCGTTCACGTCGCTGTTCACCACCGTCACCGCGATGTCCGCGTGTGCCGCGCCCGGAGTCAACCCGGTCGCGGCCAGCACCGCGCAAACGATCGCCACCAGTGCTCGTCTCATGTCACCCTTCCTCCAGAGTGTTCTCGAACATCACACGATCGTCAGCCGCAGCCCGAGGAGGTCAGCGACGGCGCGGAGTTCCCCGAGGCGATGGCCGGTGCCGAGCGCCCAGTGATGGGCGATCCCGGTCGCCGACCATTCGTCGGTCCACTCCCCCGGGTCGCGCCCGAAGTCGACGCGCGACGTGGTGTTGCCGATCCGCAGCAGCGGTCCGGGCACGACCGTTCCCTCGGAAGCGACGAGGGAGAAGGTGCCGTGCCGGTCCTGGGCGAGCCCGCAGGCGGTGACCGGGCCGTGGTTGACGTCGAACTCGACGGACACGCCCCAGCCGCGCTTGCCGTGATAGACGCCGAGGCCGCGCAGCAGCGGGCGGTGGGCGCTGATGGCGAGGTGCGCGGGGCCGTCGTGGCCCATCTCGACGACGTCGTCGACGAAGTTGAGGGCCTGCAGCTCGGTGAAGGAGCCGCCGGCGCCGAGCCGATCCATGACGAGCATCGCGAGGGAGGTGCGCAGCTCGTACTCGCCGCAGGCCGGGACGCCGCGCGCCGTCAGCAGCGACGCGCCGAGGATGAGCCCGGCGCCGACCCGTTCGTGGGTCTCGCCGTCGAGGCCGCGGTGGTAGTAGGCGAGCGAGTCGAGGGCGAAGTCCTCCACCAGCCGGTCCAGTCCGACGGACACCTGGGCGCCCCAGCGGAAGTCCGCTTCGACGACCGAGTCGTCGAGCTGGAAGAGCTCGCGGGCAAGTGCCATGCGGGCTTCGGTTTCCGCGTCGGTGACCTTCTCGATCCGTACGCGGAGGTCGTCGATCTCCAGGATCTCGACGTGGCCGCCGAGCTGGGCGCAGACGAGTGTCGGATCGGTGGAGACGTCCATCATGCCCGGGTACAGGTGGCCCATGAGCCCGTGCCGGCCGTGGCGGAACGCGGACCGCACGCCGGCGGCCTTGATCCAGCGTTCGATGCGGGTCCAGGCTCGTTCGTCCTCGAGGTAGCCGGAGACGGAGCGGAACTCGATGCCGCAGCGGCGGAAGGCGTTGGCCATCTCGGGCAGCGGGCAGGCGCCGCAGTACGCGAGCCAGGCGCCGGTGTCGAAGGTGGCGTGGTCCATGACCTCGGTGGGCTGGAGATTGAGCAGCAGGACCGGTGCGCCGGTCCGCTGCGCGACCGGCACCAGCATGTTCGCGGTCATGTACGTGGTGAGGAAGCCGACGATGAGGTCGCAGTCCGCGACTCGCAGTCTTTCGGCGGCGGCCGCGCCTTCCCGCGCGTCGGAGATGAACCCGACGTCGACGACCTCGCAGTCCAGCCGCGACATGCGCTGCGCGACCCGTCGCGACGACGCCCGCAGCTGCGGCAGGAGCTCGGGGAACTGCGGCCAGTACGCGCCGAGCCCGCCCGCGACGAGGCCGATACGGGTCTTGCGCGGCGTGATCCGCGAGACGCCAGGTCGTTCGGTCATGACGTACCTTTCGGATGCCCATGAGCGTTATGAAACGTTTCATGAATGAACGCGCGAACGGCACGATCTCACCGTCGGTTGTGTACTCGCCGAGCTTGCGAACCCTACGCACTGGCGCAATTGGCTAGGCAGGCCGGGGCCGATGAAGCGGTCTGGATGAAGCTGGCTGCATTGAAACGTTGTGCCGAAGCCTACGGCAAGCGACCGCGCGGGCCAACCCCCGTGGCCCGCGCTCCTCCCGCCCGCGATCGCGAACGCCGACCACCGAAGGGAACCACGGTGAACGCGGTGACGATGTGCTGGCGGGAGGTCAGCGTCGTAGTCAGCGGCTCGGGCGAGAGCAGGTGTCGATCAGGCTTGCCCGGCGCGCCGCGCACCGGTCGCGGCGGAGGCGCGGAGGTCGGACTTGGGCAGTGGATGCCGAGCGGCGACGGCGTCGGACCAGGTCGCGGTGTCGGCGACGGCGGCGAAGTTGGAGTGGAACAGTGCCATCAGGGTGGTGTGGACCGTCTTCGCGTCGGCGAAGCCGGCCTCGTTGGCGATGTTGATCGCGCCGGTGGCGTCGGAGAGCACCTCGACGGTCAGGCCGTGCGTTTCGGCCTCGGCGGCGGAGGCCAGCACGCAGTTGTTGGTCATGTAGCCGACGAGGGTGATGGTGTCGATCTGGCGCTCTCGCAGAAACGGGAGCAGATCGGTGCCGGCGAACACGGTGCTGTACTGCTTGACGATCGTTTTCCACTCGCCGGTGCGGCGGCGTTCGATGTCTGGGTGCAGTTGGAAGCCCGGCTGGGTGGGGTTGAAGATGGGCGCGCCCTCGCCCGATGTGTGCTGCACCGCGACGACGGGAATGCCCGCGACGGTGGCCGCATCGATCGCGTGCGCGATCCGGGGCAGCGAGTCGGTGTGCGGCGGATACTGGATCTCCAGCGGGCCGCTGAAGTACTCCTGCTGCACGTCGATGACGATGAGGGCGCGGCGCGGGGTGGTCATGACTGGTGTGCTCCTTGGTGTCGGTGCCGTTGCTTCCGTGGGCGACACATCGAGTCTGCGGGCCGGCAACGTCGCGGGCCATTGGCACACGTGCGACGTTACGATGAAATCGTGCCAACCTCCGGAGACGCCCTGCGAGTCGCTGTCTACGCCTTCGACGGCATCACGATGTTTCACCTCTCCGTGCCGCAGCTCGTCTTCGACGAGGTCAGGCGGCAGGGCCTGGGCGATTGGACGACAGTGCTCTTCTCCGACCGCGCCGGGTCAGTCCGCACCGCAGAGGGTTACCCGATCGGCGAGGTGCGCGGTCCGTCGGCGGCCGAGAAGGCCGACGTGGTGGTCATTCCTTCCTGGTTCGAGGACGGTCGTGCGGCGGGTCCGGCACTGCGGCGACTGCTGACGAAGGCCCACGATCGTGGCGCCACGATCGCCGGTCTGTGCCTGGGCGCCGTCGCCGTCGCCGACGCGGGCCTGCTGTCGCGGCGTACGGCGGTGACGCACTGGCAGGCCGTCGACATGCTCGCCGCCCGGCACCGCGACGTCGCCGTGGACGCCTCGGTGTTGTATATCGACCACGGCGACGTGCTGACCTCCGCGGGCACGGCCTCGGCGATCGACGCCTGCCTGCATCTGGTCCGCGGCCGGCTCGGCGCCGCGGCGGCCAACCGGGTGGCCCGCAGCCTCGTGGTGGCCCCGCACCGTGAGGGCGGCCAGGCGCAGTACATCGAACGGCCGCTACCCGCGCAGTCGGCGAACGACCCGATCGCCCTCGTGCTGGACTGGGCGCTGCGGCACCTGGCAGAACCGCTTCCGGTCGAACGGCTGGCCGGCGTCGCACACCTGAGCCGGCGCACCTTCATCCGGGCGTTCCAGGCCTCCACGGGGGTCACCCCGGCGGTCTGGGTTCGGCGTCAGCGCCTCGACGAGGCCCGCCGGCTGCTGGAATCGACGGATCTGCCGATCGACCAGGTCGCCGCCGCCTGCGGTTTCGGCAGCACGGTCACCATGCGGCAGAGTTTCGCCGCGGCCTTCGACACCTCGCCGTCGGAGTACCGCCGACGCTTCGACGCCCGTACCGAAAACAGCCGTGCCGCTGCCCGCACAGGCTTGAGCCTTGAGGTTCTCTAAAGTTCGCCTGGAACCAGCGTATAAGCCGGACGGCGGCACCAGCTGGCAGGTCGTCGCGGTCGACATCACCGGGTCGTCGGTGTCGGTGCCGCGGTGGTCGCTGCCGGGCAGCACCACCGCGAAGCTCAAGGTGATCGCCAGCGACGGAATCCGCAGCACCGCCGCGGCCTCCGAGACGTTCTCGCTGCGCCAAGGCCGGAAGCACCGTCCCGCTCAAGTGGTCGATCTCCGGTCCGGGCGTCAACGCCGGCACCATCAAATCGGCCAGGTTCCTGAACGACGGCGCGAGCTACAAGATGGTCAAGTCCGGCCCGCACTGACACCTCAACGTGCAGACTCCCAAGACATGGGCGGCAACCAGCCAGGTCTTTCGGATCACCCTGGTCGACGGGTCCACGCACGAACCGCAGTTCACCCTGAAATGAGCCGGCCCCGGCCTCGGCCAGCCGTAGCGGTGCGAGCAGCGGGAATGCTGCTGCTCGCACCGCTGCTGCCCGCATGCACCCCGACAGCCGAGCCGTCGACCGGCGACAACGGCCTGACCGGCACGGCCGTCGTCCTCGACGACACCGGCCTGTCCGACTCACCGATCGAAGAGGGCTGGATCATCGCCGTGCCGGAAGCGGCCGTCGACGACCTGTGGAGCGCCGCCGGCGTCGCTCCGCCCGAAGACATGCCCCACGCGAACATCCCGCTCAGTCGCGACCAGGTGACCCGGGCCGGCGGAGTGATCGCCCCTCTCGACCGCGAAGGCCGGTTCGCCCTACCCGCCAAGGAAGGCGGGTATCTGCTGTGCCGCCTCAAGCAGACCGAATCCGGGGGCGAGAGAACGCGAGGCTGCGGGGTCTTGACTCTGCCCGCAGCCGGCAAACTACGCATTACCGACGGGGAAGGTGGCTTCCACGCGGTGCTGAAGGAGTAGCGGCTCGAGCGGCCGCACAAGCCTTCTGTCGACGATGCTGGGCGGCGCCGGCAGGCACGGGAGAGGCTCCGGAGTGACCACCGGCACACGCGTACAGCGGCATTTGGCCTGATTAGGGGTCAGGCGCTTCTGTCAAGATCGAATCATGATCTTGATCCGTCGCTTGTCTGGGTTGACCGCTCTCGCCGTGTGTCTGGCCGGCTGCGCCAGCACCGCCGGAGGCGTACCGGAGGCCGCGACGCCGCAGCTGGTGCGGCCAGCCGCGGCCATCGAGCCCGTCCCGCGGGTGGCGTCCGGTGCGGTACCGGCGAATGCCTCTAGCGCCGCGATCACTGTCAGCAAGCCGGCCACCACCCACCGGTACGCCTTCCCGGTGCGCGCGTCGAACGTGTCGTTCCACAAGACCCACTCCGGCTACCCGGCGACCGACATATTCGCCGCTTGCGGTAAGTCGGTGGTCGCCACGACCAGCGGAGTGGTCCTGGAGATCAGCAAGGTGGACAAGTACGTCAAGGGCAAGCCGGACGGCCCGCGCAACGGCGGCAAGTTCGTCTCGATCAAGGGCGACGATGGTGTCCGCTACTACGGCTCGCACCTGAGCAAAGTGCAGTCCGGCATCAAGCCGGGCGTCCGGGTGAAGACGGGCCAGGTGCTGGGCAAGGTGGGACACACCGGCAACGCCAGCGGCGTCTGCCACCTGCACTACGGAATCTCGCCCCCGTGCAAGAAGACCGGCGACTGGAAGGTCCGCCGCGGCGTCGTCTGGCCCGCGACCTATCTCTCCTCCTGGCGCAAGGGCGGGAAGAAGAGCCCGGCCGCCGCGGTGAAGGCATGGAACAACAAGCACCACTGCAAGGCCTGACGCCGGCACCCGGCCGATCAGGTCGTCGGTGACAAGCCCGGCCCGTCGAGCAGCGTGTCGAGCGTTTGTTCTCCCGTACGTGCCAGTTCTTGCCGTTCGGTCTCGTCGAGGTTGTCGTAGGTGCCGTTGATCGCGGCGGTGGTGTTGTACACCCCGTGCGCGATCTCGGTGACCGCTTCCGCCACTCTTGCGTTTCTACGTGGCATGGCGGCGACCATGGCAATGAATCACGGCAGGAAGAAGATCACGGGGGCTTCAGCGACGGTAACGAACCCTCGACGGTCAGGAAGGAGCAACGCTACTGAGCTGTGTGCTTCCTCAGGTATTCCAGCTGTTCGGCGGGCAGCGGCGGAACGTCGGGCACGTAGTCCGTGCCCTTCTTGACGTAGAAGTCATTGCCTTGGCTGATCATGAAGTCGACGGCGGAGCGGGAGACCACCAGGTGCCTGTTCACCTTGAACCCGCCGAACGCGTTGATCTCGAACTCCCCGTCGAACTCCCATTTGCCGTTCCCGACCGGGTTGTACGCACCCTCGTACCGGTAGACGATCGGCCAGGTGCGCGGGTCGGAGCCGCTCGGAGGGATCGTGTTCATCCGGGTCACGGTGACCGCGGCGTCGGAGTGGGTCCAGTCCGAGGAATTGGTGAGATCCCGGCTCAGGATGACTGTTCCGACCTCGCCGTAGGCGTTTCCCTCCCACTCGACGATCAGCTCGGCATTCGCTTGCAGCGCCTTTCCCGGCTGGAGGCTCAGGAACGTACGGCGGTGCTTCGATGTCGCCGCCCGTGCGCCGGGCATCTCGCGCCGCGCGTCGTCGGTGAGCAGTCGATGTGCCTTGTCATAGGTGAGCGAAAGGCTTCCGGACGCGGCCGACAGGCCCGCTTGCGCGACTGAGATGGCTCCCAGTCCGATCTGGATGGCGTCGACCAGTGCGATGGCCGGCAAAATCTGCTGGTACGACATATGGCCGAGGGGCACGGCCAGCGAGCCGCCGCCTTCATACAACGACTGGGTCAGGACCGGAGCGTCCGGCGAGCGTTGGTAGAGATCCGCCTCCGCCTGCCGGCGCTGCACCAGCTCGTCGAGCTGGACGACCTGCGTGCCGCGCCGGGCCCGTACCCATTTGTTGAGCTCGGTCGGGATCTGGGCGTGGGCGCCGTCGCGCAGCAGCCGCACCAGCGTCGAGGCGCGGAAGGCGTTCATCCCGATGCCGAGCATGAAGCAGGCGAGCGCGTCGACCTGGTTCTGGTTCAACGGTACGGAGACCGTCTCGGTCAGCACCTTCGCGGCGTCCGCGGCACGCTGCTCCACGTCGACACCCTGCTCCCACCGCCGGATGAACTCCAGTCCGGCCGGCGAAACCGCGCGCGTCGATCCGTTGACCGCGACCGGGCCGTCGAGGGTCAAATCCGACAACGGTACGACCATCGTCACCAGCGACGTGGCCCCCGCCGATGTGCCGAATGACAGGGCGTCCGAGGCGATCGTCAGTCCGCCCTGTCCCTTGACGACGGGTGCGCTCGATCTGATGGCGGGCAGCGCGCTGACGTCGATGCTGCTGCCGAGGCCGCCGCCGATCACCGGCACCTTGCTGAGGACCGACCGGAGGGCCTCGTTGATGAGGCCCACCGTGCGGTGGTAGGCGGTGGTGATCGCGGTGTCGAACCCCTGGCCGGCCTTCCAGTTGTTCCAGAAGAAGAACGTGGTGGGTTCGGGAAGGACGTTCAGACCCACCGAGCCGGAGACCACCTGGGCGCCGGCGTCGAGCCACGCCTGGTTCAGGGTGGCCGCGTAGCAGTTCATCATGTAGACGGTGCGCAGCGGGAGTGCCTTGGCGAACTCGGTCTTCCAGCCCCGGATCATCGTGTCGTCGATGTCGGCGCCGCCGTCGTTGATGGCGATGGTCCGCTCGCCGCCGTGGGTCAGGACGTACAGATCGATGATTTTGCCGGCACGGGCGAGCGCGAACAGCTTGGTCTTGAGGTCGTTCGCCAGGGAGGTGCTGTTGCGCAGCACGGTGACGTCGGCGTAGAGCGCCGGTTTCGCCTGCTCGTAGCGGGCCAGGGCCAGTTCCGCCGTCTCCAGCAGGTTGTCGGTGACCTTCTTCAGTTCCTGCCGCAACCATGACACCGCGTCACGCTTGACGGATTCCGGGATCAGGCCCGCTCCGGGCAGCTCCCGCAGAATCGTGTCCACGAGTGCCGGCAGGCCGAGGTCGAGCCCTCCGTTGTCGAGCAGGACGACGAGCGCGCGGTCGGTGGACGCCATCGTGCGGGAGATGCTCTGCGCCGTCGCACGGCCGTACCGGACTCTCGGCTGCACCGCCGTCCGGGCACCGCGCCCGGCCGACGCCGGAACGCGTTCCAGGTAGTCGCTCATCTCCGCGAACCGGTTCCGGGTCATGACGCTCTCCTTCGGGTACGGCTCAGGCCGGCTGAAGCTTCTTCCGCTCGAGCAGCTCGCCGATCAGCGTGTCGAGGTTGTCCGTCAGCACCTTGGCGGCCGACGTCACCAGCAACGCCGAATCCGGGTCGGTGAAGGTCGTCATCAGGCGCATGATCTCCGCGTTCGCGGACGGGGTGGGCCGGGGCACGTGCTTCCAAACCTTGGCGAAGTACGCCGCATAGTCCACGCCGGAGGCGCGGATCGCCGGATCGGTGATGGAGTCGGCGGACTGCTTGACCGCTCGCCGCATGATCGCGGTGGTCTCCGCGGTCAGGTGCTCATCGCCGAGCAGGGTCCACTCGCCGTCTCCGGCGCCGTTGGTCACCCGAAGCCCGTGCTGATTCAGGTGATCGTGTAGGGCCTTGACCGCGAAGTTAGCGATCTTCTCCGGCTCCTGGACGGCCGCTTCCTTCAGGAGGCTGGCGAACCGGGAGGGTGAATTGATGTCGGGGTGCCATCGAAGGCACCAGCCCGCGGCGCACACCGGGTATCCGGCGGTCTCCAAGGTGCTGAACTTCTGGCGTACCTTGCCGACGAAAGCCTTCTCCGCCAAGCGGTCGAAGAAACGGTTTGCCGCCGCGTTCAAGGAAGTCGCGGAGAAGAAGTTCGCCTTGAACATCGCGATCGCTGCCTCCTTGTTGAACAAGTGGCCGGCGGCGAACGCGTCGGTGAGGAAGTGGTCGCCGAACGCGTTGCGGATCACCGCGCGTTCCGGGAATCCGCTCGCGTCGGAAGTTCGGTAGAACTGCTGCGCCTGCTCGATCGCCGACCGGTGGTAGAACTCCCAGGTGTCCTTGTGGTTGCCGAACCGGAGAGCGACCGGCACCTGGACGGGCAGGGTATGCGGAGCAAAGTGCTCGTAGTTGGCCTGCGCCAACCGCAGGTATTCCCCGTTCGTCGCCGCGTCCCACTCAGCGTGGGCCACGTTGGAGGACGCGTCGCGCTTGCCGCCGGAGTAGAACGCCGTACTCCGTTCGATGAGGCGACGCATCGTCGCCAGCTGCGCCACGGGGGTCGCCATCATGGCCTCCGGGGTGGCGCAGAAGTCCGCCATGGCGACCAGCTGCCCGTAGGAGAACCGGACTCCTGGAGCCGGGCCGACCGTCAGCGCGTCGGCGTAGAGGTTGTCTCCCGCCAGCACATGTTCGCCGGTGTCGTACATGGGGAGGCTGTGTGTGCCGGCTTGCTCGCCCACGACCATGCTCACCGGGGCGCAAGCCGCCTCCCGGCTCGGGAGGTCGGCCCGGCGCCGGTCGACGTCGTCATGTGCGGCATGTATCGCGTCGAGATCCTGGATGAACTCGGCGTTGCCCACAGCTGAATTGCCTAGCGTGTTCTCCACAATGGCTGGCGGGGGGCGCGGTGCCGCCGGCTGCGGGGGCTGAGCGGCGCGGTCGAAGTCATCGAACTTCCGCCGCAGCTCCATGCTGCCGAGGTCGTAGGTGTTGGCATACTCCATGCTCGCCGCGAGGGCGTCGAAGAACGCGTGCTCGTTGGCTTGCGGGAGTTGCGGCGTCGAGGTCGGCCCGGCGTCCTGTGCGGCTGGCCGGGTTGGGCCGTCCTGCATCGTGCCCGACGTGGGGTCCCAGCGCCCGTTGCCGGACAGGATCCGCTGCATGTCGGCGAGGATGTCGTCCTCCGTGAGTGACTCCGCAACACCGGCGGCAGGGACGGCGGGCTCCTGCGGGGCGATGCCGGCCGGGCTGCCGACCATGCCCGGTGAGGCCGGCAACGGCGGTGCCGGCGGCGCGGGGAGCGGGAGATCGGGAGGTGTTGGTGCCGCGACCGGTTCGTTCCACCGCGGGGACTCCACGACGTACTCGGACTCCTCCGGGCTCGCAGCCACGCCAGCGAGGATTTCGCCGTCGTCGTGGCCGAGGCTCAGGCTGACCGCACGTGCCGGCGTCGTGTCGGACCGGGCGCCGTACGCCGAGCGGGCGGACCGGCGATCTCTCCGGTCCCCAGCGGTTCCGTAGTGTGACTGGAGCAGGTCGTCGTAATCGCTGGCAGCGGGTCGTCTGGGCATGGTCATCGCGCCTTCACATTGACTTTGACGACGGAATACTCGTCCAGGGCGAGGATGAGTTCGTTGTCCACCTCGAGCTGGCCCTCGAGGCGGATCCGCAGTTCCCCGTCGCCGCGCGACAGCACCTGCGCGACGCGGCGATTGACCGCCGCGACGGGCGGAAAGGCCGGGTCGACGGACAGGTGCCGACCCTCGATGCTCAGGTACGGCACGCTGTCCTCGTCGAAGCCGAGACTGATCGACTTGACCTGCGGCGGCTGCTGGTCCCGGCGCGACTTCTGGATCTGCTTGTTGAGCTGGCTGTAGTCGATGTCGCCGTCCGAGACCTGGCCGAGGTCGACGTTCTTCTGCCTGAGGTGTTCGAGGTCGTCCACCGATTGGATCCCCAGCCTCCGGAGCTTCTTCTTCGTAGCCTTGTCCACCGGGATGCGGGCGATGGGGATGTCCGTCTGGGCGCCGGGCAGCTTGGTGGTGGCGCGCACCTGCTGATCCGTGATCGAGTTGAGGTGGATCGTGATCTTGGAGGCGCCCTCCTGACCGGGCTGCGCCGTCACGAACCGCACCTGGTCGCCGTCGTACGAAGGAAAGGTGTTGAGGTCGAGACTCAACTCCTTGACGGAATAGCTCAGCGGCTTGTTCACGGCCTTGACCGCCAGGGTCTCCCGGGTCTTGTCGAGCTCCACCACGAGCGAGTCGACGAAATCCTCGAGCTGCCACGCCGTGTTCTCATCGGCCATCGGAATGCTCCGTCCGCTCAGCCACGAAACGGATCCGGTGGTACGACGGACGCAGCGAGGTGTCCACCGCGTACAGCGGCGGAATCGACCCGACGAACAGCCGGTTGTGTTCGTCCACTCCGATGTCGAGTTCGACGGGCACCTCGATCTCGAACCGGGTCACATAGGTGTGCACGCCGCTGTCCTCGTCGACAAGGTCGGCGGGCGATGAACCCAGGTTCGCCACCAGCTCGCTCAGCGGGACGAAGGCCTCGTCCATGCGGCAGTCACCATCCTCGGCCCCTCGGTCGGCGGGGTCAGCGCCACCTTCTCGGACGACACGATTTCGAAGCCGGCGAATGTGTACGCCGGTTCCGTGGCCTCGGCGGTCTCGTCCTCCTCGTACGCCCTGCTGGAGAGGTCCGACTTCATGGCGAGCACCCGGACCGCGCACGGAACAGGGAACCGGGCCTGCTGTTCCGACACTGTCGTCACCTGACCCGCGTCGTCCGTGGCGTCCACGGATCCCAGCCGGATCTCCCGCAGGTTGAACACCGGCACGACCCAGATCATCCCCCGCTCGCGCTTGCCGCCCTTGAGCCGCAACGCCTGGACGACCTCCCCGGCGGTACGCCGAGCGAACTCCTGCGTGGCGAGCGCCTGCAGGACCTCGGGCGGAAGCGGCTGTTGCCCCGTCCAGAGCGGCAGAAGCTTGTTGACCTCGCCGACGCTCAGCTCGATCCCACCCTTGAACCGGCCCTCGGTGCGGGCGACGGCACTCTCCCCGTCGGGGACGGCGGTCATCGCCCTGGTCTCCATCAGGCCGTTCGACGGCTGCGTCGGCGAGAACAGCACCGAGTACTTCATCGCCGCCTCGAGGCTCCAGCGAGAACTGCCCTCCTCCGCCGACGCCGACTGAAGGACGGGCGATTCCCAGACCTTGTTCCAGAACGGCCGGAACGTCTGCATGTCGACCAGCTCCCGGTCGCCGTCGACCGGACCGGACAGGCTCTTGACGAACACCGGGTCGACGAGCACGATCTCGGCCACGGCCGCCGCCTGGAACGCCGTCCTCGGACGACTTCCCGGCCATCTCACCTGCGCCGCCACCGTGAGCGGGGTGTTCCTCGGCAGGTGGCTGATGTCGCCGGATTCCAGGGCGAGCAGGAGCGGCGTGCCGGGCTCGACAGCGAGCAGGCGGAAGTCCTGCTGGTGGAGCACCCGTTCGGTCGCGTCCTTGACCACCACGTGGGCGATCGCCTTGGGCAGGGGCTGGCCCGGCCCGGCCCGGCCCACTTCCAGCCGCAGCCGCAGGCCGATGGCGGAGCCGTGTCGGAAGAGGTTCCGCTGCTCGCCGTACCACTCCTGCGGTGGGGCCAGGACGAAGGTGAGCGCTGCCTTGCTGTTGGCCGCCGGCGGCGGTGCCGGAGCGTACGCGAGACTTTGGGACGTGGTCGGTGGCGGTGCGGCCGCAGCGGCGGCTTCGCCCTCGAACAGGCCGGTGAGCGCCGCCAGGGCGGGGTTCCCCGGCGATGCCGCACGCGCCTGGGACAGCAGCTCCATCATTCGACGTCGGTCCAGACCCGACATCAGGTCGGTGATCAGTTTGTTGTTGGCCTGCCGCAGCTGGATCTTCTCCTGGGCGGCGGCGTTCACCAGTTGGGGAAGAACCTGGATGATCGGGCCGATCAGCGAGGCGATCAGCGCGTCGTCGATGCCGAAGATCTGTGCTCGGGCGAACGGCGCCCCGGCGAACCGGTTGCGGGTCGGCCCGGATATCCGGGGTCGCACGAGTGACTGCTGCGCGCTCACGCCTGCCGGTGCCGGCGACGCCACGGCCCCGAGGATGGTCCGCAGCAGCTCCGCGACGATGGTGCCCGGCGCGGCGGGCGCGGCGGGCGCGACGGCGGCGCTGCCGGGCTTGAGCAGATCGGCGACGACCGGTCCGGCCAGTTTGACGAGCTGCCCGAGCAGATCACCGAGTCCCGGCGGGAGGCTGAACGTCTCCGTCAGGGTGCGGCAGGGAATGACGCGGGTGTCGTGGAACGCGGTAGTAGTCATCGCGAGCCCCAGATCGTCGCCCGTCGGCGACCGCCCACCCAGGCCCAGCTCCATGGGTCGCGACAGCGCCGGCGACGTGCCTCGCTCGTCCTTGAAGCTGAGCAGCTGGGCATAGCGGGCGGACCGGCAGACGGCAGTGGGTATCCGAACCGCCAGGTGGCTGTCGAACGTCCAGCCCGCCTTCGGATTGCGGGCCAGGGCAGTGGTGTGTACGACGTCGTCGACCTCGTCGAATCCATCACGTTGCCCTTTCTTCCTGCCGAACCTCAGCTGGTACCAGGGGTTGGTTCCGGTGTCGATGCCGAACCGGACCTGCGTGTCATCGACGTCGTCGACGTTCAGGATCGCCAGGCCCATCCGCCCTCACGACCTTTGTCACTTGGCGGGCGGGGTAGGTGCGCCGGCAGGCGTCTGTCCGGGTGCGATGGCTTTGACACCGCCGTCGGCGTACATCTGCGCGAAGTTGTCCAGCTTGAAGTAGTCGGTCTTGAACTCGATCTTGACCAGCCCCTTGAGCGTGGCGGACAGGTCGTCGGTGGCCTTCTTGTCGGAGGTGTTCACCTGGATGTTGGTGTTCTGCACGGAGATCGAGCCCGACGGTCCGCCGAACAGGCCGCCCAACCCGCCACCGAATCCGGTCTCCACATTGGCGACATTGATGTTCTGATCCTGATGCGACGCCCCACTCGCCCGGGTCGCCTTCACCGAGAACTCGACGCCGGCCTCGATCAGGCCCTTGTTGACGACCAGCCGGGTGACCCCCATCAACAGCACCTCCCGCAGCGCGGCACGGTGCTCCTTGGCCATATTGATCTTGGCTTCGAGGATGTGCATCTTCACCTGGGCGTCGTCGACGTCCGCCTTCTCGCCTTCCGGATTCGTCAGTGCGAGCTTGGTGGATCCGTCCGGGTTCTTCTCGGTGATGACGTTGTACTGGTCGCCGCGCGACTCGGCCAGTCGGGCGAACGACTCCTCGTCACCCACCTTCTTGATGAAGTCAGCGGTGGACTTGGTCGCCTCCTTCATCAGCTTGATGTAGGAGTCGGTCTGCTGCTTCATCACCTTCAGGTTCGCGTCGAAGACGGCCTTGAGCAGGTCCGCGACGAACTGCGGGAAGTCCACCGACTCGACCAGCTCGGTGAAGGCCTTGGTGTCCCCGCTGAAGCCGGGGTCGTAGCCCTTGTAGCCCATCTCCTTGCCGGAGTCGGTCGCCAGCGGACGATACAGGCCACTCTTCTCCTCCTGCTTGCGGATCTCCTCGTCGACCATCGCCAGGTACACGCTGCGCTGATCGTCGAGCGGCAGCGTCAGGTAGACGCGGCTCGGTGCCAGCACCTCCATCGCCTTCGCGCGCGCGGCCTGAACGATGTGGTCTTCGTGGGTCACACTGCCTACCATGGTCGACCTCCGGGATCTGGTTCTGGATCGACCGACTAGAAGTCCCACTCGCCGACCGGCGCGGCCGCGGGCAGTCCGGGCACTCCCGGCGCCAGGCCCCGCTCGTCCTCGGGGGCATCGGCATCGACGTCCGCCTCGTCCTCCATGAGGTCCTCCTTGAGCGACTCCTGAAGGATGCTCTGGGTGGTGATGAACGCCTCGACGTCCCCGATGAATCGGGAGAAGGTCGTGTCCTCATCGAAGGTGGCCGCGTCGTAGTCGGCGATCGCCCGCAGAATGTTGTGACCGAGCCGGGCCTTGTTGTTCAGTACGGTGGCCCGCGGCCGGGCCCGGGACATCCCGAGGTGAAGCGCCTCGACGACCGTCCACCAACTCCCGCCGCCCGGAGCCAGCTGGCGTCTCACCTCGTCGTGCATGAGGATGCGGCGGGTGACGAAGTTCAGCTCGTCGTAGATCAACGGTGTCATCACCGTAGCCATGCCGGTGCAGTGCAGCGAGAGGTTGTATTGCACGTCCTCGACCGCCTGCATGACGTTCTGACGGGAAACGTAGCTGGTCGGGTTGGGGCTGATCTGCGCCCGCTCGAGATATCTCGCGGACTCCAGCATCAGCACCTTCCACAGCCGCGGGAACTCCTCGTTCACCACGATGTCCTCGGTGACCTGACCGCCGCCCTGGTTGAACACCTGCCGGTAGAACATCTGCCGTTCCGCCGGCTGCGTCCGGTCCACCAGCCGGTTCGTGTTGGTGCCGGCGTCGACGACCGTGAACTGGTTGGAGAAGACGTACATCTGCAGGTCCCGGCGCAGCCGGGGATCGGTGATCTCGAAGCCCTGGCGGACCAGGTGCTTGTGGGTGAAGTAGTTCGCCACGTCGAAGACCCGCAACTCGTCGCCGAGGATCATCGTGTAGTACAACTGGGCCGCGCACTTCACGGCCGAGCGACTGACCTGGATGGTCGACCGGTCCTCGGTGAAGAAGTCGACCTCGAAATCCTGATCGGACGCCTCCCGCGTGGGCACCTGGTCGTCGAAGTCGACGCCGCCGGCGATCTGAGAGACGTAGAGCGGGATGTAGTAGGCGATGTTGGCGGCCGTGACCGTGACCGGCGCCCGCTTCAGATACTGGATCAGCGGCAGGCGGTACATCGAGGGATAGAGGTCCTTGTGAGCGTCCAGCAGCTTCTCGTACCTGCCGTCGTTGAGGTGACTCTGCACGACCAGGCGCACCCCGGGAACGAACGCGTCGGCCGAACACGACAGATCGGCTGCCCGCAGGTCGTCCATGACCTCGGCGTCGTCCTTGAGATAGGCGACATCGAGGTTCTCGTCGTGGATCCAGGAACGGGCCGCGGACAGGATCGCGTACTCGCTGATCTTGGACGCACCACGGCTGTTGCGGGTGCAGAAGCTCAGCAGCGAGGGGGCGGTCTTCAGGTTCTTCACGAGGTAACCGAAGGCGACGAGATACTTCCTGATGCCCGGATAGTCCGGATCCAGGACCGCGCGCTGATTGAAGGACAGCTCCGACCACCTGCTGTTGAGCAGCTCGTCGAACTCGTAGCTGAGCTGGGCGATCTCCGGACTCAGGTCGACCACGTCCGCGACGGTGAGCTTGCCGGGGTCGTCCTCGTGCGCCAGGTCCAGCCGCGAGGCCAGCGACTTCGGCTCCCACGAGACGCGACCGGGCCGGTGCGGCGTCAGCATGGCGTCGATCGTGGCCCGGAACAGCAGGCCGGCGGATGCGGTCCCCCCGGCTCCGGAGCGACTCGCGGCGCCAGTCGTCCCGGCGGCCTTCGAGGCGTCTCCCGCGGCGCCGTCCGCCGACGACGCCGGATCCCGATCCGCGAACACCCGCTTCCCGAGCAGCGTGTTCAGCTGCTCGAGATGGCCCTTCACCAACGGGTGCACGTCCGAAACCGGTCCGCTGAGAGAGCCGCGCCGAAGACGGAAAGAGGCCTGTCCGTTCTGAGTGATGGTCATGGTGAGCTTCTTCCGCTCCGGTGCAGCGTGTACGCGAGCAGCTTCATCGCGTCGGTCATGTTGATCAGCCCGTAGCCCGCCTGCCGGTGCCGGGTCCGGGCATCCATCCGATCCGAGGTGTGGCGCAGGATCCCCGTGACGTCGCTGGTCGTGAGGACACGTCCTTCGTCGCGAGCATAGGAGAGCAGCAGTGCCACGCAGCCAGCAACGAAAGGTGCGGCCTGGGAGGTGCCGCTGGCCACGGCGTACCCCTGGCGGGCGTACGAACTGAGGATGTCGACCCCCGGCGCCATGACGGTGATCGCCGCACCGAACGACGAGAACCGCGCCGGCTTACCGGAAGGGTCGGCCGCACCCACAGCGATGACACCCGGAAGCGCTCCCGGGTAGTACCGCGCCGACGAGCCGTCGTTGCCGCTCGCCGCGACTACCGTGACGTTCTTGGCGAGGGCATAGCGGATGACGTCCGCATGCGGCAGCCCGCCGCCGGTGTGCTTGATTCCCAAACTCATGTTGATGATGTCGGCGCCCTGGTCGACCGCCCACTTGATCGCCGGGTTGATGTTGTCGACGATCCCCGCACCCACGAGCCGGTTGCGGTCCTTCATCGTGGCGAGAACCCGTACCGCCATGATCCGGCATTCCGGCGCTATACCTTGATCCATCCGTACGCCGCGCCCCGCGACGATGCCGCCGACGTGCGTGCCGTGACCGATGTCGTCGCCGGGGTCCTCGTCGAAGTCCATGGTGTCCCCGACGAAGGCAGTGGTGTCCATGCCTTGCAGGTCAACGAAATCCGCGCGGCCCGTGATGCGGCCCCGCAACTCCGGATGGTCGAGGTCGACCCCGGTATCCAGCACCGCCACCGTGACGTCCGGCCTCCCCCGCGTGGTGGCATGGGCGTAACCGAGCCCGACGGACTCGCCCCGCGAATCGCCAAGGGAAGTCTGGTGTGCGAGCGTCGGCGCGGGCACCGGCGCCTCGACCACCTCGAGTTTGCGAACATCCTCGACCGACGGCACTTGCCGGACCTGCTCCAGAAGCTGCCGCGAGACGACGGCATCGTCGAGGAGGAGAACCCGGTAGGTGCGATCCAGTCCGTGGTCCCGCTCCACCGCGTTCCACGTCGCACCCGCCGGCGAGAACTCGCGGGTCACCCAGTACTGGACGCCGGCCTGGTGGAGGACCGTGTCGACCAGCCCGTCGAGGGACTGATGGACAACCGACTTGTCCGTGATGAAGGAGACCCATTCAGGGATCGCAAGATCCGCGGCCAGCGAGCGCCGTAGCTTGACGATCAGATGCTGCTTCATGGGTACCCGATTCCCGCACCGGCATGTTGTGGCTTGGACGCTACACCGGCGGCACGTGGCGCATCGCGATACTCAAGAAGAGGTCGTCACGCGCGGGAAGGATGCCATGACCTGGGCGTTTCCCGCCTACCCGCACCATTGCATCCGTACGGGAGGCAGCGCGGGATTGGCCGCGGCGTGCTCCGCCAGGTCCGCGTCGTCGACATCCGGCGGCGTGCTCGGATTGCTGGCCACGAACTGCCTGAGCCCCTCGACGGCGGGCGTTGGCGCGGCGTCGATCAGGCGCAGCAGCACGTCGATCGGTGTCGCCGGGTTCCTCGCCAGGCCGCGTATCCACGCCTCCCTCACGGGCGCAGTTGGCACAGGCTCGTCAGTCACCGGTCGAACCAGGGCAGGCATGGGGTAAGTCCGTTCACGATTACCTCGCTGTTGTGGCCCGCAGCGCGCCATTGCTGGACCGTCAGTCTCATGTGCCGCAGTTCGACGAGGCCGCTACCCGAGTCATTGAGACTGAGCCCGTTGTCCGTGTAGCCGATGCTGCGCGAAACGCCGAGCGATGCGGCGTTGTCGCGACGCGCTGAGCTGATCGCGGCGACGGCTTCCAGATGGTCGAACGCCAGTCCCAACACCGCTTTCCGCATGGCAACTCCCACGCCTCGCCCGCGCACGGACGCGATGAGCCAGGAGCTGGAGTCAACTGTGCGTAGCGTTGGGAAGTCCTCGGCTTCCAAGGACTGCATCCCCACGATGGCGCCGCTGTGCACGACCGCCAGTTGCAGCGTCCACGACGACGGAGACCACGTGCCCATGGCACGCCAGTAGTTTTGATAAACGAGACGTTCGCGATTCTGTGCGAGGTCCAGGCCGGGCAGCATCTCCGCGCGTGGATCGTGTTCGTAGTCGTCGGGCTGGATCGACGCGAGCAGTGGCAGGTCGCTCTCCCTAACCGTCCGGAGTTCGGCCGGGCCACACCGGATGCGCAGGTCGAACAGCGGCCATGCCGAACGGGTCATGGCGACCATTATCACCGAGACCAGCAAGCGGCATCCGGCGCTTCGACGGCGTCACCTAATCTCGTCCGCGCGCGGAGTTCATCTCTGTGCCGTCGCGTGGGATCGCCTGCTCCAGGGGGCCGCGGATGGATCGCACCGATGCGAGCGCTTGCGGATACGACTCCTCGGCCTCCCCCACAGCTCGCGCCACTCCGATACCGCGCGGATCGCCGCATGAGAGGGCGTTGCGGGAGGCTCTCACCCGTTCTCTCGACCAGGCAGCGGACTCCCGAGCAGGAACGCTTCGTAAGCCAGCCGGACGTCATCATCTACCTCCGGCCGTAACTGGCTATAGCGGGTATCGGCGCGGTCCCGGCGCGGCCCGGACAGCCAATACCCCTCGTCGGTGTCCACGTCGTAGAAGTTGGCGTCATAGCCCCGCGCCCGCCGCAGCGTCTTCCCGTGCCAGTATGCCGTCCGCCAGCTCTTGCTGAACCGGACGCGACTGATCCACGCCGGCCCCAGGTCGGTGCTGTACCCCGTCTTGAGCTGAACGAACATCACCCGATCCGCCACACCGCAGATAGTCGCAGCACACCCTGGGGTACGCCCGACCTTTCGACCTACCAGGGCCGACCGCGCACGGACGGCGGCAGATGCGGTTGCGGTGCCGGCGAGTCTGCCGGCTACCTCGTGCAGCTGACGGGCGGACAGGACGTGCGGCCCACGTGAGCATCGGCCCGTCCGGATCCGCTCGTCTGCTCGGCGACATCGTGCGCCGCCAGCGCCTCCTCTGCCCGCGGAGATCCCCACCGCCGACCGGCAGCCCGTGCGGGACGGCGAAGGTGCACGGACATTCCACCGCCAGGCCCGCCTCACACCAGGCTTCACGTCCGCCCCGCTGCGTGGTGATGGATGTCAGTCGACGCGGCGCGCGCCGAGCCAGGTGGCCATCGTGTACTCGACGTCCAGTGCACGGCGGCCGCCATGGGTCCGGTTGTCCTCCGTGGGTGGGACCTAGGTGTTGCTGACGGCTGCTTCCGCGAAGCGGTACCGTTCGGCATGCTCGATCGCCTGCGCGCCGCCGTCACTGCGGCGAGGGGGTCCTTCGGACCGGATGATCACCGTACGCTGGTGGCTCGCCTGGCCCTCGGCCGCGGTTTCCGGGAACGCAGTCGTGACGAGGAGGCGCACGTCGAGCTGGTGTCCCTGGCTGACGACTGCGCTCGGGTCCTCGGACCGGAGCATCCGGACACTTTGGTCGCCCAGCACGAGGCGGCCCAGTCCTGCCTCCACCTACACATGGTGCAGGCCGACCGGAATCCGGCACGACTTCCGGAAGCCGTCCGGCGACTGAAGGAGGTCGCCGCTGTCCGGGAACGTTTGTATGGCTCCGCCCACCCGGACACGCTCGGCGTCTGGCTTACCTTGTCCTTTGCCTACAGCACCGCGGCGCGGGTCACCGAGTCGAAGGCGCTGGACGAGCGGATCGTCGCCGGCTGGCAGCAGGTGGTCGCCGACCGAGAGCGGGAACTCGGGCCGGATGCCCCGGATACCCAGTTCGCGCGACTGCACCTTGCCGACTGCAGTGAGTGGGACGTGGCCCGGGCGTTGCGGCAACAGGTCGCGGAATCGTGGGGTCGGTTGGCGGCCGAGCGCAGCGCAAGACTCGGCCCGGTGCATCCCGACACGATCGCCGCACGCGAGCGGTACGCATACGGCCACCGTTCATTCGACCGGTACGACGATGAGGTGCGGCAGTTGGAAGAGATCGCCGCTGATCTAATGGACGCTCTGGGGCCAACTGATCCGCGGACGTTGCACGCCCAGGTGCAGCTCGCCGCTCGCTACCTCGAGGGCAACCATAACCAGGCAGCAGCCATCGATCTTGGTGAGCGGATCATCGACGAGGTTCGCCGGGTGCTCGGTCCCGAACACGAGGACCTGCGCCTGGTGCGAGCCGTGCTGATTACCTCTCTCGTCGTCGGCGGCCGCACGGAAGAGGCGTTCGCGGTGGCCGCCCACTACCCCATGCCAGATGACGAGGACGACCTTAAGTAGACGGCCAGCGGTAACTCACCTTCGCTGTTCTGAGCTGTCAGCAACTGACACCAGGCCAGACGAAGATCGCCTTGAAGTCAGTGGCCCCAATGGCCCGGAGAACTTGGACCAGGCTCGTGTGAAATACGTACAACGGGGCGTCGTGATCAGCCTCGGAATGTTGCGCCTCCCCGATCTGCCGGACTACGACTGGACAGTCGACCGGACTGTCACGACGGCTGGCCCAGACCGCCGGGCATGCTGCGCGGCAAATGAGGGCTCTGTTCGATCAGGTCCGCTTGCAGCTATGCGTGGTTCATTCTCACGCCGCCCAGAAGATCGTGCACTCACCGTGACGCGCGGCTGCACTGTAGAAGTTGGTCAGATCGTCATACCTGTCGGCCAGCTGGATTCGGTAGGACTCGACCCTCTCATTCGAGAACACCGGCGTCACGATCCGCTCAAGCGGCAATGGTTGCCCGTACGTCGGCGACTCGTAGTCGTAGTCAACCCGCACCGCGTCCCGCTCCACCAGTGCGTCGCGCAGACGCGGGGCAAGTGTGGCGAATGGCGTCTGCTCGAGCAGCGCAGCTGCCTCCGCCACCTGATGGGGATCCAGGGACCGGGCATCGCCCCAAGCGCCGAACGCGGTCTCCTCGTCCGGGAACAATGCCCCGGACCGGAACGGGTTGACCCGGAAGCCAGCAGCGACGAACAGCGGCGCGAATAGCTTCCACTCCCAGTCGAGTTCGAGCCGCTCCGGCCCGCCGAACGATGTCACGCGGTCGTACGCGGTTGACGGGTCGGCCCGGATCTCTTCCCGCAGTCCCGGCGAAAGCCGGATGACGTCACCGAGCAGGCTCATTACTCGTCATCCTCCTTGGGTACGTGGGCCGCCGGCTCAAGCAGCTGAGCGACCAGCGTCGTAGCGTAATCGGTGACCAGCCGCACTCTTCGGCACGAGGGTGTGCCCGGCACCTCGAGACGGCGACGCGGAGCGTGACGCTGCGGCGGAGCCGGCGCGCACGATCAGCGGCAGAAGCGGACGCGTTCCTCGTGGGTGTCTGCCCTGGCGTGATCAGGCCATGGATTCGAGGGCGCTGACACCGCTCGAAAGCACAGTACTGAAGGCGCCGCCGGATCGTTCTTGTGGCCCTTGATACCTAGGACTACTATGCCTCGTACTTCTAGGTATGAGGGGGCGCTCGTGCGGGTGACCAAAGATCTGGTGGCCGCTTCGGCGACACCGATCGTGCTCGGCATCCTCGCCGAGGGCGAGAGCTACGGGTACGCCATCCTGCGCCGGATCAGTGACCTGTCCGGCGGCGAACTGGACTGGACCGAAGGCCTCCTCTATCCCCTGCTGCACCGGCTGGAGCGTCTCGGTCACGTCGAGTCGAGCTGGCAGTTGGTCCCGGGCGAGCGGCGACGCAAGTACTACCGCATCACCCGGCAGGGCCTGGCCGAACTGGCCGAACAGCAACGTCAGTGGCGGACGGTCGTCGAGGCGCTCCAGCAGGTCTGGCCGCGCATTGCCGACATCCGGCCCCTGTTCATCACTCTGGAGGGCAACGCGTGACGGTCACCGACGGCAAGGACGAGCTGGAGGCCCAGTTCGCGCAATGGCGGGAGTACGTACGCCGCCGCCCGGAGCTGGTCGAGTCGGACGCCGACGAGTTGGAGGACCACCTCCGGGGCTCGGTCGACGGACTGGTCTCGAAGGGGCTGGCCGCCGACGAGGCGTTCCTCATCGCGGTCAAGCGGATGGGCGGCCTGGACGACCTGTCCCGCGAGTTCGCCCGCGAGCATTCCGAGCGGCTGTGGAAGCAGCTGATGTTCACCGGCGACGCCGGCGACCCGGTGCGCAGAAGCCGATCCCGGCGCGACGTGCTCGCCATGCTGGTATGCGCGTTCGGGGCCGCCGTCTCGGTCAAGATTCCGGAGCTTTTCGGACGCGGCTTCAACGACGATGGCCTGTTCTACAGCATCAACCTGGCCCTGTTCGCGCTGCCCTGGCTGGCAGGGTTCCTGCTATGGCGACGGCGGCCCGGCGCCGGTGTGGGCGGTGCGTTGGCAGCGCTGTTCGTGCTCGGCGCCGTAGTGGCCAACGCCTACCCGCTCGACGAGGACTCCCAGTCGGCCGGCCTGATGGCCACGCACCTGCCGATCGCCCTGTGGCTGGTGGTCGGGCTGGCCTACGTCTCCGACGATCTGCGCTCAGCCCGGCGGCGGATGGACTTCATCCGCTTCACCGGCGAGTGGTTCGTCTACCTGGTACTCATGGGCCTCGGCGGCGGGGTCCTCATTGCTTTCCTGTACGGCATCTTCGACGCGATCGACGTCGAGTCGGACACCGTAATCGGAAACTGGGTGATCCCCTGCGGCTTCGTGGCCGCGACCGTCGTCGCCGGCTGGCTGGTCGAAGCCAAACAGGGCGTCATCGAGAACATCGCCCCGGTTCTCACCAGGATCTTCACCCCGCTGTTCACCGTGGCGCTGCTGGCCTTCCTGATCACCATCGGCTGGAACGGCCGGGGAATCGACATCGACCGCGAAACGCTGGTGCTGTTCGACCTGCTGCTGGCAGTAGTCCTCGGCCTGCTCCTCTACTCCCTGTCGGCCCGTGACCCGCAGGCGCCTCGAGGCCCGTTCGACGTGCTGCAACTGGCCCTGGTGGTAAGCGCACTGGTGATCGACGCCCTGGTCCTCTACACCATGGCCGGCCGCATCGCCGAATATGGCACTACTCCCAACAACGTGGCCGCACTGGGCGAGAACATCGTCCTACTGGCCAACCTGGCCTGGTCAGCCTGGCTCCTGCTGCGCTTCGTCCGTCGCCGCGGCACGTTCCCGGCAATCGAGCGCTGGCAGACCGTTTACCTACCGGTCTACGCCCTCTGGTTCTGGACCGTGGTCCTGCTCCTACCCCCACTGTTCAGCTTCCGCTGACCCCGACGACGCGATCGCCCCCACCGCACGGCGAGGGCGATCGCGTCAGCGCCTAAATCACAGACACGTGCTCAGCTGTTGCGATTGGTGCGCCACGCCTCGTAGCCGCGGTCTCGGATGCGCGGGAACCGCTGCGGTACATCCGCGATCCACGTGTCTATAGCGTCCGGCGAGTGCCTGATGGCGTCGATGAGACCCTGCACCGCCTCCCGCTTGGCGGGGCTGACATGCCGGTCCAGATCCGCCTCCGTCACCTCCCGGCAAGTCATGGCGAGTTGCCACCAGAACTTCATCAGAACGCGGCATTCCTCCTGCTCGCGGTCGTCAGCCAGGCGCTGCATGACGACGGCCCGCGCAGACTGCAGCTGGTACTCGTCGCGGAAGCCGTTGCGCAAATCAACGAGGGACACGCGCGGAACGTACTGGGCCACGAGCGTGAACGCGAGCCATTTCAGGGTGTCACTCACATCGGCGCGAGCGAGCGCAGTTGCCCGGGGGCGGCGCTCACACAGTTCGGGATGGGGCATGTCTGGCGGCATGGGCGGATACGCGTTGTCCCGCGTGAGCGTCGGTATCTGGCAGCAGGCCTTACCCGACCGCAGCCTTCATGACCCAGGAGGTGGGCCGAGGACGGCCGGGAAGGTCAGCACGCCCGGTGGACCAGAGAAGTACCTGGATCGGATCCCCGGCCGGAGCGTGGGGGAAGAGCCTGGCGAGTACAGCGCTGCAGAGAGATTCAGGTGGCCGCCAGCGGATGCCGAGCCCTTCGGTGATGTCGTGGGTGTGCATCAGCGTCTCGTTCACGCCCAGTGCCGCGAAGCCGCTCGGATCTGTCGGGCCCCAATGCCAGGCTCGTACCGAAGGGTCGGAGGCGGCCAAGGCAGTGCTCAACAATCGTCCTGCACCGGCGGCTATTCGCAGCACGTCGTGGGGAGACGCGTCGTCGCGTACCACGAGGTCGAACGGGAGATAGGCGGAGTTAGGGCGAGCGGCGAGCTGCCCGGCGTACGCGAGGAGGTCATGCGCGATATGGGCGGCTGTTTGCCAACAGCTCCAGTCGAGCGTGCCGGCCGAGCGGCGCCAGTCCGCGGTTTCGTGTGGTGTGAGTACCCGAACCATCTCGGCCACAGCTTGGTCGACATCACGGCTGTCCATGGGACGCATGACGAGAAGCCTGCCAGATCTTGCGCCGCTCGCCGAACGCGCGCTCATCGGCAGCGTGCATCGGCTGGCATATGCGGCCGTCGATGCGCTGTACGGAGCGTGACAACCCGCGAGGAGCCTCCGCGCACGAGCGACGGCCAGTTGAGGGCGATCCAGAGCCGGCGAGCCTTCGTCCTATGCTGAACACCTAGGCTCAGGTCGTGATGGCAGACGACAGCAGCGAACCGAAGACCTATAAGCGTCCGGTGCTCGACAACGTCTTCCACTTGCTGGACCTGATGCGGCTGCGACCAGGCATGTTCGTTCGCGACGGCTCGCTGAGAGAACTGCAGACACTCTTGGCCGGCTACGACACTGCCCTCGACACCCATGGAGTGGATGAGGGCGTACCCCGCATGAGCCACTTCAGCGGATGGCTAAGGTACAAGACCGATTGGCCACTGGCCCTGGGATGGGCGACAGCCATCGAGCACAACCTCGTCGACGGCGAATCGGCCCTGGAAACGTTCTTCCGGCTCACCGACGAGTACCGGAAGCTCCGACCGACCGTCCTGTGCTCAGCGACCTTAGGTCCGCAGCACGCAGCCACGGGCCGACGCATCGTGATCGGCATGAACTCCCGCCAGCCGACCCCCATGGCCGTCGACGTCATCCAATACCGACCCGAGCCCTTGCACTTCCTCCGGTTCCACTACCCTGACGGCCCCGAGATCCGCAGCATCCTCATGGACAACACCGGCTCTCACGCCAGCACCGCTGAGTTCGCCCGCCAATGGGTCGAGGAGGAGTTCCAAGTCCTCCCCGAGGAGTGGCGGTCGCCCCATCCACCGACTCTCCCCCGTTGAAGAGAAGTGCGGGGTGGCGCAACGAGGGCATTCGTAGCGGCTGGCTATGCAATCTGCTCGCCAGGGTCGGATGTCGGGGTCGACGAGCTCTCGCCACCGAGGGTGTGCTCGTCCGCATTCGGCGCGCACGGACGGCGGCGGAACAGTGCGTCCGAGCAACCCATGTTCTGCGCCATGTCGCGCCGATCCCAGGATGGGGTGGGCTCAGCATGGACGGAGACGAGTTCGAGCGGGCCTGGGACTCGGCCGGCCAATAGTCGGCTACGCGCCAATGAGCAGCGCGCTCACTCCAAGGCTGGATCTGGAAGGTGGAGGCCCGGGGCGCATGGGACTCGTGGTGGTGCAAAGCCACGCGCAGGCGAAGGGGGCTTGCTCAGGAAGGTGATTGGTCGACCTGCATCTGCGGGGACGAGGCGTTCTTCGATCGTTCGGCTTGGCGACGGGAACGAACGGAGTGCCAGATGTCGACGTGCATGGGCGTTGCGTGACTGGACCTAGCGGCTGACGCTGACGTCTCCCCACGGCGGAATGCTTCATCGGGCCTGGTAGCGCAGCACCACCACCCCACTCTTCAGGGGCGTCGTGTCGATGAGGGTGAATCGGTGTGGGTGGAACCCACTGGCGGCGAGCGGGATGCCGCCGCCGGCGATCACCGGATTCAACTTGATCACCAGTTCGTCGATCGCGGGGAGCAGCTGGCCGGCGAGGTTCCCGCCGCCGCATAGCCAGATGTCCTTGCCGGACTCCTGCTTGAGCTTGTCGACGAACGTGATGGGGTCGTCGGCGACTATCTGGACTGTGGGGTCCGGTGGCGTCGTGATCGAGCGAGAGAAGACGATCTGCTTAAGGTGCGCGTACGGGCTGGTGATTCCGGCCCGCAGGGCTGGCTCGTAGGTGCGTCGTCCCATCAGCACCGTGTCGAAGACCTGGTGGGAGGTGTCGGGTCGCAGCGGATCGCGTACGTGCGTGGGCACGGTTTCCGGATAGCGCTCATTCATGTAGGCGGTGACGTCGTCTTGGAGCGGGAAGAAGTCCCAGGAACCGTCCGGTGCGGCGATGAAGCCGTCGATGGTGCTGGCGACGAAGTACATGAGGTTTCGCATCTGAAGCTCCTACCAGTAATACCACTACGGCTGTCGTGGTTAATGTACAGCAGGTGTAGTGGTTCCTGCTAGCGTGTAAGCATGCCCAGGAACCCGGACCGTCGCAGAGCGCTCACTGATGCCGGCCTGCGAGTGCTGGCCGTGAGCGGCGCTCGCGGGCTCACTCACCGGGCGGTGGATACGGAGGCCGGAGTTCCGAGCGGCACGGCGTCGAACTACTTCCGCTCCCGCGACGCGCTGCTCGGCGCACTCGGTGAGCGAATCATGGAGCGCTTCGCTCCGGATCCAGGCGTGCTCGCCGAGTTGGGCGCTCGTGAGGCGAGCCGTGAACTCTTCATCGACTACCTGCGCTACATCGTGGAGCGGACGACCCGTGAGCCCGAGCTAACCCGGGCGCTCATCGAACTGCGCCTCGAATCGGCCCGCAGTCCCGGACTCGCCGCCATCCTCGGCGAAACCCTACGGCGCGGCTATCGTGACGATGTCGCCTTCCACGCCACAACAGGCCTGGCCGGCGGGCCGTTCGAGATCGCTCTGCTGCACTACGCGCTCGACGGTCTGCTGCTCGATCTGCTCACCACCTCGATCGGCGCGGACGCCGCACCGGACAAGGTCGTGGCAGCCTTCGTCGACCGGCTGGTCCTCTGACGTCGCTACCACCGACCGACACGCTCCAAGAACGCGAGAGCCGGACGCTACTTCTCGGCAGTTCAGGTGGCCGGATGGCACCTGGCCCGTCGGCGACCCGGCGTGACGGCTCTCCACTACCAGCGTGCTCGCTCTGCGGCAGATAAGCGCGCACATGGGGGACACTCATTTCGTGAGACAAGCCGCTGTCGAGGGTGTAGCCGCCTACCTGGCGGACGATGACGCAAAGGTCTACAACCTCTGTCGAGGGCTGCCACGGCATCGGCCGGCACGTCGCCCAGCGCCTGGTCGCCGACGGTGAAACCGTCGTCGATGTGCCGGCCAAGCTGTCCGCCCGGGCCCGGGTGTTCGCCACCGGCCAGGGCCGCAAGACCGACCCGGTCGACGCGCACAGCGTCGCCGTAGTCGCCCTGCGCACCGAAGGCCTACGACAGGTCGTCACCGACGACACCACGGTCGCGTTACGCCTGCTCGTCGACCGGCGTGACCAGCTCGGCCGCGCCCGCATCGAAGTGGTCTCCCGCCTACATCACCTGCTGCTCGAGCTCGTGCCCGGCGGCGCGAAGAAAGATCTCTCCGCCCAACAGGCCCGCGCTCTACTCAACACCGTGCGCCCCCGCGACGTGGTCGGCAAGACCCGCCGCTGGCTCGCCTCGGAACTGATCCACGAGCTCGTCGTCATCGACAAGAAGATCAAAACCGCGAAACAGGAACTCACCGAGCTCGTCAACAGCACCGGCAGCAGGCTGATGAACCTGACCGGCATCGGCCCCTCCGGCGCTGCCCGGCTACTCGGCGACCTCGGCGACATCGCCCGCTTCGCCGACCGGGCCCACTTCGCCTCCTGCAACAGCACCGCACCGATCGACGCCTCTCCGGCGAGCAGAACCGGCACCGCCTGTCTCGGGCCGGGAACCGGCGCGTCAACCGGGCGCTGCACATCATGGCCATCGTCCAGCTGCGCCGTGACACCGAACGCCGCCGCTACTACCGCCGCGGACTCGCAGCCGGCAAGACCCCGATGGAAACCCTACGCGCACTGAAACGACGTCTGTCCGACATCGTCTACCGGCGGATGGCCGCCGATGCCAAGCTGCTCAGGACGGGCCCGGGAGGACACACGGGGGCGACTCTGCAATCCAGCGCGAGGCTGGTGTGCTGAGCGAAGAACTGGCTGCGGTCATTGAAGACGATGCGATACCAGACCCTGACCCCCAAGGAAATCGGTGAATGGTCCGTACGTTTCAGAGCTCCCAACCGACTTCCATGGGCCCTGTGGTCGCCATTCCTGCGTCTGCTCCGCTTTCTTCAAGCACGGGCTGAGCGTGCCCGGCCGCCCCGGTGAGCGGCCCTTGTGGCGGAGCGAGTGACGGTGTGAGCGGGACGCCTTGGGCGGGGACTACAGCCGTGATGCCGCGGGCACGCAACCGCCGTTGCACCGCCTGTAGCTCATCGGGGCTGGGCACGTCGAAGACCACCCGCAAGGTGCCGGTCTCTTCAACCTCGAGCACGACCAAGCCGCCTTCGTCGGAGATCGCTTGCAGCACCTCCTGCCGATTGCCCTCGATGAGCACCGCGAGCACGTACTCGTCAGTGCTCTCCTCGGTGCTACTGGCGGAGGAGGAGCAGCTGCTCGCCGCCGCGACGGCGGCGAGCAGCAGGACGGACCGCCTCGTGACGAGGCGGTCCCCCACAGTGGTGCGGTCAGCTTGGCGGCAGGAGGCTGAGAAGCTCAAGGATGACCTCCGACAGGCTCCGACCGTCGTCGCGGTCGAGCTTGGTGTACGCCCCGCCGGTTTGCGACGCCCAGTGTCGCCAGTACGGCTCGAGCGTCGTGTCACCCGAGCTGTCCACTTGCAGCAGCTTGACATTGCGGTCGCGCAGCGATGCCAGGGCGCCCGACTGGAAGTCGATGTCGTCGCCGCCGCAGTCGATGACGCCGTTGCGGCCCGGGTCGATACCGGTGTCGCCGGCGAGCAGGCCGCCGTCCACGCCGTCGTTGATGTTCTGGTCATGCGGAACGTTGTCGCCGAAGTTGACGATGAGCCGCAGCGCGTCGGACCGGAACCCGATGGTGGCGGCGGTGTCCACCTGGGCGAGCTCCCACAGCGCGCGCCCGTACGCCTCCGGCCCGTCACCGCCGTTGCCGAGTTGCAGCCCGTTGATCGCGGACTGGACGGTGGCCGCGTCGGCGGTGGCGTTCTGATTGATCCGGAACGGCGCGTCCGGTGCCGCGCCGTAGGTCGCCGAGTAGGACGAGCCGCATGCGGAGCCGGCGAAGTCGGCGGGGTAATCCTCGTACGAGGTGACGGCGAAGCGGAAGTCGGTGGACGGCGATGCCGCCTTCATGTCCGCGATCGCCTGCGTGACCTGGGCCTTGGCGCGGTCCAACACGCCACCCATGCTGCCGGTGAGGTCCATCGACAGCACCACGTCCACCTTGGCCGGCAGGTCGATCGTTCCCTTGCAGGCCAGCGCGGCCGGCGCGTTGATCACGTGGAAGTCACGGCCGGTCACTCTCGGCCCGGAACTGCGGGCGCCATTGACGATGCAGGTCTTCGCGTGGGCCGCGGTCAAGGATGAGTTGTGGCTGAACAGCAGGCCGGCCAATCCGGCGACCTGAGGCGCGGCCATCGACGTGCCCGTCTTTTCGTCGTACCGGTCTCGGCAGAACAGTCCGAAGAAGCAACTACGCGGAACGGTGGAGAGCAGGTCTGTGCCGGGCGCCGCCACGGTGATCAGGCTGCCGAAGTTCGACGTGTCCTGGAGGCCTCCGTTCGTCTGCGCGTTGGCAATGGTCATCGTGTTGAGCGGGAAATCCGCCACCAGGCTGGCCGGCGACTGATAGCGGGCGTCGCGGCATTCGTTGCCCGCGGCGAACACCCAGAGCACGTCGCGGTTGTCGCGCTGCGCCCGCAGGACCGCCCTGCCGAGGACCGCGTTGGCGTCTCGAGCGCGGTTCTGCGAGGCGCCGTCGTCGCTGGTCAGGCCGCACCGGTTGGTGTCGTTGTAGCCGAGGCTCAAGTTGACCACGCGGGAGCCGTCGTTGGCTGCCTTCACCATCTGCTCCTGGGTGGTCACCGTGTCACTCACGGTCGAGCCGGCCGGGAACAAGCGCAGGTCGCAGTCCCACATCATGCCGGTGACGCCCTTGTCGTTGTCGCCCTCGGCGCAGATGGTGCCTGCCGTGTGTGTGCCGTGCCCGTCGGCTGCGGCGCCGCGGCCGTCGATTCGGCCGACGTTGTCGTCCAGGTCGCTGTGATTGCGATCCATGTCGAGGTCGATGACGGCCATCCGGATGCCGCTGCTGCCGGTAGTCACGTCCCACGCCTGGCGCATGCCGGTGTATTCGAAGTTGGCGTTGTTGCCGGCCGGCGTGTCGCCCCAGGAGTCCCATTCGGAGTCGTCCGGATCAACCAGACCCTCCGTCGCGACGTAGTTTCTGGTCACCGCCTCGACGCCGGCCACGCCGCGCAGGATCACGGCCTTGGCGTCGAGGTCGCGTGGTGCCAGGCCGGGGAACCGGATCTGATAGGTACGCGTCGCCTGCACCGCGCCGTGGACGATGCCGCCGCCGGCCCGTGCTGCCGCCAGCGCCACCGAGTCGGGTGCGGCGGCGTCGTCCGCCACCAGCAGCACCAATTCGTCGGAGACGAACTTCGCGCCGTCCACCGTGGCCACCCGGGCGCGGCTCGGCGGCGTCGCCGATGTCGGCACGCGGCCGGGCGCGGGCTTGGTCACCACCACGACGACCGGCAATGGCCTGCCGAGCTCGCGCTTGCCCTGGCGCAAGCTGATCGTGCCGAGATAGCCCGACTTCGTCGTGGCGGGGAGTGCGGCGCTGATGGGGAGCTCGTATCGGTTATCGCCCAGCGGAGTGAGCCGATCCAGCCGTACGGTGACGACGCCCTTGATTCCGCCGTTCACGACTGCCGTGACCGAGGTCGGCTTGCCGGTGACCCTGAGGCGCACCGCGGTGTCCACGGTGCTGCCGTCCGGGACCCTGATCGTCAGCAGCTTGGTCTGCCACTCGAGGCGCGGCTTACCGGTGCCGGGAGTGTGCTGGTTGCGTCCGTGCAGTTCGTGCGAGGGTCGGCGCTTGTTGGGCAGCTTCCCCGGCCGCTGCCGCACCGACGCGTCCCGGGTCGGGGTGCCGGTCGCCGGCCGGGTGCTCGCGTTCGTCGCCGACGGGCTCGGTCGGCCGACGGCAGCTGCGGTGCGACCTTCCTGCACGTGAGCGCCTGCGGTACCGGCACCCGCGGCCATAGCCGCCAGGCAGGCGACCGCGCCGAACAGTTTGACCGCCGTGCGTCGGCGTCTTGATCTCACAACAGACCCCCATCAATCGGCCAAGAGCGGACCGGGTCGATGCGATCGGAACTCCCATCGCATGTTCACCCCCAACGAGACAGTGACTATGAGCGTTGCGTGGGGGCGACTCGTATGGGCGAAAGTCGAAGTGTGCGGCCCTTCCGGCTTACCTCGGCCGGGCTAACCATCGGCGCAACGCTCATCGATGCGATGATCGAGGGAATATCGGCTGGGCTCGGCGGATTGAACATCCGGCCGAGTAGCGGAAATGTATGGAAAAGGTATTCATCTAGCGTGCTGTCATCGGCATGCCAATTCTTCCGTGTGACGGTGATTAGTCTTGACGGTCGGTAATGAGTCCTTCGCGCTACGGGCAGTGTCGATCCACGAAAATAGGTGGCATCGTCTCAGCGATCGGATGGTCGTCGCGGTGTGTCGTTCTTGAGTTGGCCCCGGCGGTCGTGACGGCCGAGTCCAGCCGTGGCGATGGTGACGCGTATGGTCGGGCGGTGAATCCCGCTGACCTGCAGGGCCTTCGATCGGGAAACCTCGAGACCCGCGAAGCACATGTGTACCACTTGCTCGACCGGGCCAGGACGCACGGCGATGAGTCAGCCATTGCGGCGCTGCACGCACTCGTCCGCGACTACCGAGATTTCCACAGGTCGTTGTACTCGCGGGCGATGAACCAGGCGGCCGTCTTCGCAGACGCCGGACTGCAGGAGCCGTTGCTTGCCGCACTCGGCGACACCCGGTACAACTGCCAGGCATGGGCAGCAATGGGGTGCGCGGCAATGGACATCCGGGCCGCCGTGCCGCAGCTCCTCACGCTCCTCGACCACCAGCAGTGGATCGTCCGGAGCGAAACGCTGACCGCGCTCGGCAGACTCGGCGACGCCTCGGTCATACCCTCGCTGCGACCACTGCTCGGCGACCAGGCCGACTGGCTCCGCCAGCGAACCGCTGAGGCCCTGGCCCGCATCGGCGGCGACGCGGCGCTGGAGGCACTCTGGTACGAGTTTGAGCATCGGCGGTTCCCCCGGATCGGCTATCTCGCCAGCACACTGGCCTCGTTCACGCCGGAGGTGCTACCCCGGCTCCTGGCCGCGGCCGACAGCACGGATCCGGATCAGCGGTACTGGGCTGCCGTCGCGCTCGGATCGACAGGCGATGACCGGACGGTACCGACGCTGGAGCGGCTGATGGCCGACGACCGTGGCGTCACCGTGTTCGACGGGGAAGTTCGTACCGCGGCGAAGAAAGCCCTGCGTACGCTCCGTCGTATCCAAGCTGCCATCGCCGAACGAGAAACCGCCGAAGCGCAGACCAAGGCCGGCTGACGAATGCCCCCGCTGGCTCAAGGCATGTTGCGATTGACGTACCGCCCGACGCTGACCCAAGCTCGCTGGAGCCGTTGATCCGCCTCTATGTCGGCAAGGGGGAAGTGTTTTGGGAGTGGGTGACGTGGAGGGCTTCCGCCCTTCGTAGCGCGCACACCGCGCTGCCCGTATTGCGTAGCCGCCGACTTCAGCGGGCCGGAGGTTCTGCATGGGCGGCTCGCCGCCATTGCTCGATCTCGGTCTTGTGCGAGCCTGCCCGGGTGGCGGTAGCCATCTGTGCGTGACGCTCGGCATCGACGGAGTCGTCGCCGGCAAGCAGGGTCAAAGGCCAGGCGGGAGTTCCGTCTTGCTCGCCGTAAGCACGCCAGTCCCACGGTCCGTTGGAGTGCCAGGCCCGGCCGTGGCGGTCGGCGACATCATCGCCGGGGTTCAGGAAGGCGTACGGCCGGAACACAAGGTCGATCGTCAGGGGGATGTCGTCATCCGGGTTGATGCCGTTTCCCTGCTCAACAGCGTTGACGTCCTCGGACACGCCGCAGCGCAGCACCACAATCTCGCGGTGGGGCTGGGGCAGCCAGCCCGTCTCGAGCGGCGGCTCAAAGCTCTGCGCCTCGATCACGTGCACCACAGTGGCAGGAATGCCGACGCGGCAATCCGCTCCTGCCTCAAGCAGGTCGGCGGAGGGTTCGGTACGGAACAGCTCGTTGGTCCAGCCCGGCGTGTCAGGTCCGCGGGCGATCGCGACGTTGCCGTTCCACTCGATCCACTCGACATCCGGATCGTTCTGCCACCACGGCCAGCGAATCGACACGTGTCCGCTGGAAACGTCGGCCACCCTCGCCTCGGTGAACGGACAGGAGACCCTCAGCACGTCGCCGGTGCGAAACTCGATGTCAACCACGACGCGAAGATCTATCACCCAGCCCCGGGATGTGTCGACCAGCAGCGAACAGTCGGGGCCTCGACCGGCCTTGGCCTCGGCAAGAGGTTGCATTGGCGAGCCGGAGGCGAGAGCACGGAGCGTGACCGCGGTGCAGCAACGGCGCACACGGAATCGTCGACTTCGGCCGTGGCCGCACGCAATCCGGGCACGAACCCGGCACCGGGTGGTGCTGGCCAGCGTGCGCGACCCGGAGACAGCCCGCCTGGCCCACCTGCCGGCGAGCGGAAGCGACCGCCGAGGACGTCCATCTGGCCGCGGCTGCCGAGCTGGCCCTGGCCGAACGCGGCCGGGGTGCGGGCGATGCTGCAGCAGCAGGGCGTGACCGTGGTCGACGAGCCCCGCGAGACCTTCGCCTCCAAGGTCTCCGACGTCTACCTCATGCTGAAGGCAGCCGGCCGGCTCTGAGCCCGTCGACCCCCTGTGCTCAGCCGGCAAGCGCGGTCGCCACGCCTGTCTCCTGCGGGCCGAGGAAGACCGGGTCCCGCCCCGACACGAGATCCAGCACCGCCTTCACGCAGGCGCCGTGCTCGCGGGTGGAGCTGACCCGCCACGCGCCGGCGAAAGCGCGCACCGAGGCGTCGCCCACCCCGTACGTCTCGATGCCGAGGCGCCGGCAGAGGGTGACCGCGCGGGGCAGGTGGTAGGTCTGGGTCACCACGACGGCCCGCTCGACGCCGAAGATCCGTCGGGCCCGGCTGCACGAGTCGTACGTGTCGAAGCCGGCGTGGTCGAGCACGATCTTCCCGTCCGGCACCCCGTGGTCGACGAGCCAGCTCCGCATGGTCCCGGGCTCGTCGTACTCCCACCTGCCGTGGTCCCCGGAGACGAGGATCGCGCGTACCTTGCCGCTGCCGAGCAGCTGGCGGGCGATCTCCAGCCGGGCGGCGAGGAACGCCGACGGGGAGCCGCCGGGGTCCACCTGCGTGCCGAGAACAAGGGCGACCGGGACCTCGGGGACGCTGGCCGCGTCGTAGACGTACTCCTCCGCCTCGCCTCGGATCCACGCCACGCTGGCGACGGTCACCACCAGCGCGGCCGCGGCCGCCGTCAGGCCGATCCGCACCGTCCGCCGTGCCCGGCGCCGGGCCATGCTCCAGTCTCGTGCCATGGGGGCAACCTTGTCAGTGCCGGTCAAGCGCGGTCGTCGCCGTCAGGCGGTGGGAAGCTCGGTCCCGTACTCCGGCTCCGCGGCCCCGCCGACGCACTGCAGCCGTTGGGGCGTCCGCAGCTCGTGCACGCGGACCTGACGAAGAACGTTCTGCTCGCCCCCGGGCTTCCTCCGGCCATTATTGACATTTCGCCCCATTGGCGGCCGCCCGCGTACGCCGAGGGCATCGTGGTCGCTGACGTACTCTGCTGGCACGACGCACCATCGACGGTGTGGGAAACGGTGGACGTATCGGCGGCGGTAGCGCGGGCAATGCTGTTCCGGATGGCCACGACAAACGAGCGGGTCCGGTCCGGAGGCGAGGGCGTCGACCTGCAGGACGAAGCTCGGCGGTACGGTCTCGCGGCCGCTGCCATCGGTCCGTGACACATCGAGACGTCCTCAACTCGCCACGAGCGGGCGCTCGGCACGCCGAGACGGTCGCACGGAGCGTGACGCTACGGCGAAGCCGACGCGCACGATCGGCGGCAGATCAGTGCACTCGATCAAGACATAATGGCGTCGGCTGGGCCATAGGCTGGCCAGATGGCTGAGATAAGTCCTAGGCAGGTGGTCGCCTTCGTCCGAAGCGTCGCCGTCCTCGGCTTGCCGGCCGACGCGCAGGTGGCCTGGCTACAGCAGCTATTCACTGACACCGCCCGCTCTGTCGACGAACTGGCGCTCGAATTTGACGATGGCTTCCAGCTCGCGCCGGCCTTCATTGAGCTGGGCTGGCTGAATGCCGCTGCACTGCCGGCACTGGAGCAGCTGGACGCTCGGCTCGATGCGATGAGCAGCGACCACAATGCCGAGCTGTGGCAACTCGACGGGCTTGCTCGAGAGGACTGGGATCGGGTCCGCGGCTTGGCTAGACGAGCCTTGAGCCAGATGGGCTGAGAATGGGGATGCTGCTCGCACGGACTTGGCGGCGGGTCACGTCAGTGCCCCTGACATCGGAGCTGGAAGCCAGCGCGCACGCTCCGCGGCAGATCAGCGCACTGAAGTCCGCTGCTCCTATAGTGCTGATCAGGGGGATGTACACGTCGGTTCGGGGTTGGATCGAGGTCGACCACAAACAGAGAAGAGCCGTCGAGGAGATCATCGAAAGCAGTCGCCACGACCTCTACTCCGGGGGCTGGAGTTTCCCATCGACCCCGTTCAACTGGACGTTGTACGTGTTCTATGGCGGTGACATCCCGGACGGCGAGCTGCCTTGGTTGCGCGAGCAGGCCCAGCGGATCGCCGCGTTGGCTCCAGTCGATGATGACGGTGATCGCCCCATCGGCCTGTTCCTCGTCACCGACGAACGCGGGGCAGCCGACATCTGGCAGGTCCGCGATGGCGCCCTTGGTGAGCGGGCGGCCCCGGAGCTGTCTTGGTTCGGCGAGGAGTCCAGCGGCCCGCGACGACCCGATCCGCCCGCACCGTAGATTGAACGCAACCAGCGGCGAAATGCGTGCGGAGGCTTCTGACACGCGTCACGCTGCACTGGTGGATGCGTCTGACAAGATCCGGATGCGCTTGTTCGCCGAGGCCCCGGAGGCCCGAAGCGCTGAACTCGCTTCAACCCTGGCTCGCTGCCTCGCTGGCTACGGTGATGTCCAGGTGCACGAGGCCGGAGCCTATTGGAAGATCTCCGGGTACCTGGAGTTCAACGTCGATCTGAAAACTACCGGCAGCGCATCGGCTTGCATCGCCCGTCTGCGCGCACTCGAACCCGCAGGGTGGTCAGGCGATGTCTGGAAGCATCGGCCGGACGGGCGCGTGTTCTTGCTGCCTGAGATTCGCTGGGCATGGCTGGCGAGTCCCGTTGAGCACGACCGGCAGTCGAAGGCCAGCACGGTCGCTGCGGCTGCAGCAACTGTGCTGCTAGCGGCCATGTCGTGCTTCGCGGTGCTCGTTCTTGGGCTGGGCGCGGCAATGGCGACGTGCGATGACGCGGAACGACACCGTTACGCCTGTAACGAAGGCGGCTTCTGGTGGGCTTCCGGTGCGTTCTTCTACCTGCAACTCGGTGGCTTCGGTGTAGCTTTCCTCGGAGCCTGGGTATGGCCGCGTCGAGTCCGCTGGGCATGGATCGGTGCGGGCTACCTCATAGCTGTCGCCAGCTTCGTCATCAGCGTGGCCAGCTTGAGAGACCCGCCGTAGTGGCAGACGCCCTGGGAATAGGTCAATCTCCGGCCCATTGCGCCATGATCGAGTGCACTCAACTCGGCACGAGAGCGCGGGCGCGGCTTCACCGAATCGGAGATCTGTTGCTGGGCGGCCGCGGTCTTCGCCGTGGGCGATCGCCGCGCTGTGGACGGCGGGCGATCGTGGCTGCCAGCGCGTTGTCACTGGAAGGACGCGTCCTGAGCCTCGCCGACCGCGAGGTTCAGCTCGGCCAGGAACGCCGTCGCCGCAGGGGTGAGCGAGGAGCGGTTCCAGATCAGATGCTCGATCCGGGTGGGGGCGTCCCGGACCGGGACGGTGACCACTCCGGTCAGGTGCGGGGTGTACATCGAGGCGAGCAGGGCGATGGCGAGATTCTCCCGAATCAGCCGGAGCATCAGAATATCCACAGTGGTCACCTCGAAGGCGACCTCGCGGTGCACGCCGGCGGCGGCGAAGGCCAGGTCGGATTGGGCGCGTCCGGCCGTTCCGGCCGGCAGGTCCACGAAGGCCTCGGTGGCCAGGCGGGCCAGGTCCACCTCGGTTTCCGCCGCGAGTGGATGATCCGGGGCGACCACGGCCACCAGGCGGTCGTGGGCCAACTGCCTGCTGCCGACCCCGTCGGGGCGTACGGTCACGGGCAGGCCGAGGAAGGCGACGTCGACCGTGCCTTCCTTGACCTGCTCGATGAGCTGCTCGCTGCCGCCGACGCGCAGGCCGATGCGGACCTGGGGGTACCGCCGGTGGAACGCGTGCAGGGCCGGCGGGATGTCGACCGCCGCGACGGTGGGGATCACGCCCACGGTGAGACGACCGCGGATCTCCCCGACGGCGGCCGCGACCTCGGCGACGGCGCGGTCGGCGGCGTCCAGGCACTGCCGGGCCACCGGTAGGAAGGCCGTGCCCGCCGGGGTCAGGCGCACCCACCGGCTGGTGCGTTCGAAGAGTCGGGCGCCGAGTTCGCGTTCCAGGCGGGCGATCTGGTGGCTGAGGGCGGACTGCACGACGTGGCACCGTTCGGCGGCCCGCGTGAAGCTGTTCGTCTCCGCGACGGCGACGACGTAGCGCATTTGCTGGAGCTCCATTGATCCATCGTGAATCACGATGGCTGGGGTGACAATGATGTGTTGGACTCATCGTTGCCGGGCGACGAGCCTGGAGGCCGTGAAGATCCTGCTGACCTCGGTGACCGCCACCGCGCCCATGGTGTGGGGGACGACGTACGTCGTCACGACCGAACTCCTGCCGCCGGGCCATCCGCTATTCGCGGCACTGCTGCGGGCGCTGCCGGCCGGACTGATCGCGATCGCTTTCAGCCGTACGCTTCCGCGGGGGATTTGGTGGTGGAAGGCCGCGGCGCTCGGGATTCTCAATATCGGCGTGTTTCTGCCCCTGCTGTTCGTCAGCGCCGAACGGTTGCCCGGCGGGGTGGCCGCCACCCTGGGCGCCGCGCAGCCGCTGCTCGTGGCAGCCCTGGCCGTCGTGGTGCTGCACCGGCGCCCGTCGGTCTGGACCCTCGCCTGGGGGGCCGTGGGCGTGGCCGGCGTCGGTCTGGTGGTGATCGGGCCGGATGCCGGCTTCGACCCGGTCGGGATCGCGGCCGGTCTCGCCGGGACCGGCGCTATGGCGCTCGGCGTGACCCTGACCAAGCGGTGGGGACGGCCTGTCGGGGTCGGTCCGACGGCGTACGCGGGCTGGCAGCTCGCCGCGGGCGGCCTGTTCTTGATTCCGGTGACGTGGGTTCTGGAGGGCGCTCCCCCGGCGGTCGACGGGCATGCCGTGCTCGGTTACCTCTGGCTCGGACTGCCCGGCGGGCTGATCGCCTACATCCTGTGGTTCCGCGGCGTCACCGCGCTGCCGGTCACCTCCGTCACCGTGCTGGGCCTGTTGTCGCCGATGGTGGCCGCGCTGCTCGGGGCGGTGCTGCTCGACCAGACGCTGGGCCCCGTCCAGTTGGCCGGTTTCGCCCTCGCGTTGGCCGCGATCGTCGCCGGCCAGCTCTCCCCGCGTTCTTTCACACTCCAGCCCGTTCTAGAGAGGATCCACCGTTGAAGATCACTGTTGTCGGGGCCGCCGGGATGTCCGGCTCTCGCGTCATCGCCGAAGCCCTCGGCCGAGGACACCGGGTCACCGCCGTCCTGCGCCGCCGCCGGCCGGTTGCCCTGCCGCCGGAGGTGACCGCCGTGTACGGCGACGCCACCGACACCGGGCTCATGACCAAGCTGTTCGCCGACGCCGATGCGATCGTGGGCGCCACCCGCCCCGATCCCGGCGCGGAGGACACCGTCACCGCGACGACCACGGCCCTGCTCGACGCCGCGGCCGAGGCCGGGACGCGGATCCTGTTCATTGGCGGGTCCGCGCCGCTGCGAGCGCCGGGCGGCGGGCTGGCGTTCGACCACCCCGGGTACGTTCCAGCGGAACTACGCACCATCGCCGCCGCCAGCATCGCCCAGCTCGACGCCTGCCGTGAGCATGACGCCGACTGGACCTACGTGAGCCCGCCGGCGCTCCTCGAGCCCGGCACCCGGACCGCACGGTATCGGCGCGGCGGCACGGCGCTCGTCGTGGCCGCGGACGGCTCGTCGCGGATCTCGGCGGAGGACCTCGCTGTCGCCGTACTCGACGAACTGGAGAGGTCTGCCGGGGAGCGGCATTTCTCCGTCGGCTATTGACGGACACCCCGCCTCCGCAGCGCGGCGGGAATCAGATCTGGCCGAGATCGACCTCGATGAAGAAGGGAACGCTCAGTTTCACGGCGCCGGTGAAGATGTCGCTGTCGCGGTAGCGGCCAGTCGCCGGGTCAAGAATGTACGTGTAAACGAGAGGCGCACCAGTGGCGGCCTGCTCCACACGCCAATAGAACTGAATGCCAGCCTTCGCGTACTGATCGGCCTTGACGATCCGGTCGGTCGTCTCCGACCCGGGTGAGACCACCTCGACAACAAGAAGCACGTGCTCGGGTCGTGTCGGAGTGACGTCGATGGTCTCCGCCCGGTACACCGTCACGTCAGGACGACGGTTGTTCAGCGGTACGTCCTGGAGCCGGACATCGAAGTCGGTGTCGGCGTTCCAGTCCGATCCAGCGGCAATGTCCAAGGCGTTCGCCAGAAGCCTGGCCAGGCGGTTATGCCGCTTGGACGCACTCGGACTCACGAGGACCATCCCATCCACGATCTCGATGCCCGCGCACTGCTCTTCCGTCCATGCCGCGTACTGCTCGGCCGTGACCTGCTCATGCATCCAGGCCGGCGCGACCATCTCGACAGTCATACCCACCTCCTGAATGTGATCGGCTACCAGACTCAAGATACCGCTTCCGGCGACAAGCAGCCCCATCCGTACGTCTGCCCCGATTGTCGCGAATTATGTCGCCAGTGACGGCTGGGTACGAGCCCGCTATCCGGAACCGCAGCATGAGGCGCTTCGCGCCGCGGAACTGCAGGTACCCGATCTGCTCCTGGCTGACATGGACATGCCTGGCCTGGACGGTGCACAGCTGTGCCTCGCCCTGCGCGAGCACCCCCGGCTCCGGGAGGTGCCCATGGCAATTCTGAGCGGAACGCTCTACCACGACGATCCCCGCGTGCGGGGCATCGGCTCCTGCGCCGTGATGCTCGAACCCATGCCGAACAAGAACCTCCTCACCGCTGTCGAACAGCTGCTTGTCACGAGGCGACATCACCACGACGACATAAGCGGATATACGCCCGCGATCGGTTGAGCTTTTCGTCCTCCAGCAAGGGCTTAAGGAATTGTCACCGACCGGGAGGCGGTCGGGCAGGTGAGCGTAGAAGTCGACAGCCCGGCCGTCCCGACGCTGACCGCCGAACAAGGATCCTCACTGGCGCCCTCTGCGTGTTCGACAGGCAGTCCCGAACCCTGAACCAGCACCTTCACCGCCACCTTCTCGGCCAAGCGGCCGCAGTGCCCAGCGCTTTGATGGGGCGATCCGCGTGTCCGATGTTGATAGCATCCGGATCCACTGAGCGAGGCAGACGCCCTCCGGCGATCCAGCGGCTGAGGAGAGGCCCGGCGAATGGGCTGGGATCCCTTCCTCGCCGGAGCGGACTTCGTCGTATTGGACGGTGCCGTACTACGCGCATGAGCGTGGGATTCAGCGCTCCGACGTGGTCACGCGAGACGGCTCGTCGGTGTTGATGAGGGCGCAGTCGCCGCATTTGCCGCCTGCGGGGATCTGGTAGTGCAGGCAGCAGCTTCTCCGGACGAAGAACAGCTGGCCCTGGTTGATCGTGACGGTGCCCGTGCCGGCGAGTGGCCCGTTTTCCAGGAGCCGTTCGGCGACGGCGTGGCAGGTCTCCACCGGTGCGGTGCCGTGGATTGCGAGGGTGCGAAGGGCCCCGGCGATCGAGGAGGCGACGTTGCCCCAGAGGAGGCCGGGTGCGACGGGTGCGACTGTGCGCACGGCGTCAATGACGAGTCGGAGGTTGTCGGTGATGCTGTCCCACCTGTGCTGCCCCGCCGGTGTGGTGAGTGCTTCGGGGTTGGGTAGGCGCCAGCCGGACGGCGCGGCGCAGGCGAATTGAAATCCGTCGTCGGGTAGGTAGCGCCAGTGCAGCCGGTCGGGGTCCAGGTCGAGGAGGATCCCGTGGGTGGCGAGAACGGCTGTGGTGGGGGCCAGGAGTCGGGAGGCGTACCCGAGTACGGCGAACGAGCCGGCGATGCGCCGAGCGGGGGTGGAGTATCGGGCGGCGATGGTATCGACGAGCGCCGCGGTCGTCGCGCCGTCGGTGAACAGCGCCCGCGCGGTATGCCATCCGGGCGTATCCGTGTCGGGGCCGGTGTGCAGGTGAAGATCGGGTTGATGGCGACGGCGGTGAGCGCTTCGGCCGTCTCACGGCGGTCGGCGGCGGGCAACCGGCCGGTGGGCACGGCGGCTGGGGTGGATGTGGAGCTCATGGTGTCATCCGGTGGGTGTGGTGGGCGAAGGTGTCGAGCCAGGCGGTGTCGTGGCTGACGACGACGAGGCCGGTGCCGTGTGCGGCGGCGTGGGTGAGGAGTTCGCTGATCGCCGCGGCGGTGATGACGTCTTGGCGGGCCGTGGGTTCGTCGGCGATGACGAGGGCGGGTTGAGCGACGAGCGCGCGCAGGATCGCGATGCGCTGACATTGGCCGCCGGAGAGGTCGCCGGGGCGGATGGTGGGGTCGACGTGGCCGAGGCGGGCCCGGTCGAGCCAGTCCGCGGCGGTGGCCCGCAGCTGTGCCGGGTGTTGCCGGTCGCGGCCGGGGGCGGTCAGCGGTTCGGTGATGCTGCGCCAGATTGGCCATCGGGGGTTCAGGCTGGCCGAGGGGGCTTGGAAGATCGGCATGACGTAGCCGGGCCGCGGGTACCGGGCGGTGCGGGAGCGGCCGGTCCAGGCCGGCTGGCCCGCGAAGTGGATGGTGCCGGTGTCAGGGCGTTCGATGCCGGCGAGCAGGCGGAGCAGGGTGGACTTGCCGGAGCCGGACGGTCCGCTGATGCCGAGGATCTGCCGGGGTGTGACGGTGAGGCTGACCTCGTGGACGGCGGTGACGGTGCCGCGGGCGGTGGCGTAGGCGCGGGTCACCTCATCGGCGGTGACGATCGGCGGCGGCGAGGGTGTGCTCACGACGTGGCCACGTTCCAGCACGCGACGCCGGCGGCCAGGACCGGTTCGCGGTCGTGGCAGATGTCGGTGGCGTCGGCGCAGCGGGCGGCGAACGCACACCCCGCCGGTGGCGCGCCGACCAGGGACGGTGGCGTGCCGGGCAGCGAGACCAGGGGTGCGCCGCCGGGTTGTGGGGTGGCGGCGATCAGGGCGCGGGTGTACGGGTGTCGGGGGCGCTCGAGGATGTCGGCGGTGGGGCCGGTCTCGACGACGCGTCCGGCGTACATGACGATGACGCGGTCGCTGTGTCGGGCGACCAGGTGCAGGTCGTGGCTGACGAGCAGCAGTGCCCGGCAGGAGCGGCGCAGCGCGGTGAGGATGTCGTCGGCGAGGTGGGCGTCCAGTGCGCTGGTGGGCTCGTCGGCGATGGTCAGCACCGGATCGTGGGCGCCGGCCGCGGCGATGGTCGCGCGTTGCAGCATGCCGCCCGACCAATGGTGAGGGCGTTCGGTGAGGCGGGTCGCGGCGCGGTCGACGTCGAGGGCGGAGACGCGGCGGGACACCTCGCCCCGCGGCGGGCGTTGGCGGTGGTTGCGCCACGGCTCGGCGACGTGGTGGGCAACGGAGTGCAGCGGGTCGCAGGCGGCGTAGGGGTCCTGGGCGACGTAGCCGACGGTGCGGCCCCGCATCCGGCGCAACGCGGGCGGCGACACGGTGGTCAGGTCCACGCCGTCGATGGCCAGGGCACCGCCGATCGCGGTACCGGCGGGCAGCAGCTCGAGCACGGCGCGGGCGAGGGTGGACTTGCCGCATCCTGACTCGCCGACAACGGCCACGCACTCGCCGGCGGCGACGCTCAGGGTCACTGCGCGTACGGCGTGCGTGCCGTCGGGATAGGTGACGGTGAGGTCGGTGATCCGCAGCACCGCCGCCACGCTGTCGTCGGTGTCCGGCATCGGGGTGGCGGGCGTGCCGCTGCGGCGGTGGTGGCGGGTCCGATGGGGTGGCTGCGGGTCGATCGCGTCGCGTAGTGCGTCGCTGACCAGCATGGCGGCCACCACCGTGGCGGCGATGACCGTGGTGGGGCCGACGAGTAGCCACGGGGAGCTGACCAGCGCGCTCTGACTGTCGGCGAGCATCTGGCCCAGTTCGGCGGTGGGCGGCTGGGCGCCCAGGCCGAGGAACGACAGCCCGGCCAGGGTCAGCACGGTCTCACCGACCGTGGTGGTGGCGGCGACGAGGACGGTGGCGAGCGTGCCGGGCAGCACGTGGCCGACCAGGATGCGGGCTGGTCCGATGCCGGCCATCCTCGCCGCGATGACGTCGAGGCGCTGGTGGCTGCCCAGCACGGCGGCGCGGGCGATGCGGGCCGGGTACGCCCAGCCGGACACGACGATCGCGAGGACCAGGTTGGTCGAGCCGACGCCGAGGGCACCGACGACCGCGAGGGCGATGATCTGCGACGGCAAGCCCAGCATGGCGTCGATGACCCGTCCGATCGCGGCGTCGACGATGCCGCCCAGATAGCCGGCCAGGCTGCCGACGACGAGCCCGATCGTGGTGGTGAGCGTGAAGACGATCAGTACCGCCAACAGGGAGGTGCGGGTGCCGGCGAGGGTGCGGGCGAGTTGGTCCCGGCCGGACTGGTCGGTACCCAACCAGTGCTCGGCGCCCGGCGCGGCGAGTTGGTGGGCGTAGTCGGGCAGGTCCGGGTCGACCCCGACCAGGACGGGCCCCAACACCGCGAGGGCGACGACGGCCAGGCCGAGGCCGGGGCCGATGAGGAAGCCGCGCTGGCGCAGCAATTGGGCGGCCATCATGACCAGCTCCGCGGCCGCCACCAGCCGGACCGGGCCGGGACGCGGTGCGGCCCGGCGGCCAGCCGCGGGTCGATGGCCACGGCGACCAGGTCGACGACGAGGGACACCGCGACGTAGGCGGCGATGGCGAGCAGGATGTAGCCCTGCACGACGGGAAGGTCGCGGGCGGTGATGGCCTGCACGGCGAAGCGGCCGACGCCGGGCCAGGTGAACACGGTCTCCACGATCGGGGCGCCGCCGAGCAGGGCCGCGACGCCGGTGCCGACAACAGTGAGGAACGGCACGAGGGCGCCCGGCAGATCGTGCACGACCAGCAGCCGTAGCCGGCTGGCGCCGCGGGCGCGGGACACCTCGGCGTGGGGTGCGCCGTGGGCGTGCAGCAGGCCCGCGCGCAGCAGCCGTGACCAGGAAGCCGCGGTGGCCAGGGCCAGAGTGAGCGCCGGCAGCCCTACGGTGCCCCAACTGCCGTCGGAGATGATCCGCAGGTGGCCTAGCCGCAGCACGACGACGTGCAGCAGGGCGAGGCCGACGACGAAACTCGGCACGACCACCGCGGTCGCGGACACCACCCGGATGATTCCGTCGAGCCAGCGACCCGCGCCGGCGGCAGCGGCCATGGCGAGCAGCATCGCCACGCTCAGCGACAGACCGACGGCCGTGGCGGCGAGGCGCAGCGTGGCCGGTAGCCGGGTGCCGAGTTCGTGGGCCACCGGCCGGCCGGTGGCCCACGACGTGCCGAGGTCACCGCGGACGGCGTCGGCCAGCCAGCGGCCGTAGCGGACCGTCGGATGCCCGGTGAGGCCGAGTTCGGCGTTCTTGGCCTCGACCTGCGCGGCGGTGGGATGGGCCACGCCGCCCGCGGCCAGGATGCGGCGGGCCGGATCGCCGGGTGCCAGGGCCAGCAGCGCCCACACCAGGACGCTGCCGACCACCAGGGTCACCACGGCTTGCCCGACCCGGCGTGTGATCGTCGCGGTCATCGGTTGTCAGTACGCGTCGACCCACAGCAACGCCACCGGCGGCACGGCGTAGCCGCGCAGCTTCGGCGCCGCGACCACCGGTACCCGCTTGAGCGTCAAGTACAGGCTGAGAACCTTCTCCTCGACGACGATCTGCTGCACCCGGCGCATCAGCGTGTCGCGGGCGGTCGGATCGAACGTCTCGGTCAGCTGCCCGGCGAGCCGCGTCAGCTCCGGCTCGTCGACTCCGCCGTAGTTGTTGTCGCCGCCGGGGGTGAAGTTGGCGATGACCGGGGTGACCGGGTCGGTCTGGGTCCAGTCGATCGCTCCGTTGCCCATCACCGCCGCGTCCCAGCCCGTCGGGCTCTTCACCGCCGCGGTCACGTCGTCCACCTGGCGCACCTCGACGGCGAAGCCGGCCGTCCGCAACTGCGCCTGCACGGCCACCGCCACGGTCTTGGAGTCGGGCTGCTGCGGGTAGCTCAACAGGGTGAACGCCAACGGCTTGCCGTCCTTGGCGCGCATGCCGTCGCCGCCGCGGACCCAGCCGGCGGCGTCGAGAATCCGGTTCGCCTCGGCCGCGCCGAACGTCTGATTCCGCAACGCGTACGGCAGGAACGCCGGGTAGAAGCCGACCGCCGGGTCGTACAGCCCGTTCATCACCTGCGTGGCTAGTTGACCGTAGTCGATGGCGTGCGACACCGCTCTCCGCACCGCGACATCGGCGATCGGGCCGCTGCGCAGGTTCAGCAGCAGCTGAAAGCCTTCCGCGGCGGTGCCGGGGGCCTGGTGGAGATACACCGCGTCGGAGCGACCCTGTAATTCCTTGGCCGCCGAGGTCGGCGGGTACAGCGCCAGGTCCGCCTCGCCGTTCTGCACGGCCAGGATCCGCGCGTGCGCGTCCGGAACGAACCGGACGGAGAGCTTCTCCAGCTTCGGCGTCGACACGGCGTAGCCCGGCGTCGGGACCAGGGTCATCGCCTCCGGTGTGAGACCGGTGACCGTGTACGGACCCGACCAGATCTTCGCCGCGATCAGCTCGGCATCCTTGCCCTTCAACGGCTGATACGTGGCGTAGTCGAAGATCGGGAACATCGACTCGTGCGCGAGCAGACTCGGCACATACGATGTTGGCTTCCCCGTTGTCACCGTGACCGTACGCGGTCCGCTCACGGTGACCGTAGCGCCGGGCAGCAGTGGCTTGACCGAACTGTTCTCGGCAAGGCTGAACGTCATCGCCGCGGCCAGCGCCGCCGCGTCGAGCGGCTTACCGTTCTGAAACGTCAGATTCGGCTTGAGCCGCAGGGCCCACCTGGTCGGGCTGGTTCGGCTCGGGGGCGACTCCAACAGCCAAGGCGTCAGCTTGCCACCCGCCACTGGCTTCATCAACAACGCGCCGAAGCCGAACTCCGGCGCCCAGAACCCGTTCTCGAGCGGATCCAGATCCCCGATCGCGAAACTCGTCGCGATCGTCAACTGCTTGAGCGGGCCGTCGACCGACGCCGCCGTATCCGTCGACACACCCGAACAGGCCGACGCCACCACGGCCAGCACACTCGCCGTGGCCAGCGCACCGACCAGCCGTCGCCCTCTGCGCCACAGCGGCGCTGCAAGCCCATCACGCCGCGGTGTACGACCCTGGACAGAACGTGCGGAAACTGCTGACACTGCCGCTCTCCCTCGAGACCCGACTCAGCCGGGAACGCGCGAGGAAGCCACAACGACAGACCGGCGCAACGAGCGTGCGACGCAGTGTCGGCGAGATCTCCCCACGAGACCCGGTACCGGCACGCGCCCCACGCGCGTGCACCGACGGCAGGTCTTCGGACTCGCGGGCAATGCACCGGCACCTGAGCCGGCGGCAACCTACTGGCCGTCGCTTCCCGGACGCGGACGCGTCCAGTGCTGTTGACGGCGGTCGTTCCCACTTACCGCTGCGGGGCAGTCCCGGATTCACACCGGGTTCCCTCTTACGACGCCCACCCCCGAAGCCGGGAGCAAGCGAACCGTTGGCGAGCCGCAGCATACACGGACCGGCTGCCACCGGAACCCGCATGGTTCCGGGATGGACGGTGAGCCGGCATCCGCGGCTACAGCTCCGGTTAGCGCGCGGCGGGCCGTTACCGCGTCGCTGTCTGCCGACTGGTCCCCGCTGGCGGATCTGGTCGGCCCTGTCGCCACCGACCTCACCGGCCGACTGGTCGCTGCCGGCTCGATCCGGGCGCGGCTCGCGCTGCTGGACACGTTCCTCGCCGCCCGGCTGGGCGACATCCGCCGCGATGGCAGGGTCAGCACCGCGATCGGTGCGATCGTCGATCGCGGCGGCGCGGTGGAGGTGGCGTCGGTGGCGCGACAGGCCGCGGCGAGTCCGCGCCTGCCTCAGGCGTTCGTCGCGAGCACCTCCGTCGGCGGCTGGAGTTGCAGGAGCTGCGGGCTCTGAGGGCGGCCGAAGTGGTAGCCCTGTAGCAGATCGACGCCGAGAGCCCGAAGGGCCTCGGCGGTGCGTTCGTCTTCGATGCCTTCGGCGACGACCGTCAGGCGCAACGACTTGGCCATGGTGGTGACGGCGCTGACGATGGCGGCGTGCGGGGCGGAATCGACCATCCGTGACACAAAGCAGCGGTCGATCTTGAGTTCGTCGATGGGGAGTTCGGGAAGCAGGGCGAGGGAGGTGTAGCCGGTGCCGAAGTCGTCGACCGATACCCGCACGCCGAGGTCGCGCAGGGCGGCCAGGCGGGTCGCTGCCTGTTCGGGGTGGGCCAGCATGGTGCTTTCGGTGATCTCCACGGTGAGCAGGTCGGCCGGCAGGTGGTGCAGCCGCAGAAGGATGGCGATGGTGTCCACGGCCCGCTGCTGGGCGAGGTAGGCGGCGGAGATGTTGATCGAGATCGGTAAGGGTCTCCCTGCCGTACGCCAGTCGGCGGCCTGGCTGATCGCTTCGGCGAGGACCCAGTCGGTGAGGTCGATGATGATGTCGGAGCGTTCGGCGTCGGGCAGGAACAGCCCGGGTGCCAGGAAGCCGCGGTCGGGATGTTGCCAGCGTACGAGTGCCTCGACGCCGTGCAGTTGGCCGCTGGCCGCGTCGACCAGGGGTTGGTAGTGCAGGCGCAGCTGCCCGCCATTGGTGGCCGCGCGCAGTTCTGCCATCAGCCGCAGGTCGCTGCTGCGGGCGGCAGCCGCCTGCGGATCCCACGATTCCACGCCGGTGCGGGCTTGTTTGGCGGACCGCATCGCGATGGTGGCCCGGCGGATCAGGGCGTCGACGTCATCGTCCGCGTCGCCGGCGGGGGCGACACCGATGCTCATCTCGACGCTGACCGGCACGCCGGCGACGGTGAACGGGCCGCGGGCCCGCTGGGCGAGCCGTTGGGCGGTTTGCAGCGGCCAGGCCGCGGAGGCCGGCTCGGCGCCGGCGCCGGGTGGAGCCGGGCTGAGCAGGACGGCGAACTGGTCGCCGTCGAGGCGCGCGACGATGTCGTCGGGGCCGGCCGCGGCGGAAAGGGCCAGGGCTACCTGGCGCAGGATGTGGTCGGCCCCCTGGTAGCCGAGGGCGTCGTTGGTCTCGGCGAAGCGGTCGAGGTCGATCAAAAGGAGCGCGCCGCCCGGCCGCTCACGCAGCAGTTCGGCGCCGTTGGTGGTCAGTGCGTGGCGGTTGGCCAGGCCGGTGAGGGCATCGCTGCGGGTCAGCCGGGCGTAGCGACGGGCCATGGTGGCGATGAGGTCGAGCATCGGTGCGATGCCGTAACGCCCGTGCGGCCACGCGACGACGACCGCGTCGTCGCGGGTCTCCGGCGGCCGGGCAAGCGCGGCCTCCGCGGCGGCGTCGACGGGTGTACTGGCCGGCAGCACGAGTGTCTCGCCGAAGGCCGGGGCGTGCGCCGCACCGGCGACCGGCTCGGCACCGGGTTCCGGGGTGCCGACGGCGGCCTGCGCGAGGTGTGCGCGGCTCAGCAGCCGCAACCCGCCGAGTGCGGTGCGTACGACGATGCCGGGTAACAGCGGATCTTCGCGCAGCATCGCCTCCAGATCGGCGACCGGCGTGCCCGCGGGCAGGAGCCGCACCGGCACGGCGAGCTCGCCGACGTGCCGGGGAAGCCTTTCGCCCGGGCCGGGACTCAGTGCCGCGCTCGTCATAGCGGGGACGGGGCCGTCGTTTGGGGGGTGATGTCGCAGCAGAAGCCGTCGAGCAGCGTGGGATCCTCGGGCCGAGGGCGCAGCCGGATGAACACCCACCGTTGCCGCCCGTCGAAGCCGATGATGCGACAGTTGAGGTCTCCCGCCTGCCCGGCCAGCGTGCTGGCCCGAAAGGCGGCGTATTTGGGCCGGTCGTCGGGGTGGATGAGCTCAGCCATCGCCTCGGCGAGGTCGCTCGTGGCGTCCAGCGGCCCGCCGAAGGTCTCCGTGCCGTCGGCGCTGCTGTAGACCTTGCGCACGCTGCCGTCCGGCTGCACCCTGACCGTGAAGGCATAGCCGCGCAGCCAGGAGATCATCTGGTTCAGGTCCTGTCGTACCCGCGCCGACTCCAGCTCCGCCTGCTTCTCGCGGGTGCGGTCCAGCAGCAGCCCGTCCCAGACCATGGTCCCGTCGATGAGCCGTTCCGGCCGTGCGATGCCCTGCAGGTAGCGGGGTCGGCCGTCGCGGAGTCGGATCTTCCCTTCCCACCGCCACGGCTCGAGGGTGTCCGCCGACTCCCGCAGGGTGTCGTCGATCGACTTCTGCGTCTCCGCGTCGAACAGGCCGGTAATCGCGGTGTCGTCGGCGAGGACCGCGGCGGGCTCGACGCCGAAGACCTCACGGCAGCCGTCGGAGACGTAGGTAAATGCCACGCGCCCCTCCTGGGGGATCGCCTCGAACCGCAGCACCATGCCCGGAATGTTGCTGACGATCCGCTCGTAGCGTTCCTCGCTGTGGCGCAGCGCCTCCTCGCTGCGCCGGTGTGCGGTGTCGTCGATCGCGAGGCTGCACACCCCACGGGGAGCCCCGCTCGGGTCGAGCAGGGGGAACCGGGTGACGATGTACTGCCGCACCTCCTCGCCAGTGGGCAGCTCCTCCAGGGTCGTCGAGGCGGTGGCACTGTGCAGCACCCGCATGTCGTTGGCGAGCGACGTCGCGGCCACCCGGGCCGGTAGCACGTCGGACTCGGTCTTCCCGACCAGTTCCCCCGCAGCGACCCGGAAGCAGCGCTCGAACTCGCGGTTGACGAACAGGTACCGGCCGTCAAGGTCCTTGGCCGAGATCAACGCCGAGGTGTGCTCGAGGATGGCCTGCACGAGCGCATTGCTCTCCCACAGCGCGCGCTCGGCCTCGCGGCGCCCCGTGCTGTCGTGGGCGAATGCGCAGAACCCGTCGTCGACGGCGTCGATGGTGACCTCGATGAGCAGATCATGGCCGTCGCGGTGGCGTGCCGGCAGCTCCAACCGGCGGCCCAGCGCGGATGCCTCACCGGTGGCCAGGCAGCGGGCGAAGGCGGCCATGAACGCGGCACGCATCTGCGGCGGTACGATCGTGTCGGCTACCGGTTGCCCCAGGATCTTCTCCCGGGTCCAACCGAACATCCGCTCGGCAGCCGGATTCCAGTCCACGACCAGCCCCATCTGGTCCACCCGGAGGAAGGCCAGCGCGGTAACACTCAGCGGCCCGCCGCCCGCGTCGACCGGGCCGGGCATGGTCTCGGCGCCGGCACCACCGTCAGACCCCACGCACTCCTCATCGGCAACCCTGGCCGCGAGCTGAGCACGGGCCGGACGCGACGGCTGTCCGGCACACCCGGCATCTCGTCGACCCCAGGATCCCCGCCGTCCGGCACGATTTGGTGCGTCGGCGCAGCCGGTGCTCGACGACGCCGCCCGCACCGAGCACGACAGCATGGACGGAAGCAGCGTTAGGGGGCGGTCAGGGGATGTCCCCCTTGCCGGGACCGGTGGCGTTCTCCTTACAGTGGGTGCATGGCAGCGGCGCGATCCCTTCACGAGATCATCGCGGGGTTGACCGGCACTGCCGGAACCTCGGGTGACCTCGCCGCCGTGCTGCGGGCCGGCGGGCACGGGGACCTGCCGGAGGAGCTCCTCGCCGAGGCCGTGGTCAGCTTCGCCGACACCGCCCGGGCCGAGGTGTCCGAGCACTTGGCCCCCTTCGTCATGGCGCACAGTCCGATCATCGAGGGCGACGCCGTGGCAGGCGAGATCGGCCAGCTACCCGATCTTCTCGCCACTGCCCCGGCGGCGGAACTCGACGAGAGTTCGACGCTGGCGATGCCGGAGATCGATCCGCCCCTCGAGGCGCGGAGCCACGACGTCGAGCACGCGTGGGCGCCGATGGACACGGCATTCGGTCACGGCCATGGCCTCACAGCGGTGCCGGTGGACGACAGCGCGTCCGGTGCCGTGGCACCGGACGCGGAGCCGGTCGGATACGCCGCTTCGCAGGATCTGTCGGAGCTCGAGGACGTGGCGCCGGCGGCGGACGAGCTATGGGCGATGCCCTCGCTGCCCGATGACGCTCCGGAGATCGACGACATCGACGGCGACTGACGCCGGGCGGCTCACGAGACGAGCGCCGCCGCGTGCTCTCGCAACTGCCGCAGGCGATCCTGCTCGGCCGTCAGATCGCGCAGACGGCTCTCGCGCTCGGCCGTGGTGCGCTGGGCCGCCTCCGCCGCGGCCGTCAGCGACTTGGCGTTGGAGCGGGCCAGTTCGTCGGCCAGGCCGCTGTAGTGGTCGCGGAGCTGACGCTGGATCCGGCGCAGGGTGTCCCGGGAGTCCTTGGTCATCACGAAGGTGACCTCGTCGCAGTAGCGGCGGATCGCGTTCCGGGCCTGATTCTGCCGGTTCGTGCGTTGCCGCTTCTTCTCCTCGCGCAGGCCCCTGCGGCCCATCACCAGGCCGATACCGATGCCGATCGGGCCGAGGGCGATGCCTGCCAGCGTCCCGACCATGGTGAACATGAGCGCTCCGCCGTAGGCACTCTTGAGTGCCACCATCGCCTGTTTCCGGCGATTCATCCTGACCAGGTCGATCTTGTGCTCGACCTGGGCGGTGCCGGCCAACGGCAGCGGGTTGGTGATCGCGACCTGGCGCAGGATCTGACCCGCGGCCTCCTCGAAGTGGGTCGCGACGTCGTCGCTGAGACTGATCGCCCGGTCCCGCAGCATCATGTAGTTGGCCAGCACTTCCTGGGAGACCCTGGCCTGCAGCCAGCGTTCCGTCTCCTCCCAGGTGTCGGCCGGGTCGCCTTCCTCGATCTCCGCGTCGGCCTCCTCCACCAGCCGCCGAATCCTGCCGCGCAGGTCGTGGTCGATGTCGGCGTTGAGATCGGCGATGCCATCGCCGAGGGTCTGCTGCCACTTCGCCGCGGCGGCCTTGAGCGCCTCCACGCGCGTCTTCACCTCGGTGAGCTCGTCCATCACCGTGGCGGCGGCGGCCGGGTCCGCGAGTGCGGCCCGTTCGGCCTCGAACTGGCTCTCGATCTGCTCGCAGATCCCGACGACCGACGCGCCCGCCTGGGCGGCGGCCCGGGCGGCCGCTCCTCCGGAGACCCGCTGGGCGACGAACTTGACCAGGTCCGGGAACCCGGACTCGGCGTTGAGTTCCTTGTCACCGCCGGCGACGGCACGTAGCCGCAGATCGGACGAGACGGGGAGGATCGGCACTTCTCCCAGGCTGCGCAGATGTCCCGCGTCCAGGTCACGGATCTTGCGCCAGTACGGATAGAAGTCGGTTTTGGTGAGCACGCAGACCGCCGTCGAGCAGACCTCGCGGGCCTGGCGCAGGAATTCCAGCTCGCTGCGAGTGAGTTCCTGGGCCGCGTCGGTGACGAACAGCAGCGCGTCGGCCATGGACGCCGCCGTCAGGCTGGCGGCCGAGTGCACCGAGCCGAGGCCGCCGACGCCCGGGGTGTCGACGATGACGAGGCCGCTGGAAAGCAGCTGGCGCGGCAGCCGGACCTCAACCCCGGTGACACCCTCCACCGCGCCGCCGGCGTCCTTCTCCAGGACGAACTCCCGCACCCGGTCGACCGACACCGGCTCGCGCCGGGGCGGGACCTCGTCGAGGAGCACCTCGGCGGATGGCTCCTTGCCGTAGCGGACGTAGGTCGCCACGGCGGTGGCGACGTCGTCGTTGACCGGGCAGACCTTGGTCCCGACCAGCGCGTTCACCAGAGAGCTCTTGCCCTGTTTGAATTCGCCCACGACGACGATGTGCACCGCCGGGTCGGCCAGGGTGGCGCGGACGGCGGCGAGCCGGCTGTCGAGATCCCCGCGGTCGTACGCCTCGCAGGCGCGTTGCGCGAGGTCGACGATCTCGGTCGCCCGCCGCAGCGTGTCGCCGGCGTCAGGTGGTGTCGTGGTGCTGGTCAACGTCGTTCCTCCCGGTCACGAAGGGTACGGCGAACCGGAGCGTCCGACCATCGGCCCCGAGCGCGAACGTGGCGTGGCAGGTCGCAAGACCGCCACGCCACGCTGTTCCCACCCGGCCCGCTGCCCGGTATCCGCCGGTTGGGGATCAGGCCGCGGGGCTGGGGTCGACGTTGTCGCCGCCCCCGGTGAAGTTGTCGGCCGATTCGGTGATGATCTGCGAGTCGTCGGCGCGGATCGAGTCGTCGGTGTTGAACGAGTCGTCCGTGTTGAACGAGTCATTCGTGGACTGGTCGTTGAACGAGTCGTTCGTCGACTGGTCGTTGAACGAGTCCTGCGTCGTGGACGCGTTGCCGCTGCCGGACACCGACGAGTCCTCCACGCGGGAGCCGCTGACGTTGGTCTGGCTGCCGCCACCGAAGTTGAAGTTGATCGGGCCCACCGCTCCCCCGGCGCCCCCGCCGGCGTTGCCACCGACGCCGGCGCCGCCCGCGGCGCTGCCGCCCACCGCGGTGCCGCCGGCACCGCCGTCGCCGCCGTCGCCACCGATGCCCTGGCCGCGACCGTCGCCGCTGCCGCGGATCCCGACGCCCACCCCGAGGCCGACTCCGGCGCCCACCGCGCCGCCGGCGCCGTTTCCGCCGTCGGCGGAGGCGTCGCCGCCGATGCCGCCGGCGCCTCCGGTGCCGTTGGCGGTGCCGCCGGCGCCACCACTGGTGTCGATGTCGAACTGGGCGGACTGGTTGTTGTCCCCGACGACGGCCTTGTCCACGTCGTCGCCGACGATGCCGAAGTTGTCGCCCAGGATCGCCTTGTCGACGTCGCCGCCCGCCTGCACTCCGGAGTTGGTACCGGTGTTGACCGCGCCGGAGATGTCGTCGCCCGCGGTCACCGCGTTGTCGCCGGTGTTGCCGACCACGTCGCCGTTGGCCGCGTTGCCGACGAACGCGCCGTCGCCGGTCGCGCCGAGCACGTCGCCGTTGCCGGTGCCGACCACGGAGCCGTCGCCCGCGGTGACCTTGTCGCCGCCGACAACCTCCGCCGACGAGTTGTCGCCGGTGACGCCGATCGCGTCACCGCCGGCCGCCACCGAGCCGCCGGTCGCGGCTACCTTGTCCCCGTCGCCCTGCTGGGCCACCGCGCCGTCGCCGGTGGCCGCGTTGACGTCGCCGTCGCCGGTGGTGCCGACGTTGCCGTCACCGGTCTGGTTGACGTTGGTGGAGTCGATGTCGATGTCGCCGAAGACCGCACCGTCCACGTCCACATCCACCGAGTTGTCGATGTCGGTGGAGTTGTCGGTGAATGTCCGGGTGTTGTCGACGAAGTTCTGGGTGGTGAAGGTCTGCGCGACCTGGGTGACCTGCTGCACGGCCTGCGGAGCCGGCGCAGAAGCGGCAGCGCTGCTCGCTGCGCCGCCACCGCTGCCACCGCTGCCACCGCCACTGAAGCCGCCACCGCTGTAGTTGCCACCGCTGTAGTGGCCACCACCGCTGTAGCCGCCGCCCGCGGAGCTGTCGCCGCCGTAGGCCGCTTCCGCGACGACCTGGTTGATGTTGACCGCGTTGAGCGACTCGGCGTCGATGTCGTTCGCGGCGAAGGCGCCGGCCGGGTCGGCGAGGAACTTCGCGGTTTCCGCGTCGCTGCTGAACACCTTCTCGAACAACGCCTTGATGTTGTCGATGATCAGCGGGGTGACTTCGACTGCCATGACTACTCCTGTGTTCAGGCCCGCCCCGGTGGTCGGACAAGTGCAAGCCTGCGGGTTGGGGCCGAGCGTCGCATCGGGGCTATCCCCCTTCCGTCCGGAGGGGGTTAGGGGGGACCCGGCTAGGACTCCGCCGGCAGGCGACTACGCAGCGCGGCGATCATCTCAGCTCGGTTGGCGGCACCGAGTTTGGCACGGATCCTGGCCACGTGGTGTTCCACCGTCTTCGGGGACAGGTAGAGCTGCGACCCGATCTCACGGTGCGTACGACCCGCGAGCACCAGCCGTGCCACCTCCACCTCCCGGTCGGACAGACCACCCGCGTCCTGGAGTGACTCGTCCGCCGGTCCCTCCGCGCGCGACAGCTCCCGCGCCCGCTCCAGCAGCCTCCGCGCGGCCGACGGGTCGCTGGTACGGATCGCGGCCTGCCCGAGCAGCCGGGACGACTCCCACGGCAGGTCGACCGCGACGAGCTCGGCGGCGTCCGCCAGCACGTCGTCCGGGTGTACGTCGCCGGTGAGCGCGGCGGCCCACCGAGTGGCCGCGCGGCATTGGGCCCGCTGCCGGGCGCCCGAGGGGTCGAGACCGCCGAGGTGGCTCGCCGCGGCGGTCGCGGCCGCCTGGTCCTCGCCGACGACGGCGATCTGCAGCCGGATCCATCCGAGCGACACCGCCCAGGCGTCCGGGCGGCCGAGCCGGTCGACGACCGCCTCCAGGTCGTCGAGGATCGGCGTGATCCGCCGGTGGTGGCGCAGCCGGGCGGCGGCCACCAGCAGTTCCTCGACCATCTCCAGCTGGAACAGGTCGACCGCGCGCCGGGCGAGCACCGGCTCGGCGAGTGCCCACGCCGCACGGAGCTGGGCGATGTCGCCGCGGCGCCGGGCGATCCCGGCGGTGAGACAGGCGAACGCCAGACGTTCGCGGCCCGGCAGGGGCGTGCCGGTCAGCCGGTCGAGTTCGGCGAGGGCGGTGTCGTATCGGCCGGCACGCAGTCGCGCCCAGGCCAGCAGTGTGCGGTGCCGTTCCTGGGCGACGGGCCCACCGATACCGGCGTGCAGTGCCCGTTCCAGCAGGTGCTCGGCGGTCGCGGTGTCGCCGGCGGTCACCGCGACCAGCGCGCCGAGCGCGTGCGGCAGATCGGGAACCGTGACCGCCGGCGGGGCCTGCTCGTAGGCCTCGGCCGCCTCGATCAGCAGCGGCAGGGCCGTCGTGGGGCTGCCGATCGCCAGCGCCGCCTCGGCGAGGCGACGCAACGGCAGTGGGGCCTGGCCGGTCGCCGCGGTTCGCGCCGATTCCGGTTGACCGGTGGCCATCAGCGCCGGTACGGCCAGGACGGGGCCCGGCGCGCCGGTGTTCAGCAACGCCTCGGCCGCCCGGCCGGCTCTGCCGTCGTGGGCCGCGGTGGCACCGGCGACCATGGCGAGCCGGGCCGCGTCGGACTCCGTCGCGGTCGCGGCGTCCAGGTCGACGGGCAGGCCGAGCAGGACAGCCGCCTCGGCTCGGCGGGCGGCGACGACGGCCGGGTCGACGCCGGCGTCGAGCGCCTCGTCGTAGAAGGCCAGGGCGCGGTCGGGCGCGGCGAAGCGGAGCCGGTCGGCGGCACGTCGGTAGACGTCGGCCGCCGTGGGCGTACGCACGCGGGCAGCGCGCAGCTGCTCGGCGGCGCGAACCGGGTCGGCGCCGGTGGCCAGCAGGGCCGCCGCCACGGTGTCGTGCAGCCGACGGCGTTCCGGCGGAGACAGATCGGCCAGGAGCGCACGGGCTACCGCCGGGATCATCCGTTCGCCGTCGGGCGTCAGCAGTCCCTGGTCCCGCAGCGAGCGCGTCGCCGTCGCCGCGACCGCCGGATCCAGCCGGGTCGCCGCGCAGACGACGTCGTCCTCCAGGTCCAGTCCGAGCGCGAGAATTCCGGCCAGCTCCGCGATGTCGCGGCCGGACGCGGCGAGCCGTCGTTGCAGCCGGGCGACCAGCGCGGGCGGTGTGCCGTCCGGAGCCGCCGCCACCGTCTCGGCCACAGCGGCCAGGCCCGCCGAGGCGGCGTGGACCGCCGCCACGTGCTCCGGAGTTGCCGGTCGGCCGATCGCGGCGGTGACCAGCGCGGTCAGGGTGTCGAGGTCGAGCGGGCCGAGGTGTTCGACCGTTCCCGTGGCGGCGACCGCGTCGTCGAGGTCGGCGAGTTCCGGCCCGTTGATCGTGGGACGGCGGGCGATCGCCATCGGCAGTCCGGCGCGCGCGGCGGCGGCCAGCGCCCGCAGTGCCTCCGGGGGCAGCCGGTGGGCGTCGTCGACCACGACCATCGCGCCGTCCGTGCGGGCGCGGGCCAGGAGCGCGTCCAGATTGTCGACCGTTGAGAAGACCACCGAGACGACCGGCCGTCCGGCGGCCGCGGCGATCTCACCAAGCCTGCGGGTACGCCCGGCGCCGTCCACGCCCACCACGACAGTCACCGTGCGTTCCCTTCACCGGTACCGACCTGGCAGTTTACGGCTTGGTGGGGTGGCCGCTCCCAGAGTGATGCACCACATGCGCCGAGCCGTCCGGGCCGAGCGGCAAGCAGCCGCCGAGTACCTTGCTTCGAGAGGCTTGTTCCTCCGGGAGGCGGCGACGTGAGGATGTGGGGTCCGAGTTGTTGGGCGGGAGCCTGATCGACCGTACGCGGGGTGTGCTCGGCAAAGCCGTCGACGTCTACCGCGGAACGCCGTACGAGCGGCGGATCGCCGCCGTGCGCGACCGGCTCGACGAGCCGCTCCGGGTGGCCGTCGCGGGCCGGATCAAGGCGGGAAAGTCGACGCTGCTCAACGCCCTGGTCGGCGACCGGTTGGCGCCCACCGACGCGGGCGAGTGCACCCGCGTCGTCACCTGGTATTCCGACGGGCACACCTACCAGGTCATGGCCCGGCCCTATCAGGGTCCGCCGCGGCAGCTCCGGTTCAGCCGGGAAGACGGCGCCATCGAGATAGATCTGGGCGACCTCGCCGTGGACGACGTGGCACAGCTGGAAGTCAGCTGGCCCTCCCAGGCGTTGCGGACCGTGACGCTGATCGACACTCCTGGTATCGGGTCGCTGTCCGAGCACACCTCGCAGCGTTCCTGGAACCTGCTCGTGCCGGACGACGAGGAGACGCCCGCCGACGCCGTCATCTATCTGATGCGCCACCTGCACAGCAACGACGTCGAGTTCCTGCGAGCCTTCCACGACGTGGAGGTGTCGCGCCCCAATCCGGTCAACGCCATCGGGGTCCTGTCCCGGGCCGACGAGATCGCCGCCGGCCGGCTCGACGCGATGGCCTCGGCGCGCCGGGTCGCGGCCCGGCTGAGCACCGACGCGAGCGTCCGGCGACTGGTGCAGTCCGTCGTTCCCGTGGCGGGTCTGCTCGCCGAGACCGCCGCGACCCTCACCGAGGTGGAGTTCGCCCGGTTGCGCCGGATCTCGGAGCTGCCGCCGGCGCAAGCCGAGCAACTGCTGCTCTCCGTCGACCGGTTCGTCCAGACCATGCCGGAGCTGGGCATGACCTCGATCGAGCGGGAGGCGCTGCTGGCCCGGTTCGGCCTGTTCGGCCTCCGGCTGTCCGCGGCCCTGCTGCGGCACGGCACCAGCAGCACCGCCACGGAACTGGCCCGGGAACTGACCGAGCGCAGCGGACTCGCGCAGCTCCGGGAGATCCTCGGCTCGCTGTTCTTCGAACGCCGGGACGTGCTCAAGTCCAGATCCGCGCTACTCGCCCTGGCCGAGATCACGCGCGTCTGCGCCCCGCCGGGCAGTGACCAGGTCGCCGGCATGGTGGAGGAGATCATCGCCTCGGCGCATCCGTTCAACGAGCTGAGGGTGCTCTCCAGCCTCCGCGCGGGATGGGTGACCGGCAAGCCAGAGGTCGTCGCCGAACTCGAACAGCTCATCGGCGGCGCCGGCGCCGCGATCCACCAGCGGCTGCGGCTGCCGCCGGACGCATCCGGCGCGGAGTTGGACGCCGCCGCGGACGCGGCGCTGGCCCGCTGGCAGCGCCGGGCCGAGAACCCCCTGACCACGGCGGAGATGGCCCTCGCCGCGCGGGTGGCCGTCCGATCCTGCGAGGGCATGATCGCCGACCGGCGGCGGTCGCGGTGAACATCGGATGAGCCGCGATCGAACCGTCTGACCCGCCGCGACGTGTCTCCCGCAACGACCTGAGCCTTGTCTTGATGATCATAATCGGAGCATCCATCGATGTACGCGCTTGGAATTGACCTCGGCACCACCTTCACGGCGGCGGCGATCTGGCGGGACGGCCGGGCGGAGACCGTCTCGCTCGGCGACCGGAGCGCGGCCATCCCGTCGGTGGTGTTGCTCCGGCAGGACGAGACCTTCCTGACCGGAGACTCGGCGCATCGCCGGGGACTCTCCGAACCCCAACGCGTGGCGCGCGAATTCAAGCGGCGGCTGGGCGACACGACCCCGATCCTGCTCGGCGGTGTGCCGCAGTCGGCCGAAGCGCTGATGTCGCGGTTGCTCCGGTGGGTGGTCGACGAGGTCGCCCGCCGCGAAGGCGGCCTTCCCACCGCGATCTGCGTCTCCCACCCGGCGAACTGGGGTCCCTACAAGCTGGACCTCTTCCGCCAGGCCACGCGGATGGCCGACCTCGGTGTGCCGGTGACCTACACGACCGAGCCCGAGGCGGCGGCGGTCAACTACACCCAGCAGCAACGCGTCGAGCAGGGCACGGTCGTGGCCGTGTACGACCTCGGCGGCGGCACCTTCGACGCCGCGGTGCTGCGCAAGACCGCGACCGGGTTCGAGGTCATGGGCCAGCCGGAAGGCATCGAGCGGCTCGGCGGCGCCGACTTCGACGCCGCGGTCTTCAACCATGTCCGTACGGCACTCGACGGCAAGCTGGAGGAGCTCGACGAGGACGACTCCGCGGTGATCAACGCCGTGGCCCGGCTCCGGGACGAGTGCGTCCAGGCCAAGGAGGCGCTGTCGTCGGACACCGACACGACCATCCCGGTCCTGCTGCCCGACGTGTCCACGGAGGTCCGGCTCACCCGGGCCGAGTTCGAGGCGATGGTCCGACCGGCGCTGCACGGGTCCGTCGAGGCACTGCAGCGGGCGCTGCGGTCCGCCGACTGCACGCCGGACCAGGTGCACTCGGTGCTGCTGGTGGGTGGCTCGTCCCGGATGCCGATCGTCGCCCAGCTGGTCGGCTCGGAACTCGGACGGCCGGTGGTGGTCGACGCCCATCCCAAGCATTCGGTCGCCCTCGGCGCGGCATGGCTGGCCGGCGGAGCCCTGGCAAAGCCCGCGGGCGCCGCCGGCACGCCGTCCCGTCCGGTCCCTCCACGTGAGCAGGCGGCACCCGCGACCCCGCCCGCGACCCCGCCCGTGACCCCGCCCGTGGCCCCACCCGTGACCCCGCCCGTGACCCCGGCCGCCAGGCCGACGCCATCGGCGCCTCCGCCCGCCCGGCCGGCGCGGGCGACGTATCACGGGGAGCCAGTGATTCCGCACTCGGCACCGCGCGTCAACCCGTCCGGTCTCCCCAAGGCGACCGTGGCCGGCAACGCGGGCGTCCCGGCGCCCGCCGCCAGCCCGGTCGGCCAGCCCACCCGGACCAGGACCTACGCGTCGACCGCGGCCGCACCGGCCACCGACTCCGCGGCGCAAGCGCCGAAGCCACCGGCCAAGCGGAGCCGGGCCGCGCTGGTGGCGGTGGTCGCGGCGCTGGCCGTGCTGCTCGGCGGTGGCGCCTTCGCGACCTGGGTGCTGACCAGCGGCAACCGCGCCGAGGCGGGCGGCGACAAGCCCACGGTCCCGGTCTCCGCGAAGCCCGCGGTGCCGGCCGACGAACAGTGCACGAACGAGATCAAGCGCAATCCGCGCTGGGTGTGCCTCACCGCGGCGAAGATTGCCGACGGCAAGTTCACCGTCGCATACGACGCGGGATTCAACGGCGAGGCGCCGAACACCGAGGGTGGGTTCCACCTGCATCTCTACGGCGGCGACGGCACGAATCCCCAGGACAGGATCATGGGCTCGCAGGTCCCCGACGACCAGCAGGGATTCTGGTACGTCGAGGACCAGCAGCCCTCAGTGCTCTCGACGAGGGACCAGCGCTTCGTCAGGGCCATCGGCGAATCACCGAAGGTGTGCGCCCGGATCGCGCAGTCCGGGCACGGCCTCGTTCCCGACAGCCGCGGCACGTACAAGACCGGGAACTGCGTACCGATCAAATGGTCTTAGCGCAGTCGCTGGAACCAGTCGTCGTCGGTGACGAGGAACATGGTGCCGGCGCCGGGGGGTGCGTCGATCAGCATCGCGGCGTTGAGTTCGATGGCGCCGCGTTGCTTGACGCTGGAGTCGTCGGCGTCGCGCAGTTCGTCGAAGGTGAGCACGGCCCTTCGGGATTCCTCCGGCGGAGTCTTCGGTGAGGACTTCAGCATGGGGCCGAGCTTCCAGTGGCCACGGCCGCGAAACGGGCCCAGTCGGCCGTCGCGCTCGTAGAGCGTCTCGTCCAGCTGGTCGACCGGCAACCCGGTCGCCGTGAACGTGCCATCGGCACGCAGGTCGTAACGGGCGGAGCTCTCGTAACCGGCCCAGACGCCCACGTAGGAAGCGCTGCTCTCCTGGATCGGCATCGTCGGGGAGTCGGACAGCATGTCGCTGATGCCGCCGCAAGCCGCGACCAGCAGCAGCGCGGGCACGGCCAGCAGAACGCTCCGCTTCACTTCTCAGTCATCCAATCCTCGTCCAGCTCCAGCGTGACCGGCTTCGCCGGGACGTCCGGAGGATCGCTGACCCACTGCTTCGCGCTGAACGTGATGTCACGCGGCTGCTTGAACGGCTGCCCGTCGCGCTCGTCGCGGATGGAGGTCATGTCGAGCACCAGCAGATGGCGGTCCTCGGCGATGCGCCAGGAGCCGCGGCAGTGGTACGGCCCGATCGGCCCCCCGACGCGATACGGCTCGTCGTCGAAGGTTGCCGTCGGCACACCAACGGCCTCGAACGTGCCGTCGGCGGCGAACGTGTAAGTGGCACCGCTGACGTGCCCGACCCAGACACCGACGACGCTGTCCGCCACGAGGTCGACGTCGCGCTGCTTCGGACGACTCGACGAAGGAACCCAAGAACACGCGGCGCCGAGCACCACCACCATGACCCAAAGGGCCGTCCGCCATCCCCGCTTCACGAGATCAACGTAGGAGCATGCCGTCACGGCCCGCCATACCCTTTACAGGATCCTCACAAGCTCCGCCCACGATCGACGCACGACGCACGACGCACCCCGCAGACTGACGCACAAGCCGGTGCGGTCCGTGCAGGCCGGCGATCGGGCGACGATGGTCGGATGAACTGGAACCCGATGGTCCCGGAGCTACTCGTCAGCGACTTCGCCCACAGTCGCCGGTTCTACATCGAGGTGCTGGGCTTCACCGCGATGTTCGAACGTCACGAGCCTCTGTTCGTCTACCTGGACCTCCACGGCGCACAACTGATGCTTGAGCAGGACCACCTCAGCGCCTGGATCACCGACGAGCTGCAAGCCCCGCGTGGGCGAGGCCTGAATCTGCAGATCGAGGTCGACGACCTCACCGCCGTCCGCACCCATTTGTTGACCGCCGGCTATCCGTTGTTTCGCGACCTCCACGAGTCCTGGTACGACGTCGGCGATGCCCGCGAAGGTCAACGCGAGCTTCTCGTCCAAGACCCCGACGGCTACCTACTGCGCCTGGTTGAACCTCTCAGCCCTCCGACGACCTAGCAACCGGGCCGCCCCGGCTGCTTGCCCTTGCCTTCGCCCTGCCCAGGAGCCGCGAGCGTCTAGTGGAACAGCCGCAAGACCTTCTTCGGTGCCGTCGCGACCGTCATTGAGGACGTACCCGGGAATTCTTCGCGGGAAATCGGGCAGTCCGTGAACCGAGGGGTACTGGTACTCGTTCCAAGGACATTCGTGAGGACCTGGAGGACCACGTGTTCACTGTCGCCATCGTCGCGGACCAGCCCGTCTCCCGGGCGGGTCTGGAAAAACTGGCGTCCGACGAGGCCGGATTCCGGGTGGTCGCCGCGGTCGCCACGGTCGAAGAGCTGTCCTGCCAGGCGGCTTCCTACGACATCGTCGTCCTCGACCTGCCGACCGTCGATGTCACCGCGCTCGACGAGATCGCCAAGGTCGGCCGGCCACTTGTCAGCTCCACCTGGGACGGCCAGCCCACGCTGTTGGCCGCGATTCGCGCCGGCGCGCGCGGCTGCATCAGCCGGTTCGCCGAGCAGCGCGACGTGCGGGAGGCGATGCGGGTGCTCGCGCGGGGCGGCTTCTACCTGTGTCCGCGACTGGCCGGGCGGTTCCAGACCGAGCTGTCCAGCCGCCGGGACGAGGACCAGAAGGGGCTCGCGCGGCGCGAGATCGAGACCCTGCGCTGGATCGCCTCCGGGTTCACCCACGCGCAGATCGCCACCCGCATGGGGCTGTCGGAGGCGACCGTCAACACGTACGCGAAAAGGATCCGCGCCAAGCTGAACGTCACCAACAAGGCGGAACTGACCCGCATGGCGATCGAGCTGGGCCACCTTCCCCGCATTCAGCGCAGCTCGTCGGCAGCGTAGCGAGCCCGACAGGACGGGGACGCCGCCCGGCGTCCCCGTCCCTTAGGTCGTTCGCTACTCGGGACAGGTCATGATGGCCTCACCCACCTGGTCGATGCCGGACGCCTGCTCCTCGGGCAGCTGTGCTTTCAGCGCGCCAAGCTGACGAATCCAGTGCACCCGGCCTTCCTTGGGCAGGTAGTCCTTGTAGTGGTGGATCTCATCGCGAATTTTGTCCATGTCCTTCGTGCCGGTCAGCAGGCCGTTGAGCGCCCCGAGGATGCCGTGACCGGCGTAGTCCTGCACGCCGTTGGCGCCGGCCAGGGCGGCCAGGTGGGGCAGCAGCGTCTGGATGGCCTGCTGGTTGCTGGCCGGAGTTTCGCCGCCGACGGTCAGCAGCGGCTGGAAGATGGTCTCGAGACGGGCGTCCTTGTTGTTCAGGTAGGACGTGACGAAGTCGGCCTTGCCCGCCGCGGCCAGGTGCAGGGCGGCGTTGTGCCCGGCGAAGGACGGGTCGCGGTGGACGATCTGCTCCACCTGCGGCCGGAGCGCCTTCACCGCCTCCCCGCCGAACGTCGACCCGGAACCGAGCTTGATCAGCGGCGTGGTGAGGAAGTGCGCGACATCCGCCGTCGGGGCACCGTGGGCCGGGCGGCGGTCCTTACCGGCCGCGAACTGCAACAACTGCAGGGTGAGGTTACCGGCGAACGGCGGCTTCACCCCCGGTTGCGTGGTGCCGTCCGGCGTCAGCGCCTCGCGAACCGTCCACGGGTTGTCGAGGCGTAGCGAAAGGCCACCACCGGTCGACTGCGCCCCGGCGCCGGCCGGGGCCCGGTGCACCAGGGGTGCCTGGTACTTGTCCAGCACGCCATGCAGTGCGATGGTCGCGGGGTCCTTCGGGTTGAGCCTTGCGCGGGTGACGACCAACGGCACCTTGCCGCGCCAACCGTACTGTTCGAGCAGCGACCCCAGTTTCGCGACGCGCTCGGCGTTCGGCGGGGCACCGGAACGGTCGGCGCCCAGCACCACGATCGGCTGGCCGAGCTTGCTGACCGACGCGACGAGCGGGTCCATGACCGAGGACGGCTCATCGTCGATCCGGCCGACCACGACGATCGGGAGATCCGACCCGCTGCCCGCCGGCTTGTAGAACTGTGTGTCCGCCGGCAAGCGGATCTGCCACGACGGCTCGGGCTTCGCGCCGACCCGGGTATTGGTTAACTGGTCGAGCCGCACCTCCAGCGGCATGGCATCGGGCAGCGGGCTGAACCGCACCTGGACCGGATCCTCCGGGAAGATGGCCGCCTTGCCGCTGCCCGGGTCGAGGAACGACACGCCGTAGTCTCCCCGATGGGCCAGGAACACCTGCGGCGGCTGCCCGGCCCCGCGATCGACCGTGACAAGTCCCTGGCTGTTCGGCGGGGACGACTCCATCCGGTGCAGAAGGTCGACGTACCCGGCTAGAGCGACCGGCGGTCCCGCCCCCTGGAGATCCTCGTTGTCCAACGGACGGCCGAACCCGGTCAGCGCCCCGCCGTGCCACTGGTTCACCAGCCCGGCCGGTAGGCCGAGCTCGACACCGTCGGGACCGAAGACGATGCGCCCGGACAGGAGGTACGGCTGTTTGAGGAACAGCGTCGCCACCTCGGCGGAGACGTCACCGTACGCCCCCGCCGCACGGCTGGATCGCGGCACCACCCGCACCGCCGACGCCTGGTGCAGGGTCGTGATCTGCCCGCTTCGGTCCAGTGGCACCAGACGATGCTCCGCCAGCGGCAGAGCCGGGCCGGGGTGCGTCGGTGCCAGGTCGGCTTTGGGAACCTGCACGAAGATTCCGAGGTGGTCGGCGGCCGCACCGAGCGCGAAGGCGCCCAACGGCGCGTCCTGGGACGGCAGCGGCACATGGCCCATGAGGTCAAGCGCCACGGGCGGCTGACGCTCAAGAAACCCTTCGGTCAGCGGACCGGCGAGCGGACCCGGCTCGTAGGTCAACGGCGTGATCCGCGGCATCCTCGGTCGCTTGGCCGCTGCCGGCGGCTCCGGCTCGGCAACGGATTTCTTGTCACCGGTGTGCAGCAGGATGCCGTCGGGGTCCACCCAGATGCGGCTGTCGGCGCACAGCGGATTCGGTCTTTGCGCCATCGGCGTCCTCCATGTTGGACAGAACTGATGCTCAGCAGTTGGACAGTGTGTGGGTCAACAGCTCGATGAGGGCGGCGTGCTCGCCCTGCCCGGTGTCCCGCAACCAGTCCCGGAAGTAGTCCATCCGGGATACCCAGGTCATCCGGTCCCAAGGCGGCACCCGGCACGCCATGATCTGCCGTTGCAGTTCGATCAGCTTCGCGTTCGTCGCGGGGTCCTGCCCGGCCTCCTCGGCCGTCATCTCAAGCACGCCTTCGATGGCTTCGAACACGGTCGCGTTCGGCCCCGCCGCACCGTCGGGAACGTTCCTGGCCAGCACCACCATCTGGCGCTCGGTCAGCTCACCCACGGCAACAAGGCGCAACAGCTGGTCGTACCACGGCTTTCGCTGCGCTGACGAGGTCTTCGGCGTCAGAAAGTCGATCACGAACGTCTCCGGCAGCCGCCCCTCTAATGTGATGGCAGGCTCGATGAAGTGCACCTGGATCGGTTCTTCGGGTGTGTACCGGGGCGCCGACGGGTCGGACAGGCGGTTGTCGCGGACCATGTCGAGCAGCATTCTGTACGGGTCCGCCTCATCGGCGGCAACGCCACCCCACTGCCCGTCCGTCAGCGCCAGCAGATCGGCCGCATGCGAGCGCAGGTACAGCTCCCGGCTCGGCCAGTCGTTCAGTGACAGCCAATCGGCCAGCACGCGGGGCAGCTCGGAGCCGGTTGGCCCGGCGGGCCACCCGTCGGCCCAGTGGAACAGTCTCTCGTTCGGCTCCTTCTCCAGACGCTCCGCCTCGCCGCTCGGCCCTTGAAGCTGCCACACGTTGTCCAGCCCGGCGGCCATCGGCTGGATCGTCACCGGCCGGTACTTGTCGCGAAGGTTCTCAAAGGTATGCCGGTCCGTCGTCTTCACCAGGACGACCGGGTGCACACCGATTCGGGCGAAGCGGAGCAGCGCGGTCTCGAGGTCCGCCATCGCCTGTGGTCCATCCGACGAACCCGACGGCACGTTCACCGCGATCACCGGCCGTGTCATGGTGGGCGCCCACTGCTTGAACCGCTTGAGGTCCTCCCGAGAGCGGCCGAGCCACGACCCGAGCGCCAGCACACGATCGTCCCACTCGGTCCCGGACGGTGCGGGCACCAGGGGATGCTGCCCTGCCGTCGCCGGCGCGGCCCCGTCGGTCGCATCGCCTGACGGACCGTCCTTCCCGCCGGTCGACGACGGACGGATCGCGACATCCAGCGGGATCGTCAACGAGCCGATCCCGCTGGCGAGCTCCCCGGTACGCGTGCGGCGGCTGACGCGCTGCCCGGCCGCGGCATCCGCCGCCCCGCGGAGGGCCGCGGCCATGGCCTCAGGGTTGGTGAGGACGGTCTCGCGTACGGTCAGCCGGTGCGGCGCGGACCTGCCGGTGCCAAGGATCGCGTGCACGAGGTCGTCGGGTGCGAGCTGGATGGTGGCGTCGTGTCCGCCACCGGGGCTGCCGACGTCAAGTTTCATCACGAACTCGTGGCCGTTGCGGTCGACGACCTGGATCGTGTCCGCGGAACGGACGTCGAAGCGATGTGCTTTGGGTCGCTCCGCCGGGCCGAGGCGGTCAACGGCCTCCCACAGCTGTTCGACCCGCTGGTTGGCGTCACGAGCGAGCCTGATGGCTGCCGTCCACCCAGGATGCGACTCACCGTCAAGGCGATGGGCGCGGAGGTCGCCCAGGTCGGCATCGCCGGCGACGCGCCGGCCGTACCGGGTACGCAGGGCGGACGACACCGCTTTCCAGCGCGGCGCTGAGCCGGGCTGTTCCTGGCGCAGGCCGAGGGTGTCGAGATGGACGGCGAGCGCCGCGGTAACCAGCTCCGGCGTGAGGTCCGGACGCGCGGTCGTGCGAGGGTCACGCGCGCCGTCGAGGTTGGCGAGAAGGCCGTCGAGGGTACGCAGCGCGGCGCGGTCGTTCACGGTGAGTTCCACCGGTTGGTCCCCTACGGGCGTTCGGGTCAGCGCCCGTGGTCCGTCGGCCCCGTCGGTGAGGCCGCCGATCCAGGAGCCGGCACGTGCGGCACGGCGTGTCATCCGCACGGTCTTGCCGACGGTCTGCCCACTCACCCAGGTGCCGAGGCGTGCCCCAGCGGACCGTCGCCGAACCGACACCGGTGTGATCTTTTTGTTCGCTTCGACCGCCAGGTTCTTGAGCTCGGACAACGCGGAGATGAACGAGTCGGTCGACCAGGGAAGCCGCGCCGCCTGGTCCAGGACGGCCCGTTCACGGGCGACCTGGCGGTACAGTGGCTCGTTCACGCGCAAGGCCGTTTCCCCAGCGGCGGCTCCGATCTGTACGAGCGCGCCGGTCGTGAGGACGGCGGGGATCAGCGGTCCGCTGGCGAGCCAGCCCAGTCCTGCCCCGATCGCGTAGCCGATGCTCTGACCGAGCAACGCCGGTATGTGCTTGTAGGCGATCTGGTGGGTCCAGGGCATCTCGCTGGGCCGGCCCTGTGCCTTGTTGTTGTCGCGCTGGTCGCGCGCGGCCGCGACGCGTTTTGAGACCTTCCTGATCCGTGGGCGATTGGCCGGGTCGGCCGGCCGCGGTCCAGCCGGTTCCGGACGGGCCGGATTGAGCATCGAGTCGATCAACGCGATCAGTCTGTTCACCCGGTCGAGGGCGTCGAACGCGGCCAGCGCGACGGAGTCGGCGAACTCGATGCCCTTGGCGGGACTCCACCCGGCGCCGTAGGCGAGGCCGCGCAGCGCGGCGCCGACCATTGTGGTGTCCATCAGCCCCACGGCGCTGTTGAGGAGGTGGGCCATGGCCTCTGGCGGCGTCTGCATCGCCGACTGTTGGATAGCTCCGCGGGTCGCGTTGTGCGACATCCGGGGCGCGCCCGAGGTGACGCCACGTTCGACGACGTCGTAGGTGACGTCCGCGGTCTTGGATGGTCGCACCGTCCGGCCCAACCGGCGCGGGAGCGCGCGCCTGCGGTGCAGTTCGCGTATCTTGCTGGCCACCTCTGTGCGAAGCCTGCCACGCATGCTGTCGAGGCCGTCCCGCACATCGGCCAACGCGGCACGCTGCTCGTCGGTGAGTGCCTGACCACCCTGACGCAGCCGGTCACGCAACTCGAAGGCGAAGTAGTACGCGGCCTCGACGTAGCCGTTGCGTTGGTGGTCCGGGCTGGCGTGGTAGTAGTGCTCGAAACGGCCCTTCGCCAAATCCTCCGGGCGGTCGAACACGTACTGGGATAGGGCGCCGGCGCCGATGCTCTGACCCACCGCCACCCCCAACGCCACGAGGCCGTTGAGCGGGTTGCCGGTAACGCCGCCCGCCACCGCGAGACCGACCAGGGCGTTCGCCACCGCCGGCGGAGTGGTTTCCGTCAGTTGGGCCTTTGGCGATGTCCACGGCGGGGCCTGGTAGAGCGTCGCGGGTTCGGCCGCCTTCGCCTCGACCAGTTGGGGCTTCGGCTCCGCAGCACCGAGAATCTTGTCGGCCGCCCTATCCGAGAAGGCCTGCACGCCGCTCTGCACCACACCCCCCGCCGCACTGTTCGCGATCAACCCGGACCTTCGATCGGCCAGGCCACCCGCCACGACCGTCTGCACGGTCAACCCCGCCGCCGCGACGAGCCGCCGGTACATGTGCAGCGATGTCGGCGCCAGGTTTGACGTCGGCGTGGCGACCTCTACGCCTTCGACCTGGCCGAGGGACTGCCGCAGGTCCTCATCCAGGCCCGCGTCCAGCCCACCGGCCGCTAGCAGTTCGCGGATCCGGTCGTTGACCCGGTCCAGCGCACCGCGCGTCACGCGGGCGGCGTACCGCAGCCAGAACCGGTTGTCCTTCGCCGCCCGGCTGAACCGACGCCAGCCGAAGCGGCGTCCTTGGAAGTACAGCCGGCGCACGGTCGTGTGCTCGGCGAAGAGCTGGAGGCCCTTCCGGTCAGCGGCGCTGGTGCCTGGTGCGACTTGGTCGATCGCCCACGACGCCAACACGCCGGAGAGTTCCACGGCGATCGCAGCGTCGCTGGCGTCCTTGCGTACCAGCAGCTCCGAATCCCGCAGGCCCACCGCCGTGTCGAGGGAATCGTCCACCCGGTCCACCAGGCGGATCGGCAGCGACACGAGGTCGGCGTCGGTCACCTTCTTTCTGTCCGGAGGCAACGTGGCGACCCGGAGCACCGGAGTGTCACCGCTCACGTCGACCTGCGCCGCGGCGACCAACTTCTCTTGCGCCATGAACATGCTGACCGCGGTGTCGATCGCCGACAACACCTTGTCGTCACCGGCCTCGGTGCGGCTGTCCCAGAAGCGCCGCTGGAGGAACTCCATGGTCGCGGGAGACACTGCCTTGGTCGAAGCCAGCTTTCTCAGCAGCGCCTCGCCCTGGTGTGCCCCACCGGACCGGTCCCGCAGCACCCCCATCGTCCGCAACCGGTCGATGACGGCCCGCTCCAGTCTCGCTCGATCGGCATCCGCGGCGCTCTCGAGCCGCCGGATCACCGACATCAGCGCGCCGACCTGCCCGTGATCCGACGGGCTCAGCGAGATCCTTTGCCGGGTCCGGCTGTCACCGGCGAACCGGTTCCGGACGGACCGCTGGACCACCAGACGACCGACCCGGCCGGTCCCCGACCCGTGCTCGGCCGCCGCGCGGATGCCCAGCTCGAGCAGGTGCGCGGCTGCGTCGTCGACGGAGAACGACGCCGGCAGGTTGACAGTGACGGGGCGTCGTTGCCCGTGCAGCGCCCTGGTCAGGTTGTCCCGCTCCAGCGTCAACGACGGCCGCGGGTGTGCGTCGTCTACGTCTATGGCTACCGTGGCGGAGCGTCCGCGGGCGGTGAACCGCACCTCATTGCCGTCCACAACGGTCACCTCCACGCTTGGCGGCGCCAGCCGGCGCGTCGCCGCGATGATCTGGTCGATCGCCGCGTCGGGCCCGGCCTCGGTGACGTTCGCGATGGCGGTCAGCAGGTCTCCGTCCACCAGACGGCCGTCGGCGAGTCCCTTCGGGTAGTAGATCCACGGCAGGCGGCCGTCACCGGACAGCCACCGCCCGTTCGGGGTCCGTTCGACGATACCCGTAGCCGACATCGCCGCCTGACCCCAGAGCGTGCGGGCCCGATCGGTGAACCCCGCGTCTATCCCCGCGCTTCCCGTGAAACACGACACCAACGCCAGTTTCTTGCCCGCCGCACCCGGTAGACGCTTCACCCACTCCACGAACTGCCACGCCGACAACAGCTGGTCGCCCACGCGGACCCGACCGTCGCCGGTGCCATGGACGAACACCACGAACCAGCCCGGAATGCTGGGCATTTCCCGAGCAGCGGCCAGCTCCTCGCTGGTCACCGCGTCGTCCGGACCCGGGAAGTAATGACCCGCCCGCACCCGCGAACCCGGTACACCGTGCAACGACCTGTCCAACGACCGGTTCCGCAGGGCGGACGCCGAAAGCAACCGCCCGTCGTCGGACGTGCCATCCCGGAACGCGCCGAGTTGCAGGCCCGACGGGCTGGGGGCCGCGCCCGGGACCAACGGCCACACCTGCACTACGGAACCGTCCGGCTTCTGCCGGAAAAGCGGGCCACCCACCGGCGTCTCCTGGTATGGCCAGACCTGAGTGTGACCGTCTCCCGGGTTGGCACTCAACAGAACGCCGTTGTTCCACTCGTAGCCGGGCGCCAACGAGAGACGGCTCAGGTCTCCCCCGCGCAGCGAAAGCAGCTCGACGACCTTCTTCAGCCCACCGTACGCCTGCGACAGCGCAGTGGCCGCGGCAGCGATCCCGTTGGCCCGCCGACTCAACCGCAATGAGTCGACAAGCATGCCCGCGGCGCGCTCCAACGACACGAAGGGGTGGTTGACTACGCCGGACGCAGTGGTCAATGGCGCTATGTGCCACCGGAGTTCGTACAGTTCCTGCGGCGGCTGGCCCGGCAGCGCCCGGTCCACCGGCATGGGGTTCATCCCGCCGAAGATGCGCCGCAGGTCGAGATCTACCAACTCGGTGCCGGTGTACGCGGCCCTCAGGAAGATCCGCGGCGTGTAATACCGGGATTGGTCCGGACGCGCCTGCTCGTTGGCGAAGGAGTGCGGGCGCTGCGGCACGTCGAGCCAGCCGGCCACGTCGCCGTCGAACCTCATCAGTTCACCGAGCAGCTGTCGGTGCTCGCTCAGGATCTGGGAGCCGGCGTCGTTGATGATCCGTTCCGCGTGGGTTCGCAGGTATTCCTGGACCGTCGCCGGCAGCTCAGCGAACAGCTCGGCCATGCGGTGGCGGCTCAGCGCGTAAAGGCCGTTCTTCTCGCGGCCGGCGAGCAGATGCATGAGGGCGACGCCGATCATTCCCTTGAGCGCGAGCGCCTCCTCGAAGCCCATGAGGAAGTCCACAGTCTCATCGGAGAGTGGCAGCATGTGAACGAACGATCGAATCATCGCCCGGGCCTCACCATCGGCTAACGCGCGCACGGTGGCCAGCAACTCGTCGATCCGTAACAGCTCCGCCGGACGCGTGCCTTCGGTGCGCGGCACCGAGCCCCGCAGGATCTCGTCAACGCCGGCAGGACCCGTACCCAAGGTCGACTGGAACGTGAACTGCCCCGGATGGCTGTTGCTGTCGTAGAACAGCTGCTCGTCCCGGAATATGCCGTTGATCTGGGTCTGGCGGGGCTCTCGGAGCTGGGTGGCGATTATGTCGGCGTAGTACGCGAGTGCCGGTGTCAGCGGCGAGCGCATCCATACGTCGAACAGCTGGCCGTACCCGTTCTGGTAGGGCTGAAGCGCCTGAGTCACGGTGGCGCCACGCTGCCCGGCCGCCTGCAACCACAAGGTGATGGCGACGGTCAGGCCGAGCTGCTCCTCGGCGGTGAACGGCACCACGGCGCGCTCGGAGTCCAGCGCCCCACCGGCATCGGGAACCACCTCGACGATGAACCATTCCTCCCGCGGCTGGCCCTCGACCTCATCGAAGGACAACCACGCCAGCTGCGCGTCGGCATAGAGCCGGCCCGACTGCCCGGTCGCCACATTCGCAGTGTCTACCTTCAGCGTCATCCCGATGCCGTGCAGCTTTGCGAGGGTACGCCCCTGCCACACCCGGTCGTCGAAGGATTCCTCCCCCCAGCTGCCATCGACATACTGACGCTCGTACCGGATCGGACGGCCGACCCGCACCAGGGTCTGCAACTCGTGCCCGACCCGGCCGTAACCGCCGCCGGACAGCAGCAGGGCCGCCACGGTAGACGTCCCGAACTCGCCGGTCGGCGCCTCGACCTCGCTGCGGTCCGCCTCATAGACACGCACCAGCAGATCGTTGGTCATACCCGGTTCGGCGCGGATCGCGGCCAACATCTGCTTGGTGGTGAGCACCCGCATCGGCTTCGTCGGCGTGCCCGGATCGATCCACCGCACCTCGCCGCCCTGATTGATGGCGACAAAAGCGTGCCCGACACCATGCAGACCGGCGACCCCGTCCGGACGCTTCATCAAGACAGCGGCGAATCGGCCCGGTTTGGCCGCCACCAGGTTGTTGATGGCAGCCCAATCGTCCGCCCGCGGCCAACTCGACGGTCTGCCCCAGCCCGACCACACCCCCAAACCGACCACGCTGTCGTCGTGCGCCCGGCCGGGCGGGCGAGGCACCGGCGCGCTCTTATAGACCATGTCAAAGATCGCAGCCACCGCCGCAACGCAATACGGATCGGACTGGCCCGCGAGGTGCGCGACCGTAAACTGCACCCCCGGGTCGGTGAAATCAACCGGATCGGACGCCGAGAGCAACCGCCCGTCGCCGGACGTGCCATCGCGGAACGCGCCGAGTTGCAAAGCTGATGTACCGGCGGTGATCTCCTCCACCGCGCCGAGCTCCTCGCTCAGCGCGGACGGGTATTCGAGGAAGTGCTGCGCGGCCGCCTTGATACCGCCGTACTGTTCGCTGAGGGCACGCGCCGCGGTCGCCGCCTCGTTCGCCACGTTGGCGAGTGCCACGGTGTCCCGCACCCACGCGTACGTGTCGTCAAGCGTGACCAACATGCTGGGCTGGATGCTGCCGTCCGGCATCTCCAGGTTGACCGGCAGCAGGCGCCGCTCGAACAGCAGCAGATCGCCGATGTCGTACGTGGACATCCGGCCGTACAAATCCTTGATGTCGAACCCGCTGCCACCGGCGAACACGTCCATGAGGAACTCGCGGGCGGTGAAGCTCCGGGGACTGAACTCGAACCGGTGGTCGAGCCAGTTCACCCCGAACTGCCCCGACGCGAAGCCGCGGTCGGCCGCCGACCATGCCTCGCCGGCCTGCTCGACCAGCTCAGCGAGGTGCCTCATGACATAGTTCCGCGCGACGTCCGGCAGGGTCCGGAAAACGCCTCCCGGAGGGTGCCGCAGAAGGGCGTTGACGTAATCCTTGACCATCGACCACCGCGGGCCGGGGAACATGTGCTGGGCGACGGTGGAGAGGCCGTAGAGCTTTCCGAAGAGGTGGGCCAGGGCGACGGTGACCGCGCCCTTCAGTGCCTTCGTCTCCTCGAATTGGAGCAGGTGCTCGATGCTCGTCTCGGACAGCTGGCCGGGCACGAGAGATGCCACAAAGGCGCGCGTCATCTTGTCGGCGATCCGCGTGGCGGTCTGTTGCAGCCACGTGTTCATCCGGATCTGATCGCCCAGGGCGATGGCGATGTCCTCGAAACCCGAGTCGGCAGTCATGTCGGGCATGGTGAAGCCGGGCAGCTGCTCGTACATCGTCGGGAGGCCGGCGTGCTTCACCCCGTACGTCATGTGTTGCAGGATGTTGGCTTCGTAGGCCAACTCCGGCGAGTACAACGGCTCGTCGGCGGTCGACGGGTCGACGACGGTCCCGGCGTTCGGGCGCAGCGCGTCGCGGACCGCTTGGGCGACCGGCTCGTCGTCCGGGCCGTGCATCGCGACCCACTCGTCGATGAGATCGCCGTAACCGTGCTCGTCGGGTGACAGCGCCTGGTGCACCGTCAGCCCTTCCGCGCCGGCTCGGTCGATCCAGCGGGTCATCGTCGCGGCCCACTCATGGATCTGCTCCGCGATGGGGCCCGTCTCGCCCGGCAGGGCCGCGCCGGGGTCGTAGACGACCTCGTCGATGAACCAGTTCTCCTCGCGCACGACCGGGTCGCCGGCCAGCTCGGCCAGGCCGGGTCGCGGATACGTGGTTCCGGACTCGCCGACCTGCACCCGCGAGCGAACGTCTACCACCACCTTGAGACGCACGCCGGGGACTGTCGCGAGGGTCCGGCCACTCAGGTTGCGCTCGGGACGCGTACCAGGGGCCCACGCTTTGCCGACCCGGGTGAACCCCTCCAGTTCGCCGGCCGCCAACCCGACGCCGGTGCCGGGCGCGGTGATCGCCCGCGCGGTCGAGGCCGAACCGGCAGCCGGTGGCCCGTCGAACGGCACCGGCTGACGGTTGGCGTCATACACCCGGGCGCGCAGTTCGAGCTCCGGCTGCGCCTTCGCCAGGAACTGCGCGTGCGACATCACCTCGAACGGCCGCTGCGGGTTGGTCGGATCGAACCACGCGATCTCGCCCTGCTTGGTGCGCACCGCCACGAATGCGTGGCCCAGGCCACCCGGGCGTCCCATCACCACGAATGCCGCGCGACCGCCCCCGTTCGGTCCCAGCAAGCCGGCGACAGCCTGCCAGCTGTCCAGCCGCGGCCAGGACGAGGGACGGCCCCACAGCGACCACGGGTCGCCGGTCAGGACGCTGTCGTCGACCGTCTGCCCGGCCGCGACACCGGTCGGGTACAGCACCGTGCGCGCGGCCGTCATGACCTCGGCGCAGTACTGCTCGTCGACCGGGCGCCCGGTGGGGCCGAGTTTGTCGAGCGCCTTCCGCACCCCGTTGGCGAGTACCCGCATTTCGGCCAGCGCCTGCGGGGACAACGGAACTGGGGTGTCCCGGGTGCCCGCCTCCGCAACGGGCGGGGCTCCAGGCAGGAGTGGCAACGTCCGGCCGCCGGAGGTGAGGGCGACGTTGACGCCGAGTGCTTCCGCGACGATCGCGGGCACGACGTCGTCGAGGAGGGAGGCAGCCGCATAGTCGAAGTAGATCGCCGCCGTCAGCATCATGGCCGCCGGGGCTAGATTCGGGTCATCGTTGTGACCGAACAGATCATCGTTGTGACCGAGCAGAAAGGCCTTGATCAGAAGTTCTGTCGGCGCGTCGAGGATATCGTCAGCCACCAGTCGGCCCAGCGCGTTCATGGTGTTTGGCTCGCGGGCGTCGATCGCCTCGGCGATGGCCCGCCGCCGCCACACGTCGCGTTCGAACTGGCGGCGGGTCTCCACGAGGGACTCCGTATACGTCGGCTCGATACCGATGCCCAGTCGGCGCAGGCTTTCCGGGTCGGTCGCCGACACTCCGAGCCGAGCCGCCTCGGCGTGTCCGGCGGCCGACTCGATGGACGCACGCCAGCGTTGGACCATCGCCTCCGGTGGTGCCCAGTCGAAGTCGGCGAGAAGGTCCGCATAGTTGTCCGGGGGCACCAGATCGGCGACGATCGTCCCCAGGCTGGGCCTGATCAGCTGCGTGAAGCGCTGCTGTTCGGCGAGGATCCGGCTACGGATGTGCGAGCGGAGGGACGCGGAGTCGGTGACATCCGTCGGCAGTGCAACACCCTGCCGGCGGGCGTTGTCGAGGATGGCGTCGAGCAGCGTGCCGGTGTCGGCCGCGAGGTTGGGGTGGGGAACCGACCCGCCCGCAGTGGCCGAGGGCCGGTCCGAGCCCGCCTTGGCCAGTCGCGCGCCCACCTCTGCGAACAGGTCGCTCAGCTCCGCGCGGACCATGGGCTCGGTCTCCGACGGCAGGGCCCGACGCAGCTCGGTGAGGAGTCGGCGCAGCATCGCCACGCTGTCCCCGGTGGCCAGCAGTTGCCGCGCCCGGTCGATCACGGCCCTGCTCTCGGCGTACTTCCGCACCTCGACGGGCACCTCGAGTTGTTGCCCGATCCGAGCCGCCACGTTGGTCAGCCAGCGGTGCACGTCATCCGGGTCGACGTTCTCCCGCTCCCCCATGTATCGCCCCGAGGCGTCGGTGACCTGCCAGGTCCCAGTCACCGGATCCAGCTTGAACTCGCCACTGACCCGTGCGCCGGCCGTGAACGTGCGACCGTCCCGCGTGATCCGGGGTACTACCGTGGGGTGCCCCTGATCTGTGACGGCGGCGAGCCCTTCTCCGTCGGGATTGCGTCTTTCGAACCCTTCGATCAGGCGTTCGTTGTCCGCTTCCGATTTCAGCGTGAAGGCGTTCTGGGCTCCGACGAACACGGCGCCGTCCTCAGCCACCGCGAACAACCAGTTCGCCGACGGTCGAGCGGCCACGAGGTCCATGGTGAGCTCGGAAAGCGGCATCCAGGCCGGGTTGAGTCGGATCTCGGCGCCGCGCACCTCGGCGGCGTCCACGACGTCCTCCTCGCGTGCCGGGTCGAGCTCACTGCCGTGGAGCATCCATGGGTACTCCAGTGGGCCGTAGTCGTGGTCGAGGTCGCCGGTCGGTTCGCTGACGGGCGACGCCGACGGACGGAGGGCAAGGCCGTCGACCGTACGAGCCGATTGAAGGCGGTCGAGCGCCGAGCGGATCCCGACGAGCCGGTTGACGACATCGTCGAAGGCGAGTGGGTGGGCGCCGGCGCCGTCCTGGTTGGTGTGCCAGCGCAGCCATCCCGCACTGTCAGTGACGGTTTGCCGGTCCATACGCGGACCGGGAAGGTCACCGACCAGGTCGGCGGCGTCGGCTCCCGCCGGCCACAACGGCCAGCTGACTATGGCCCGAGCGACGAGTGGACCCGCCTGGACGAGCAGCTGCCGCGCATTCCACCGTTCGTCGCGAGCGCGGCTGACAAGGGCGTCCAGTTGGCGGCCCCAGTTGACCGGGGCCGCCACCCGTTCACCCATGGTCACCGGACCATCGGTCTCCGGAGCAACGGGGGTGAGGGGCCGGGCGAGATGGCCGGTCTCGACGGTCTGATAGCCGCCCGGTTTGCCCCGCCCGATCGGCTGCCAGTTGCCGACCATGCCATCCGGCCACCGCGCGGCCAGGTCACCCCGCACCACCACGGCCTGCTGGCCGATGCCGGGAACAAACACCGGAACCGTCGACCTCCCGAGCTGGCCGCGCAACCAGTCGAGCAGGTGGTCGGAGGTCGGCGAGAGGGTCGCGATCCGGATCGGCGTCTGGGGCGTGGCCGACAGCGCCTCCCTGAGCGTGCGCCGGTCGGTCTCCTCGTCACCGACCAGGAATACCGTGCGAACATCGGTACGCAGCTCGGCAGCGCTCTTCAGGCCCGGGAAGCCGTTGCTCGGGCGCATCAGTTCACCGAAGCGCCACACGCCGGACGGCTCCTCCCCCAAGGGGAGGTCGGGGATTCCGATCGCCTCGCGCATGTCGGCCGGTAGATCGACGATGACTACCCTGGTCCCGACCCCACCGTCGCCTTCCACCAGGAGCCGGTCGGTGACAGTCCTGATCCTGGAGGCCAGTTCCGGACGCTCGAGGATGAACATGAGCGCCGCGCGCCAGCCTTCCTCCGGGTCGGGCAGCCCCGCGACGACCGGGGCCACGTAGGTCAGATGCAGGTCGCCCTCGCGGTTGTACAGTTCGCGGATCAGCGTGGCCACCACGAACTGGACGACGTCGGACACTTCGTCCTCGGTGTAGCGACGCGGCGGCTCCAGCGGGGGGCCCGCGGGCGCCCAGCTCAGCATCGATCCGATGTCGAACTGGGTCAACGCCGGCAGCTTGCGGGAGACCCTGAAACCGCCCCACTCGTTTACCCGGCGCAGGTTCTCCGTACCGGTCCGACTGCTCACCGAGTTGCGGTGCGACCTCATGGTCGGCCAGGTCCACATATCAGCGGCTTCGCGGGTCGCATCTTCGGAGCCGTCACCGAGCAGTTCTCGTTGCGTCCGGGCGTAGTTGGCTTCCAGCCGGTTTAGGAACAGCCGGGCGAACGGGTGCCACCGCGCCATGAAGATGGCCGAGTTGCGCACACCGTGCTTTCCGGCAGCCACCGCGAAGCCGCGATCCTCGAACAGCTCCCGCAAATCGTTAAGCCATTCCAGGGCTCCATCGTCGCGGAGGGCGTTGTCCGGGTCTGTGTACAGACCGCCGACGTCGTCGAGATCGACGAACCGGAAGATGTCACTGGCGGCAGCGGCTCCCACGCCGAGCAGCTTGTCCAGCTCCATCCGATACTGGGCGTCCAGCTGCATCTGCGCAGCGGCGTGGTAGACCTCGTCGACATTCACCGGCACGACGCCGCTCTGCTTCGTCCACTTCACGAACTCCCGGATCTCGCGCAGGTGCACCGGGCCCGAATCTGACGGCAGCTTCATGGCTTGCGCGAATACGCTGCGCGGAATGGTGGTCCATACGAGCACCATCCCCCGCTTACCCTCACCCTTCCCCAACGCGTTGGCGAGGTTGGCAAGGTTGTTGCGGCCCTCGCCCGCGGGCACCACCCCTCCGGCCCAGTACGTTTTGAAGATCAGCGGCACTTCGAGCGCTTCGGGCAGCAGCCGGTACTCCTCCGGCACCGACTCCGGATTCTGCGCCCAGGACCGTTCGTCGTCACTCAGCTCCGTGCGCCATACCAGGTCCGGCCGGTGCTGAAGCGCCTCCGGTCGCAGGTCCGCATTGCTCGGCGCGGGCTTCGTAACGTCAAGCAGAGTGAAGAAGCTCGGCAGCTGGTCGGTCGCGATGTCGTTGAGCTCGATTCCCTCCATCCACGGTGGTGGCGGCGGCGCGCTCCGACCGAACAGGTTAGGACCCAGCAGAGCCGTCGGTCCGTTCGCTGGCTCCACCTCCCCGGCACGTGCGGCCGCGCGTAGATCCTCGAGAATCAGCTCCGACGGTCTCGGTTTCGGTGTCCCGGTCCACCACCGGCGGAGGTCGGCAATCGTCCCGGCTGAGGGCGACTTCGCGACCAGGTCCAGCAGCCGCCGACCGTCGGATCGCTGTACAGGCAGGTCGTCACCGCGCACCTCGCGTACCAGCGCCTCGAACCCAGCCCAGTCGGTCAGCGGTGCGCCACCGTCGGGAACCCGTACCTCGGTCAGCTGCCGCATCGCGCTCAGACGTGCCGAGGTCAACCGGTTCACACCGAACACCCGCGCGGTCAGGTACGCCACGTCCAGCAGTTCGTGCCGAACCGCGAGGGTCGTCTCGCCGGCACCTCCCTGGGTAGTGCCGACTCCGATCCTCCGCGCCAAGGCGGAGAACGGCTCCGGTGACGACACGTCCTCCGGCCCCGCCAACCGCGCCAGGGACCGCACCAGCTCGGGCAGACTGAATCCCGCGAACCGACCCACCGGTGGTCCCTGGTAGTCAGCCGCGGCGACGAACCCGAACACCTCGTTCAGTGCAGCGGGTGTGTCGTCCTCATCGACGAGCCCTTCACCCGCACTGGCGAGGAGCAGGGCCGGCACATTGGACGCCTGGAACGCGCCGGCCGGTAGCTCAACCTCGGTACCGTCCGCCTCGTGGATGCGCATGCGCAGGTCGCTGGTCATGTCGGGTCTGTTGGCGACGGCGGCCATCATCTGCTCGGTGGTGAGTACCCGCAGCGGCTTCGTCGGCGTACCCGGGTCGATCCACTCGACCCGGCCGCCCTGGTTGACCGCGGCGAACGCGTGTCCGACACCGCGCAGATCGGCGGCGCCACCCGGACGGTTCATCAGGACCACGGCGAACCGTCCGGCCGCCGCGCCGACAAGGGTGTCGATCTGCCCCCAGTCGTGCAAGCCGGGCCATCCCTCCGGCCGGCCCCAGCCGCCCCACAGCCCATGATCAATCACACTGTCGTCGACCGACGTGCCAGCCTGGCGACCGACCGGCGCGCCGCCCAACACGAGGTCGCGTATCGCGCCAACCGCGGCGACACAGTAGACGCTGTCGTCGAACCGGGCGGCGGCGTCAGATACCCGCCGCACGATCTTCGGATCGGCAAAGTTGACCGCGCGGTCGCCGGCGCCCGTCGAGTCGGGCACCAGCAACGCGTCCATCGTCGTGGGGCGACCGGCCGCGTTCACCGACAGCACCCGGGTTTCCGGGTCGCGGAGCACCACCGCGTGCCAGTCGTCGGAGTCCGGATCGACGTCAACCGGCACTAGCGTGCCGTCCGGTTCCAGCCAGAACAGACCCTCGTTGCGGGAGATCAACCAGCCGACCTGTGCCGGGCCCGACGAGACCGGTCGGAACGACACCAGCGCGGCCGACCCGGGACTGGCCGACAGTCCCCTTACCAGGTGGTCGGGATCCACCTCGGTGAGCTGACCGCCGATCGCCGCCGTCAACCGGGCGACCGTCGGAGGAATCGCGGGCAGCAGAATGTCGTCGAGGTTCATCCCGGCCGGCAGCCCGTAGCGGGCGACATAGCCAGCCAAGGCATCGCTTGGCGTCGAGCCGGTAGAGGTCTCCGGCGTGACAAAATACTGATCGCGGGTGTCGGCCGCACGAGTCGCGAGCTCCTCCATGCGCTGCACCGATGCGGGCTGCGGTCCCTTCGCGGTCAGCACCGCGTCCTGCACCGACGCGCGGGCCGCCGCCTGCGCCCGGGTCAGCAACCGCACCGAGGTCGCCTGCCGCCAGGTCGTCTGCCGCCCCTGGCCGTCGATCGGCACCGAGCGCCGCGAGCCTTTGAGCTCTTCCCGCACCGGCAGCTCGAGCGCGAGGTCGTAGAGGTCACCGAGCTCCTCGAGTGCCTGCACGTCCGGCTTGTCGACCACGCTCGCCGGTGGTTTGACGACGAGGTGGTGGCGGATATGGCTAGGTTGACCGCCGAGGAAGCGCACGAGGACCGCCGAGCGCTCGGCGCCGGGTGCCGGATGCACGAATGCGGTATCCGGCAAGGGAGCCGTCATGAGCGCACGCACCAGCGACACCTGGTCGATCGGCACCTTCATCGGGCGGTTGTGCAGGTACGCCCCGCTGGGCACCGGCACGACCCGTCCGTCGTGGCAGATCATCATGAGGTCGCCGGTGCCGGCCACTTCGCCTCCCGTGTCTCACCGAGGTCGTCGAGGAATGCGTCGACGGCCCTAAGACGAGCCGCCGACACCGACGGTTCACGGACGTATCGCTACTCGTTACACGTCATGACCTGTTGGGCGAGCTCGGACAGCCGCTCGCCGTGCTCCGCTTTGGCCTGCCCGAGCTGACCGATCCACCGGACCCAGTTGGCGCGGTCCGCGCCCACCAGCGCCGCCCGGTTGGCCAGGATCACATCGAGCGCACGCGGGAAGTCGCCGCTCAGCGTGAGCCGGACCGCTTCGAGGACAGCGGCGTTGGCGTGCTGCGACAGACTGGCCTCGGCGGCGCCGCCGAGCCGCACTGGCGGCGGACCGGCGATGCCGAACCCGGCGAGGAACTGCCTGAACTGAGTCTCGCTCGCGTTTTCGTCCATGATGGACGTGCGCAGGTCCGCGAGACCACGGTGCCCCAGGTTGGCGTAGCGGATCTCGGTGTGCGGAACGGCAACGCCGGGCGTAGCGTCGCCCGACGCCGGTGGCCGGTTGGTCACCTGTTGCAGCATCGCTTTGGCTTTCGCCGCGTGCAGCGCGAACTGGCGCGTCTTGACGATAGACGCGGACGTCGCCCGAGCCCTCGCTTCCTCGACCCCGCGCGGCGGCTTCGAGGATGTCGGCCACTGACGGTCCCGAAGGTAGGTCGGCGCCCAGTCGGGCGGCAGCGGCTGCTCGTTGTCGGCACGGTGCACGACGGCGCGGTCCCGCACCGGGTCCGGCAGCGCGCCCAGTATCTGGCCGATCGGCACGTCCCCGCTGAACCAGAGCAAGGTGGTGTCCGGCGCCGGGGACACGCGGCGCGCCGTCTCCAACTCGGGCAACGCGCCTTCGGCCGCGATCACGTGACCGGCGGGGACCTGGATCGCCTGGTATCCGGGCGGAAGCCCCTGGGCCACGGCCGCGTGCTCGAGCCGGCGCCAGCCTTCGATGTCGCCGCTGAGGGCGACGTTCACCGGCCGGCCCGCGCGCCACCGCTCCAACAACATGAACAGCTGCGCGAGGCCGGCCGGAGTGTCGGGTCCGGACACCTCTACGGACACCGCGCCGGGGCGGGCCGGCCGGGTGGACGGCGCCGTGGCCTTGGTGCTGTCGTGCGTGATACGCACGACGCGCGGGTCGCTCGTGTCGACGGTCCAGTTCGCCAGGTCCGGCGCGGTCAGCTCGAAACGCCCGTCCCGGCTTTCGGCGAGGCCTTCCGGGAGCGGCTCGGCCGGCTCGGCGCCCGGCGCATAGACCCGGTAATGGTCTGCGAACTGCGGCAGGGTCCGGACCGGGCCGGCCGACGTCCAGGCCATCGGCACGAACATGGAGTCCGACGCGGCCGGCGGGTCAACCAGTTGGGCGAGCGGGACGACGATCGCCGGTGCCGCCCGGGAACCCCCGGGCAGCATCTCCGCCAGCCTGCTGACCGTCTGAGGCGGCAGCGCCTTGCCCGGCGCGGGTTGCAGCACCAAGGAACGCCGCAGACGCTCCGGCAGACCCGCCACAAGGTCCGCGATGGCCGTGGCCACGGCGTCCGGCTCGGCATCGGCACGGTCGACGAAGACCACCCTGGTGCCCGGGACGGGCGTCACCGTCGCGGCAGGGCCTAGGTCCGGCGGCGTGCTGCCGGCCGGCCCGACCACCCAGCCCTTGGTGACCGGGTACGCCTGCCAACCGTCGGGAAGAGCCTTTCGAACCACCTTCAGCCGTGCCTGCTCGGGGCCGGTCAACGGCCGGCCGACCAGCACCACCTCGATGCCGGGCGTGGTCCGCCGGATCCGGTCGACGTCGTCCATCACCTCCGGCGGGATCACCGTCCCCGGCTCACCGACGACGATCGGCCCGGTCCCGGTCGCGGTGCCTTGACCGGGACCACCGACCGGGACGCTCTGCGGCAGCCGCTGCCCGATCCAGACCGCGTTCGGGTCACGGCCGTCGGCACTCCATCCGGCCGGCATCCGGTACGTCTCGGCCTGCGGGCGGCTCGTCAGCCCGTAGGGGGCGCGGACGCTCGGCGCGGGGTGGTTGGACGGGTGGAACCGGAACCCGGCAGCGGTGGCCGCGAACGCCGGCTTACCATCCGCGCCGACCGGCACCTGCCGGGCGTTCTGCGTGGGTCGCTCGGTCAGCGCGGGCGCGGGGAAGTACACGGCCGCATTGGCGGCCGTCTCGCCGAGAATCTTGTCGGTGATGGCCGCCGCCCGCTCCACCGTGACCGCTGTGCGGTCGCCGAGGAACATCACGGTCAGCCTGGGCGTGAACTCCGGCTTGAGGTTGCGCAATGCCGCCTGAATCTGCGCGAGGTTGGTGAGTTGCGGATCGATGGCGATGGTCAGGCCGCCGCGGGATCCGGTCGGCCTTTCGTCCGCCGGGATGCTCACGGTCTCGCCGTCGAACAGGATGACCACGTTGCCGTCGGCGGCGGCCGAGATCCCCGCGGGCATCGCGGTGAAGTAGCTCGGTCCGCTGGGCCTGGCCCGCTTCACTCGCGGCGCCGGCGCCGGCGCGGACCCGGAAGCCGGACCGGGGGCCCCGGCGCCGTGGTCCGTCGGTGTGCCGTCGTCCCCCGGTGTGCCGTGGCCGGCCTGCGGGTGTGGCGCCTGCGACCCACCTGACGTTCGCTCCGGCGGCAGGTGCCCGCTCGAACCATGACCCGCTCCCCCGGCGCCCATTTGGGCCACCAGGTCATCGACCGTCCGGCCGCCCTGGCCGAACATCTCCTGGATCGGGTCCGACGGCTGGTGGGCCGGAGGCCGCTCGGCGAGCTCGGTGACGTTGCCGGGCCGGGTGTCGCCCGGGAGGCGGGTGTCGCCCGGGAGCCGGGTGTCGGTGGCTGGCCGTTCGCCGTTCGTGGACCGTGTCTCGGTGGCGGAATCGTCCGGCCGGGATGGCCGGCCGAGCGCCGTGGACGGGCTGCCTCCAGGGCCGCTCCCGCCGAGTCGGTTGGTGACCTCGAAGCCCGTCGACGGTGGCGGCGCACCATCAGTGCCCGGCGCAACCTCCTGGGTACTGCCGTCGTCGTAGGTGCGCACCGCGGGCGCGTCCCGCCGGTACTCCACCGAATACTTCCGCCCGCCGGCCTCAAGGCCGTCCAGCGGACGCTTCAACCCATCCAGACGCGTATCCACCGTGGCGCCGTCACCGAACCGGATCGTCGCCTCGCCGTTCCAGCGATACCCCATGGTGAACAGCCGCTCATCGTCCGTGATACCCGCGCTCGGCCGACCCTCGCTGTCGAACGCCGTCAACACGGTGCCGTCGGAAGTCTCGATCCGCACCAACCGGTCACCGTCAAAGGTGAGAGGAGAATCGGTTTCGTAGACGAACCTCGACCTGTCATCGTGGGTGACAACTCGCTGCCCGGGCGGGTAATCGAAACTCAGAACCCGACCGTCCTCGTACGTCAACACCGACGGCCGGCCGTCCTCGTCGAGCTCCACACGGCCCGCCGGCCTGTCGACGGTCTCCTCCCCTTCGACGTCTCGCGGACTCCTCGGCGCGACCGTCACATCGACCGGATCGCCGCGGTGGAAGTGCAGCGCCCGGCCGTCGCCGAAGGTGTAGACGGCGTGGTCGCCGTCGGTGTCGATGGTGAACCGACGGCCGGTCGGCGTAACCCCCCGGTGTGGCACACCGTCGACGAAGTCCGCGTACTGGGTACCGTCCGGCGCGGTCTGACCCACCAGCTGCGCGTTCTGGAAATGTTCGGTCCACCGCCCCGGATTCCACGTGCGCGGGAATTCGTGCCACACGTCGAAGCCCACCGACGGCGGCTGCACACGGTCGGTGCCCGGCCCTACCTCCCGGATGCTGCCGTCGCCGTAGGTGCGCACAGCCGTCCCGTTCGGTCGGTACTCCACCGAGTACTTCCGCCCGTCGGCCTCAAGGCCAGCCAGCGGACGCTTCAACCCATCCAGACGCGTATCCACCGTCGCGCCGTCGTCAAACCGGATCGTCGCCGCACGGCCCGGGCCGTGCTCGATGGTGAACCCGCGCCGGTCCGCCGTACTACCCGCCACCGGCCGGCCCTCGTGATCGAACGCGGTCAGGTCAGTGCCATCGGTCGTCGTGTGCCGCACCAACCGGTGGTCGGCATAGGCGAACTCGGAACCGTCGTGGACGATGTCGAGCCGCGCCTTGGACTGGAAGCTGTACGTCGTGACCTGGCCCCCGGGGCTCGTCAGCTGGGTCGGCCGGCCAATCTGGTCGAACTGCGACGAGACGTACCCGTGCTTGTCCGTGCTCGAAATCAACCCGTTGTTTCGGTACTCCTCCCGGGTGCCGTCGGGCAGGATCCGGGTCGCCGAGCCGCCGGACGGCTTGATGTGGACCGCCGTGCGGTCGTCGAAGATGTGAGTGATCCCGCCGTCGGGACTGTCACTGGTTTCGACCGGCCCACTATGGTTGGCCGGCTCGCCGGGTAGGTGCCCGTCACGATATGGCAGACCGGACTCGGCGCCGAGTGGGCGACCGTCCCATCCGCTGCGCCCCGGCCCGGTAAGGCGCATGTTGCTCGGGACGATCTCGCTGGCGTGCCCGCCGGTCGGCGTCTCGTCCGCGAAGTGCCGGCCGAGCAGAGTGACCGGGTAGCCGCTCGGCCGGGTGGGCAGACTCTCGATGAACTGCTTGCCTTGCCACGCCACGGCGGGCGGCACGTTCTCGTTGTGTTTTCCGAAGACGAAACTCGGACCGTCGGACAGCGGGTCGGCGTAGTAGCCGGAACGCACCTTGGCGGCGGTTTCGGGCGACACCTCCGGCGATCGGAACCACCCGCCCCACTTGTGGACCTCCAGTACCCAGTCGTTGGCGAGCTTGTACGTGATCGGTTGCTCGCCGTCCTGCGGGAACCGGAAGTTGCCGTCCTGCCACGCCTGGCCGATGCGGAGCCCCATCGTGGTCTGGCTGAACTGGTCGGTGAACGTCTTCTCGTGCGCGAGCCACCAGTCGAGCTTCTCGCCCGGACGACCGAAGATGCTCTGGTACGTCGAGGCGTAGTCGTCCCGGTAGCGGTCACCGAGAGATGTGCGGGCCAGGTGGGACATCTCGTAGTTGGGCCGCGAGACCGGGCCGACCAGCGCGTCGAAGTCGCGCGCGGCGTACCCGAGGATGGTGTTCAGGTGCTGCTCGTGCAGGATCCGCACGTCGAGCGTCCGGTTCAGGACGTCGGTGGCTTGCTCCCACTTCTGCCAGCGGCCGCTGGCCAGGTTCTCAGGGCTCGACCCCTTGGCGAACTCACCGGGGTGGTCGCCCCAGATCCGGTCGTACGCCTGTCTGAAGTCCCGCCCTGCCTGCCCACGCACGCGGTCGAGTGCGTCGTTGGACATGGTGAGTTGACCGTCCTTGTCGGCGGCCCGGAACTTCGCGTCGACGAGGCTCTGCTCCCGCTGACCGGTCAGAGCCAGGTTGTCGGCGGCCTTCGCCTCGGCCAGTCCCTTGCCGTTCAGCCACTTCGGCACCGCGTCGCCGCCGCCCGCCCGGGCGTCCAGGTACGCCTCGTGGGAGTCGGCCATGTAGCGTGCGCGTTCCTGCGCGATCACGTGCTCGTTCAGCTGCCCGGCCCGCTCCGGGTGGTTCCGCTGGACGGTGGTGAGCGCGCGGTCGAACGCGCTGCCGTCCTCCAGGGTGTGGAAGTTGTCCAGCTGCCGTTCGTCGGCGAGCCGGTCCCGCAGCGCGCGCTCGTTGCTGTCGAACCGGTTCGGCAGCTTCCCAGCGGCTGCGTCTGCCCACCCGTCGTCAGCGGGCCTCGTCCGGGTCGTGGCACCGGGGCCGGCGTCCTTGGTCAGGTCGGCCCGGATCTCGTTTCGGATGTCCTCGGTGACCCGCTTCTCCCAGGGGCGCTCCGAGGCGCCGTCGAACCCGTTGTCGTGCTTCCACTGCTGCAACCGATCGTTGTACGGGCCTTTCATGAACAGGTCGAGGCTCGCCTCCTGGTGGAACCGGTCGGGCAGCCCCTTCTCCACGCGCTCCTGCCACCGGTCGAACGCGGGTGTTACCTTGCCGTCGCGAAGGTTCCCCAGGTATCCGTCGGTGATCTCGCGGACGTACTGGTTCTTCACCTCGGCGAACTGGCCGTCGGTCAGGCCGCTGCCCGGGTGGTCGCGTTGGAAATTGGCGCGTGCCTCGCCGAAGCTGAGGTCCGCACGGTTGTGCGCCGCGTCCAGGCCGGCGTGGCGGTCGAACTTGAAGCTCAGTGTGTTGGCGAGATTGTCGACCTCCTTCGGCCAGTTGCGGTAGACGGCGTTGGGATCCTTGAGGCTGCTCCCCTTGGCACCGCTCATCGCGGTGCCCGGAGTGACGGGTTCGGCCCGACCCGGCCGCGAGACCAGCGGCTCGCCCGCGCCCGGACTCTCGTAGAAGGCCTGCCAGGTCTTCTTCAGCGAGAAGTCGAACTGGCCCTTGAGCCAGGTCAGCGTGTCGGCGTTGAGCTCCTTGCCTTCCTTCGTCTTCCAACTCTGGTAGGCCTGGTCGAACCGGTCGCTCGGCTCACCACGGGCCTTGTGCATGCTCTGCATGGCATCGGCGATGGCCTGGTACTTGCTCTGGAGCCGCTCCTGTGCGGCGTTCCAGACCGGTTCCTTCGCCCGGTTGCTGAGGAGGAAGTCCTCGCGGCTGACCTGCGTCTCCGAGAACGGGTTGCCGGTCGCGGGCGGCTTCTCGCCGCCGCCACCGGACAGTCCCCTGCCCATCGACCCGCCCTCCCCTGCCGGCGTAGGACGCGGTGGGTCGGGTGTGTTGCTCGGCGTCGATGCCGGATGCGACGAAGCCGCGGTGTCGCCGGCGTGCGGCAAGCCGCCCTGCGGCCGCCCGGCCGGGCCGGTGTGCCGGGTCAGCGCGAGCGCGTCGTCTGCCACCGTGCCTTCGGCTGTGGACGGACGCGACGGCGGCCGCGTGGTCGGCTCCGCGCCCTGCATGCCGTGGCGGACCGGCGACGGCGCGGCACTCGCCTCGGGCGGCGCCTGCCTGTCCCCGCTGGCGGGCGGGCGAAGGCTGCCCTGTTGTGGCGCTTCACCCCCGACGCCGGACTGGTTCGGCGCTCGGTCGATCGGCAGTCGGTCGGTTATCCCGGCCTCGGACGAGACGCGATCCGGCGACGCCGGGCTCGGGCTGGCCTTGCCCGGGAACGGTCGCGCCGGGGACGAGTCGCCGCCGGAGGGGCGCGGCGGGAGCACCGGACCGGACCCTTCCTTCGGCGTGCCGGGGCCGCTGCCCGCGTGCGACAACGGCGAGACCGGGGACGTCGGCGACTCCGGCCTACCCGTCAACGGCGAGACCTCGTCGGGGATGTGCCGGCCACCGACCGACGTGTCGATACGCAACTCGGGAGTCCGCGACTGCGGCGAGCCGCTGCCGGACGTCGGCACCCGCTCCGGCGGGACCGACGGCGACGTCGGCGGCAGCACCGTCGCATCGTGACCACCGCTACCGACCGACTGCACCCGCTCCGGCGGCACAGACGACGGACGCGGCGGCAACACCGTCGCATCGTGACCACCAGCGCCGCCAACAGACTGCACCCGCTCCGGCGGCACAGACGACGATCGCGGCGGCAGCACCGTCGCATCGTGACCACCGCTGCCGACAGATAGCGGCCGCTCCGGCGGCGGAGTAGCGGCGCGCGGGGGCAGCGGCGTGGCCGAACCGCCGTGCGAACCGGTCGGTGGCGGCGTGTTCGTGAACGACTCGTGCGGCTGGGGCCTCGCCGGCAACGGGGTGCCGTGACCACCGTTAGCGGCCGTCTGGTGGTTGACGACGGGCGTCTCGTGTCCGCCGGCCCCACGGGGACCGCCGCCGGCGTCCGCCCGGCCGCCAGCCGCGGAGGCCGCCGGTGGACCGCTGTGCGCGGTTGGCGGCTCGTTGAGCGTATGCGTCGTCGACGGCTTCGGCGAACCGTGGCCCGTCGAGGTGCTCGACCCGTTGTCGACCGGAGGGTTGTCCGGTCGTGCCAAGCCGTTGTCCAGCCGCGCCGGGGGGAATCGGCCGCCGCCGTTCGCCGACTCCTCGGCCGCGCCGGGCCGGCTCGGCGGGACGCGCGTACCGCCCGTCGGTGTCGAGCCCACTTTGCCGGTGGGCGGCGGGATGACCGAACGCTCCGGCTGGCCGGCGCCACTGCCCGGGCGTCCCGTCGGCGACGGCTGGTTGTTGCCGACGGCCGGACGCATCGTGCCATTGACCGGCGGGGGTTGCTCGCGCACCGCCCCGGAGGATCTGCCGTTGGCGGACGTGGTGTTCGGGTGGAGGTCGGCGCCGGCGTTGACGACAGTCTGGTCGTGGGGACCAACGGTCTTGCCCAGCGGCGTGTTCACCTTCGCGCCGGTGGCGAACCCGGCCGCGCCGGCCGGATTCGCCTCCACGTCGGGGCTCTTCCCGCCCGTGGCGCCTGGCCCGGCCTTCCCACGACCGGGGAGCTCGATGGGCTTGAGCGCGTTGATGATTTTCGGGAGCGGGTTGAGGTGCCGGCCCTGGCCCGGTCTGATCTTCCCGCCGGGCATGATGCCGCCGGTCAGCGCACCGAGCCCGATGGCCAGCCCCAGGTTGAGCGGATCGACCTCGTACGGCAGATTCGTAAAGCCCGCGGCGAAGCCGTCCGCCACCGCCACAATGCCGGCGCCGACCGCGGCGCCGACCGCGATGTTCGACAAGAACGGCGCCACGGCTGGCGCGATGTTGGGGAGGACTTTGCCGCCGGCCGACAGCAGCGCGGAGAACATCCTGGACAGCTTCTCGAGAAGAGAGCCCAACGGCAGGAACATCGCGGCAATGCCCAGAACCGTGCCGATGATCATGGCGATGACCTGTTTGTTCTGCTTGGCGAGCTCCTCCCGGATCTTCTGCGCGAATTCGTGGATGTCCTTCGCGATGTTGTGGGTCTGTTGTGCGACCGACTGCACCTGCTGGCCGACCAGAAACGCGGTGTCGTTGAAGTACGTGTGCGCCTTGCCTGTCCAATCGACCTTCGCCGTGGAGCCCTGCACGGCCAGATACAGCGCGTCGAGGTCGTCGGCCATCCGCTCCCACTCGTCGGCGAAGCTGTCGAGCGCATCCGGGTCCGGATAGGAGATGCTCATCCTCGCGCGCCCTTCGACGACCCACTGAGCAGACACCGCATCGGTCCACGGTCTCACCGCGGACGCGTCGTACCCAGTTCCCAGAAACGAGGACCGGGCACGTCACCGGAGATGGGACGCGCCGACCAATCCGCCGCCCGCGTGAACCGGACCGCGCGCCCAGCCGTCTGGCGGGTACGACCGCGGACGCTTCGCTGGGAGGCACGATGGGATACCAGAACGAACTGCACGAGTTCCTGCGACAGGCGCAGGAGATCACCGTACGGGTACAGGAGGCCAGCGCCGGCATGGCCGACCGTGAGGTCAACGGCACGTGCGAGGGCGGCTCGGTACGGGTGGCGATGACGTCGTCGGGCGACGTCCGCTCGGTGAGGATCGAGCCGCGCGCGGTCAACCTGGACAACCTGCGCCGGTTGGAGACTCTGGTCGCCGAGGCGATGCAGGACGCGTTGAACAACGTGCGCGGAGTGGCCCAGCAGGTGATGCAGCCGCTCACCGACGACCTCAACCGGTTGATCGCCGACGATCCGCAGTAGTGACGGCCGCGAAGGTGCCGGGACATCCCCGACGGTGTCCCGGTACCTTCGTCATCCAACCATCGTGCGGCCCATCAGGAACAGCTCGTCGAAGACGCCGAACACACCCATCGCCAGCGTCGCGGACAGGACGAGACACACCACGCAGAGGCTGTCGAGGAACTTGCCGCGGTCCGGGCCGTTCGACACCGAGGTGTCCGCGTCGGATTCCTCCGGCCGGTAGGTGACCGCCACCGCGACGCCGATGCCGACGAGTGCACCGCCGACCAACACCAGCGACCAGATGGCCTGGTTCATGCCGAGGTACCGGTACGCGCTCGTGCCGATCACGCTGAACAGCCCGATCGCACCGGACCCGCCGAGCATGGCGATCTCGACGGGGTAGCCGACCTGCCGGGAGCGAATCACCAGCGCCAGTCCCGCGACACAGGTCAGTCCGAGTGCCCAGCCCTGACCGGAGACCGCGAGCACCGGCAGCGCGCCGACCAATGCCAGTGCCGGCAACATCAGGGTCAGGGTCAGCAGACGGCGGGAACTCAGCATCAGTCGGGCGGTCACGGGTGCCATGCCGGATGACGACTTCGGCATCCGGGCACTCCACGCCGCCACCGCACCGGCGAGCGGTCGGGCCGCGGCGATCAGGGCCAGAGCCACCACCGTGGTAGCGGCGGCGGCCTTCGTCACGTCGGCGTGCACGATCATCAGCACGACGCTGAGCGCACCCGCGGTCACCAGCGGCACCCCGACGGCGACGATCGCCGGCTCCGGCGTCGCCGCCAGCGCCATCAGCGTCCCCAAGGCGGCACCGAGGACGACACCGCACCAGAAGAGCCGACCGTCCAGCGACTGGCCGAGCAGGCCGCCCGCGGCGGCCAGGCAGGGCGCCGCGCTCAGCGAGATGGCCAGACACGCGGACGCCGGGATCCGTGCCCGCTGCTCGTTGAGTGCCCACGCGACGGACAGCATGACCAGGCTGACCAGGGTGAGGCCGATCGCCGCGACGAGGCCGGCGCGGGGTGTCCGCAACGCGACCGTCGCCGCGGCGAGGGAGAGCCAGCCGGTGCCGAGCCAGATGGTGAGCACACCGCGGTGCGCCGTGTCGCCGCGGTTCTTCTGCGCGTCGTCGGCGACCAGCTCCTCGATGTCCTCCACCACTGGCTCGGTGCCCGGATCCCGGGCGCTGTCGCACAGGTACAGCACCTGCCCGTCGGCCACCCCGGCCTCGGCCAGGGACTGCTCGATCGGCCACGGTTCCCGCCCCGCCGGCGCCAGCGACCACGCCGGTGTCATCGGCCCCGAGCCGTTCCGGCCGCACAGGTCGGCCAGACCCACCACGTACTCGCCAATGGGACTCTCGCTGGGAACCGCGACGTCGACGCGCTTGTCGGCGCCGACGACGGTGATCCGGCTACGCCTGTCCAACATCGTGCGTCAGCGCTGCCAGGTCTTCACGTTGGAAGCCTCGGCATTCGAATAGTTCTCGTACACCTTGTCGAGCGCGTGCGCGATGAACGGCAGGAGGCCGACGTTGGTCGCCGTGCCGTCACCCCACAGGCCCACGGAGGCGAGGTTCCACTGCTGTTCGAGTCCGGTGAAGTAGGTGTACGCCTGGCCTGTCCACGACTCCTGCAGCGGTGCCAGCTTGGCTCGCAGGTCGTTGAGCTCCATGGCGAGGCCGTTGGAGATGGTACGCACGCTGTTCCCGGCGTTCTCGAGTTCTGTCGGCACCTGAAGTCTGCTGGACAAAATATCGGGCATGATCGGCTCCTAGCTCAGAGACGGGCTGGCTGAATGGGCGTGGGGTCGGTCGGCATGGCCGACGGATCGGTCGGTGTGCCGATCAGGTTCCCGTCGATGGCGAGGAGGTTCTGGAGGTTGTCGGCCTCGCTGTTGACATAGTTGACGAAGTTGCCGCTCAGGCCCTGGCCGATGTTCACCAGCGCGTCGTGCAGAAGGATCGAGTACACGTGGAAGTTGTTCATCATCTCGGCGAACTGGGCGGACGTAACGCCGAACCACGATGCGCCGAGTCCGGTGACGAATTGCTGCAGTGCGGTCAGCTGGGTCAACACGTTGTTGGCGGTGTTGTCGCACTGGGTCGCGGCGGTCGCCACGTACTCCGGTGTGACGTTGTAGTGCGTCACGTCGCTCCTCCTCATGTTCGCGCGGACTGCCGTGCGTCTTAGCTTCGATCGTTGGTGGAGGACACGGCTAGTTCCCTAATCGAAGGGTCATGGGGCGACCCCGCTGGTCGTCATCGCGTCCTCGGCGATAGCCACCTGAATCAGTTCGGCGGGGGCGCCACGCGTCACCAGGACACCGCGGCCCGGTGGCCGGATCGCGGCGCGTTGGTCGCCGATCAGCGTTCCCTCGCGGCGGTCGCCGCTGAGAATCAGTCCCGCGCTGCCCATCTCCAGCATTCTCATGATCAGCACATCGGACATCAGCGACCGCGACGAGCCGGCCACGCGGCGCGCGAGCACGACGTGGAAGCCGATGTCCCGGGCGTGCGGCAGGAACTCGACGAACGGCCGCAGCGGATGCGCCATGCCGCCGGCGATCAGGTCGTAGTCGTCGATCACGAGATAGATGTCCGGGCCCTCCCACCAGTTGCGCGCGGCCAACTGTTGCGGGGTGACGTCGGATGGTGGCAGCCGCTCGCGCAGTTTCGCCGTGACCTGTTCGACGTACACCTTGAGCGAATCCGAATCGGCCGCGTAGGCGCCGAGATGCTCGTCCGGCACGACGCCGAGAAGGCTGCGGCGGTAGTCGACGACGACGAACCGCACCTCCCAACCCGACTTCCGTTCGACCGTGGCGCGGATCCAGGTACGCAGGAAGGCGGTCTTGCCGGCACCGCTGTCGCCGAACGCGACCAGGTGCCGCTCGTCGCCGCTCGCGAGGTCGAGGTCGACCGGACCCAGGTCGCGCTGGGTCACGCCGATCGGGATGCCGGTATCGCGCATCGCGAGGACGTCGCCGAGCGAGATCTCGGTCGGCAGCAACCTGATCTCCGGGGCCGCCGCACCCGACCAGCTGGTGGCCACCTCGTCGAGCACGGCGAGCTGCGCCTCACGCAGCCCCTCGGTCGTCTCCGCGCCGTCCATGCGCGGCGCGGCGAGGTGGAAGTAGAGGCCCGGAGCGGCCACACCGCGGCCGGGGACGCCGGTCGGGATCTGCCCGGCGAGCTTGCGGTTGATTTCGGAGTCGTTGTGGTCGTTGAGTCGCAGCTCGATGCGGGTGCCGATGGAGTCGCGCAACGCCGGCCGGATCTCCATCCAGCGGCCGGCGGTGAGTACCAGATGCACACCCACACCAAGGCCACGCGATGCGATCTCGGTGACGATCGGGTCGGCTTCCTCGAACGCGGCGCGCAGGCCGCCCCAGTTGTCGATCATCAGAAACACGTCGGCCGTGCGGGTGCCCTTCGGCAGGCGGCCCGCGGCGCGCCGGGCCCGGAACTCGGCGATCGAGTCGACGCCGAGGGAGCGGAACTGCTGTTCCCGTTCACCGATCAGGAACTGAATTTCGGCGAAGGTACGCCGCACCAGTTCCTCGTCGCTGCGGCCGGCCACGGAGCCGACGTGCGGCGTGGACACGAACGGGTGCAGCGTGCCACCGCCGAAGTCGATGCAGTAGAACTGCATTTCCTCCGGCGTGTGGGTGAGCATGGCGGACAGCATCGCCGTGCGCAGCAGGGTGCTGCGGCCGGTCTGCGGCGCACCGACCAGGGCGAGGTTGCTCTGCGTGCCGCCGAAGTCCATGACCAGCAGCTGCTGGTCCTGGTGCAGCGGGCGGTCCAGCACACCGAGGACGACCTTCATGTCGGCGCCCGGCCACTCAGGTGCGCACAGCCCCCGGCCGGGTCTCACGGCAGGCGCGCCGAGCAGCAGGTCGAGCGGGATCACCTCCGGCAGCGGCGGCAGCCACACCTGGTGGGCCGGAGCGGCGAGCGGCTTCATCCGATCGATCAGCACCTGAAGCTCGGTCGGCCCGGACGGCGTCTGCGTGTCGTCGTCCGCTTCCTCGGCGCCAGCCTCGGCGGGCGGATCGGGCAGCGGCGCGACGTCGAACGGGACCACCGCCTTCACCAGGCCGCCGGCCTCGGTGCGCTGCGCGCTGGTGAGGTACGGCGCGGAAACGTGCGCGACCCTCAGTCGCAGGTAGACGGACTCGGCGACCTTCAGGTAGGCCGAGCCCGGGATCGACGGCAGCTGGTAGGCGTCGGTGGTGCCGATGACCGCGCGGCTCTCGCTCGCCGAGAACGTACGCAGGCAGATCCGGTACGACAGATGCGACTCCAGGCCGCGCAGCCGGCCCTCCTCGAGCCGCTGGGTCGCCATCAGCAGATGCATGCCGAGGCTTCGACCGACCCGGCCTATCTGAACGAACAGGTCTACCAGCTCGGGACGGCCGGACAGCAGCTCACTGAACTCGTCGACAATGATCATCAGGTACGGCATCGGCTCGAGCTCGGTGCCGTCCGGCTTGGTGACACCGGCGGCGCGCCGGGTCTGGTATTCCCGGATGGAGTCCACGTCGCCCGCGTCGCGCAACATCTGCTGCCGGCGCTGCTGCTCCCCGAGCAGCGCCGCGTGCACCCGGCTGATCATCGCGGCGTCGTCGACCAGGTTGGTGATCAGACCCGCGACGTGTGGCAGGCCCGCCAACGGCGCGAACGCGGCACCGCCCTTGAAGTCCACGAGTACGAAGCTGAGCACCTCGGGAGAGTGGGTCAGGGCAAGACCACTGACCAGCGTACGCAGCAGCTCACTCTTACCCGAACCGGTCGCGCCGACGATCAGACCGTGCGGCCCGGCGCCGCCCTGTGCCGCTTCCTTGAGGTCGAGCAGCACGGTGCCGCCTTCGGCGTCAGTTCCGATCGGTACGCGCAACAGGCGGCTGCTGTCGGGCCGCAGCCAGAGCGTGGCCGGATCGATGGTCAGCGGGTCGCCGACGAACAGCATGTCGGTGAGCGAGACGTCACGGGCGAGCACCTGGTCGCGTTCGTCGATGAGCCGCAGCGGCGCCAGCCGGCGCGCGTTGAGCTCGGCCACGCCGACGTCCATGGTGTCCGGCACGAGGTCGTCCACCGCGGTGGTGACCAGGTCGCCGCGGCCCTCCATCGCGGCGCGGCCGTCCTCGGTCAGCCTGATCCGCAGGTCCACCCGGCTCGGCTCGTCGAGTTCGCGCCGGGCCAGAAACAACGCGGTGATGCCGAGTTGCGGCCCGGCCGCCTGCAGCAGCGCCCGCAGCAGGTCCGAACGACCCCACTCGGACACCGGCTGGAACCCGGTGAAGAGCACGACCAGGCGCTGCAGGCGAGGCGCATGGGAACGGTCGAAGCTGATCTGGACCCGCTGCACCGCCACGTGCTCCTCGCGCCGGCGGATCTCACGTTCGAGGTATCCGGCCAGATCGGCCGGGTCGACCCGGACCAGCGGAAGGACGCCGGCTTCACTCGTACCGTCGGGTTCGATCGCGTGTGGCAGCCACTTGGCCCAGGCCCAGTCGCCGCCGCCGGACGTCTCCACGGCGATCAGGACGTCGTCCGGCGCCTGCAGGGTCGCGAGCTGGCTCAGGATCGCCCGCGCCAGGCCGGCGGTCCGGTCCGGAGGGCCGAGCAGGCTCACCACGCCGGCATCGGCGAAGTTGACGACGGCCGGCTGGTTCTCCACCCCGCCAAGCCGCGCGACGAGCTTCTTCGCCGAAGTGAGCGACTCCCAGTCGTACTCCCCCATGGGGTCCAGCCGCTGGCTCAGCTCCACCGGTGTGGCCAGGGCGGCCCGGCCCCGACCGATGCGTACATGCATGAAGTCGGGGTCTGCCGGGCGACGCTCCCAGACCCGGTCGAGCGAGGTGCTGATCCCCCACAGGCGCAACGGGTCGGGGTGGGTGACCGCGTTGACCGTGCGCTGCATAGCGGCGTTGGACCGGGCCTGAGCCCGGGCTTCGTTGAGGTGGACCCGATAGCGCCGACGCTGCCGACGGACCTCGCGCCGGTTGTCGCTGCGCAGCTGTGACCGCATGGCGATGGTGACACCGATCGCGACGACCACGAAAAGAATGCCGAAGGCGATCAGGATCGGCCGACCGAACGTAATCATGTAGCCCGCCATGCCGGCCGAACTCAGCACCGGAAGGATCGTCGCGAGCCAGGTGCCGGTGTTCCGGCCGCTCCCGGCCTCCGGAGGCATCTGAAGCGTGATCGGCTCGGTGGACAGTCGCGGCGGCAGGAACCGCGGCGGACGATGGAAAGCCAGTCGGGTCATCCTGTGCAACTCACCTTCAGCTGCCCTACCGCCAGCATGGCCTTGTGGAACGGCGCCTTACCCGCGCTGGTTATCCGCACCGCGATGCCGCTCTTCGTCACGGGGTAGGCGCCACCGGTGACCCACGTGCCGGCCGAACCGGCCTGGCGGACGCTGAACCGGGCGAACTCCGTGCCGCCACGCGCGTTGAGCACCGAATACGTCACCGAGGGGACCGGTTTGAAAACCGAGCCGTCCGGTGTCGGGACGAAGACCTGGACGGTGCAGTTCTTCATGGCTGTGGGCGGCCGGAACCACCACTGCACGCTCGCCGGCGTCACCGACCCGGCGCCGGCGAACGGGATAACCACGTAGTCGCCGTGACACCCGTCCCTGGTCCAGCCACCCTCGCCGACGGTCACCCACGTGGACTGGCGACCCTCGGCGGCGAAGCCGTGATCGTCGAAGACCCCACAGTCCCAGCCACTGACCGCGGAGTAGGTCGTCACGGCCTTTGGCGGGGCCGGCGCGACTGGCTTCTTCAGCTTGACCGGCTTGATCAATTGCATCGCCACTCCCGCCAACAGAGCGATCAACGTCGCCACCGTGGCGACGATCAGCGTCACGTGCGGGCGGGCCGCTGGACGCTCGGCACCCGGACGGGCCCACCCGTACTCGGAAAACGCGCGCACGAACTCCCGGCGCTGCTCACCCGGAGCACCGATCCCCTTGTCCCGATATTGCGTGTCGACGCTTGTCACTGCCGATTCCCGTCCGATTGTTACTTCTTGGCGTTGGTCTCCGTGATCGGCGCATTCTGGTAGTCACGGGTGCCGTCGTCGGCGCCCCCGTCCGGTCGCTCCGCACCGAACGGCAGGGTGGGGACGTGGTCCGGAAGCGGGTCCGGCAGGTTGCCGCTGGGGTCACGCGTACCGGCCAGGCCCCCACCGAACTGGAGAAAGTCCCTGCAGAGCGAATCCTCGGACCTCGCATAGTTGTGCGCGGCCGCTTTGACCAAACCCTGGATCTTGCTAAGTGCGCTTTGCCCCTGCGGCTGTGTCTTCTTCGGGTCGGCCTTGGGGTCGCCGAACATCTCCAGCATGGCCGCGTCCCACTTGGTGTTGAAATCGTCGACCTCGGTCTCGGTCTGACCAGCCCAGCCCAGCTTCAGCCCCTGCCAGGTATCGGAGATGCTCTTCATCTGGGCATTGATGTCATTGATCGTACTGTCGAGCGAAACGCAGTAGTCATAGATCTGCGAGGGACTGACGTCGATCTTCTGACCACCGTTGTAGTCGTCCGGTGGCGCCACGGGATACGTCATGACGCTCCTCCTGCCTGTCCAGCCAACTTCCGCGCCTCATTCCCGATCTGCATGATGATCGAGGAATTCTTCTCCTCAGAAGTGACATAGTTCTGGTACGACGCGTGCATCCTCCGCAGCCCCTCGTCCAACGTGGCCATCAGGTCCGTGGACGCCTTGGTGAAATCGCCGGACAGCATCGTGAACGAATTGGCCGCCGGGCTCCTCCACACGCCCTGGATGTCGGTGAACACACCCTTAACTCTCTGCAAATCGCCCTCGACCACGTCCCGGGCCCGCCGCACCGAGGTGATGGCGTCGTTGAGCGCCTGCAGATCGACCTTCCAGTTGATGACCTTGCCGTCCGGCGTCGTCGTGGTAATCGACATACCATTCGCGCCGTATTCGGTGCTGCCATCCGGACCGGTAACAATGAGGCCGCCGTTGGACAGATACTTGTAGTGGCTCGCGACGGACTCGTCGCTACCGGTCCACGTCTTGAGCAGCTGGCCATTGCTGTTGTACTTCGAGTGCTCGATTCCCTGCGTCACGATGTAGGTGCCGTCAGGCTGCCACTGGATCGTCTCGGGGACCTGGCCCGGTTTCTGGACGAGGATCGGCTGGTTCTGCTCGTTGTACTCGGTCACGGTCCCGGCCGGGTCCGTCAGCGTGAAGTGCCCGTTGGGAAGCTTGTGGTAGAACGACGCGGTCGACTCGTCGTTGCCCTCCCACTGCTTGATCTCGTTGCCGTTGGCGTCATACAACACGTGCATGTTGCCGGTCGTGGCGACGTACTGGTCGCCCCGGTACTGGAAGGTGGTGACCTTGCCGTCGGCGCCGGTCTGCTTGACCAGATGACCACCGTCGGCGTACTCGGTGACGGTGCCCTTCGGATCGGTCAGCGTGTAGTTCCCGTTGCCCAGCGTGTGATAGAACGACGCCGACGATTCATCGGCGCCTTCCCACTGCTTGACCTCATTGCCATTGGCGTCATACAACACGTGCATGTTGCCAGTCGTGGCGACATAGATGTCGCCCCGGTACTCAAATGTCGTGACCTTGCCATCCGCGCCCGTCTGCTTGACCAGATGACCACCGTCGGCGTACTCGGTGACCGTGCCCTTCGGATCGGTCAGCGTGTAGTTCCCGTTGCCCAGCGTGTGATAGAACGACGCCGACGACTCGTCGTCACCTTCCCACTGCTTGATCTCATTGCCGTTGGCGTCATACAACACATGCGCGTTGCCGGTCGTGGCGACGTACTGGTCGCCTCGGTACTCAAATGTCGTGACCTTGCCATCCGCACCGGTCTGCTTGACCAGATGACCGTCATCGGTGTACTCGGTGACGGTGTCCTTGGAATCGGTCAGCGTGTAGTCGCCGTTGCCCAGCTTGTGATACAGCGACGCCGACGACTCGTCGTCACCCTGCCACTGCTTGACCTCATTGCCGTTGGCGTCATACAACACATGCGCGTTGCCAGTGGTAGCGACGTACTGGTCGCCTCGGTACTCAAACGTGGTGACCTTGCCATCCGCACCGGTCTGCTTGACCAGATGACCGCCATCGGCGAACTCGGTGACCGCCCCGTCCGGATCGGTCAGCGTGTAGTTGCCGTTATCAAGCTTGGCATAGGTCTGAGCCGTCGACTCATCGCCGCCCTGCCACTGCTTGACCTCGTTGCCGTCGGCGTCATACAACACATGCGTGTCGCCGGTCGTGGCAACGTACTGATCACCACGGTACTCAAACGTCGTGACCTTGCCATCCGCACCCGTCTGCCGCACCAGATGACCGTCATCGGTGAACTCGGTGACCGCCCCGTCCGGATCAGTCAGCGTGTAATCACCGTTGCCCAACTTGTGATACAGCGACGCCGACGACTCGTCGCCGCCCTGCCACTGCTTGACCTCATTGCCGTCGGCGTCATACAACACATGCTGGTCACCAGTCGTCGCGACATAGTTGTCGCCGCGATACTCAAACGTGGTGACCTTGCTGTCGGCGCCGGTCTGCTTGACCAGGTGCCCGTCGTCGGTGAACTCGGTGACGGCCCCGTTCGGATCGGTCAGCGTGTAATCACCGTTGCCCAACTTGTGGTAGAACGACGCCGACGACTCATCGTCACCCTGCCACTGCTTGACCTCATTGCCGTTAGCGTCATACAACACATGCTGGTCACCAGTCGTGGCGACATAGTTGTCGCCCCGGTGCTCAAACGTCGTGACCTGACCACCCGAGGTCTGCTGCACCAAATGACCATCAGCGGCGTACTCGATCGTCCCGTTGGAATCGGTCAGCGTGTAGTTGCCGTTGCCCAGCTTGTGGAACAGCGCCGCCGACGACTCGTCGTCACCCTGCCACTGCTTGACCTCATTGCCGTCGGCGTCATACAACACATGCTGGTCACCAGTCGTTGCGACATAGTTGTCGCCCCGGTACTCAAACGTCGTGACCTTGCCATCCGCGCCCGTCTGCTTGACCAGATGACCGTCGTCGGCGAACTCGGTGACCGCCCCGTCCGGATTGGTCAGCGTGTAATCACCGTTGCCCAGCTTGTGGTAGAACGACGCCGACGACTCGTCGTCACCCTGCCACTGCTTGACCTCATTTCCGTTAGCGTCATACAACACATGCTGATCACCCGTGGTCGCCACGTACTGGTCGTCGCAGTACTGGAACGTGGTGACCTGGCCGTTGTCGCCAACCTGCCGCACCAGATGACCATCGGCGCTGTACTCCGTGGTCCCCCTCGCATCGGTCAGCGTGTAATTGCCGTTGCCCAGCTTGTGGAACAACGCCGCCGACGACTCATCATCACCCTGCCACTGCTTGACCTCATTGCCGTTAGCGTCGTACAACACATGCTGGTCACCAGTCGTTGCGACATAGTTGTCGCCCCGGTACTCAAACGTCGTGACCTTGCCATCCGCACCCGTCTGCCGCACCAGATGACCACCGTCGGTGAACTCGGTGACGGCCCCGTTCGGATCGGTCAGCGTGTAATCACCGTTGCCCAGCTTGTGGTAGAACGACGCCGACGACTCGTCGCCGCCCTGCCACTGCTTGATCTCAGTGCCGTTAGCGTCATACAACACATGCTGATCACCAGTCGTCGCGACATAGTTGTCGCCCCGGTACTCAAACGTCGTGATCTGACCGCCCGTGGTCTGCTGCACCAGGTGACCGTCAGACAGATACTCCGTCACCGTCCCGTCCGGAGACGTCAGCGAATAGTGCCCACCGTCGAGCCGGTGATACAGAGCAGCCGAAGACTCGTCGCTGCCCTGCCACTGCTTGATCACAGAGCCGTTGGCGTCATAGAGCACATGCTGATCACCAGTCGTCGCAACGTACTGGTCGCCGCGGTACTCGAACGTCGTGACCCGCCCATCGGGCCAGGTCTGACACATGGCGCGGCCGGACGCGTCGTAGTCGACGACTGAGCCGTCCGGCTGGGTCCTCTGCTGATCGGGCATCGACGAGCTCCTCATGGACCGCGGACATCCACGGACGTTGCCGCGCGGATCTGACGACGCGGGCGCGAACCGTAGCCTGCCAGACAGTCGTGGGGACGCGGCAGTGACCGATTCGGACGACAAAAGAGGTGACCCCGTGAACCGCCGACCTTCGGCGTCCGTTAGACGGTCATGGTTGCCACCACACCGCCGCGCCCGCGACCGATCGCGGGTCGTGCAACGCAACGCGTCGCCGCCAAGGGTTGGGGAAGCCATCGCACGATAGGGGCGGCGCTGCGCGCCGCGAGCAGCGGTTCTGTCATCAGTGTCGGCCCCGGGTCGTACCACGAATGCGTCGTCATCGACCGTGACGTCAGCATCGTCGCCGACCGCGAGCGCGGCGCCGTGGAGTTGATCTCAACGAACGGTCCGGCGCTAGTCAGCAGGGCCGGCGAGGCGACGGTGCACGGTCTGACGGTACGCGGCGGCCCGTCCGGCGCGGCGGTGCAGATCAGCGCGGGGACGCTGACGATGGTGGACTGTGACGTCTCGGTCGGCTGGGTGGAGGCGGAGGGCTGGGCCAAGTCGGTGTTGCACGGGTGCCGCATCCACTCGGCCACGGGCACCGGGCTGCGCGTGCGCGGCAACGCACAAGTCGCCGTGATCGGGTCCACGATCGAAGACATCGACGGTGACGCCGTCCTGGTCGGGCAGTCGGCGCGAGCCGTGCTGCGCGACTCCACGGTCAGCCGGCCGACCGGCAATGGCCTGGTGCTGTCCGAGCGCGCCTCGGCCGAGCTGGACAACTGCGAGATCGGTCATACCGGCGGCGTCGGCGTGCACGCGCAGGAGGAGGCGCGGGTGGTGCTGCGCGGCGGGCGGGTCAACGACACCGCCGGCGACGGCATCCGCCTGGTCGGCCCGACACCGGGCGAGGGCGGTTCGGCCAGCGCGGACGCCGGGGCGGATGAGGACACCTGTGTTGCCGAGGTCACCGAGACGACCGTGGTGCGCAGCGGGTCGCACGGCCTGGCGGCGTACGGTGCGGCGCGGATGACCGTTCGCAGATCCACCGTGGACAGCGCTGGACGCAGCGGGTTCTATGCGGAGTCGGGTGGGCGGATCGCCCTCGACGAGTGCCGGGTGAATCTCAGCGGGAGCACCGGCCTGGTCGCTCGGGGCGCGGCCCGCATGGAGGCCTCCGAATGTACGGTGACCCGCGCCGGCGCCAACGCCGTCTTCCTGGACGGCGACGCTCGCGGCGTCCTGCGCCGGTGCGTGCTGAGCGGCTCGGCGTTCAGCGCGGTGCATCTGGCCGGTAGCGCCGCGGCGGAGCTCGACCAGTGCACGCTGTCCGGGACGCCACAGCACGGAGTGCGGGTGACCGGCCGGTCCATTCTGCGGATGACCGGCGGCAAGATCGACAACGCCAAGATGAGCGGTGTGCAGGTCGAGGACGATGGCGACGCCACCGTGCGGCACGCCTCCATCGAGCACGTGGCGGTTGGGATCCGGGTGGAGACGTCGCACCGGCCGCTGTTCGAGGACTGCTCGGTCGGCACCGCCGGCCAGGCCGGCATGGAGATCGCCCCCGGCTCCGACGCGACGGTACGCGACAGCCGGTTCGCCGAGAGCGGCGGCGCCGGAATCTTCCTCGACCGCGACAGCGCCGCGACCATCGAGGACTGCGCGATCCTGGACGCGGGCGGCAGCGGCCTGGTGGTGTGGAGCGCCGCCAGGCCGATCGTGCACACCCTGCGCATCGAACGCTGCGGCAAGAACGGGGTCTACCTGGCCGCGGACGCCCGCGGCGCGCTGGACGACGTGTCCATTTCGGCGAGCCAGCTCCCGGCGCTGTTCGTCGGCGAGCGTGCGAATCCTCGCGTACGGCGCTGCCACGTCGACAACACCGAACGCGACCTCAGTGTGGCGGACGGCGGGGAGCCGACGTTCATCGACTGCTCGACGAGCAACGTACGGTCAGTCAGCATGCCGGCGACCACGACGGCCGCACCTCGGGTGCTCACCAGTCAGCCCGGCGGTTCGTCGGCACCCGAGGCGGCTGGCACACCGAACGAGATGGACTTGGACAGCCTGCTCCATCAGCTCAACGGCCTCGTCGGTCTCGCCCGGGCCAAACACGACGTCAGTACCTTGGTGAAGCTGATGCAGATGGTGAAGTGGCGCCAGGAGATGGGGCTCGCTCCGCCGCCGCTGTCACGCCATCTCGTCTTCGCCGGCAACCCCGGCACCGGTAAGACCACTGTCGCGCGGCTGTACGGGCAGATCCTCAACGCCCTCGGCATGCTCGCCAAGGGGCACCTGGTCGAGGTGGACCGCGGACACCTCGTCGGCGAGTACGTCGGACACACCGCCCCGAAGACGCAGGCGGCGTTCAAGCGCGCGATGGGCGGCGTGCTGTTCATCGACGAGGCCTACGCCCTCGTGCCGGACGGCCAGTCGAGCGACTTCGGCCAGGAGGCGATCTCCACGCTGGTCAAGCTGATGGAGGACCACCGCGACCAGGTCGTGGTGATCGTGGCCGGATACCCGGACCAGATGGGCCGCTTCATCGCGGCCAACCCTGGCTTGTCGTCGCGCTTCAACCGCACGCTCACCTTTGACGACTACCTGCCGGACGAGCTGGTCCAGATCGTCGCGCAGCAGGCCCGCGAGCACGACTACGAGTTGCCCGGCGTCACGGTCGAGGCGTTGGCGGTGTACTTCTCGTCCGCCGACGCCGGCAACGGATCCGGCAACGGCCGCTTCGCGCGGCAGGTTTTCCAGGAGATGACCGAGCGGCACGCCTACCGGGTCGCCGATGTCGGCATCCCGACGAAGGAGCAGCTGAGCATGCTGCTGCCGGCCGACGTGCCGGAGCACGTCGGCGTTGACGCGGAATAGCCGACAACGAGGAGGTTCAATGGCCGACGACGACAAGAAGCCACCGCCCGACGTCAATCCGCCGACGCTGGAGATGAACGCCCCGGGCTGGCCACTGCCGGCTACCGGCGATATCCCGAACCTGAAGGGCGACGGTGAGGAGCCCAAGGGTCCGCCACCGGAGGTACCTCCCTTCTCGGTGACCGTGGAGACCATCCGCGAGGCGCAGAGCGCCGTGCTGCCCCATGCGGAGACCGCGGTGAACTCGTACGAATCGCTGAGGAACTCGACGAACGCGAAGAAGGGCTGGATCTTCCAGCAGAAGCATGGCGGCGACCTCGGTGAGACCCAGACCTGGAACGTCGCCTCACAAGGTCCGGGCCCCGTAACGAGCAATGAGGCCGACAAGTCTCTCGCGGCCGAGACGCCGGTCATCGCGGAGAGCCTGGACAAGGCGCTGCTGTCCATCGCGGATACGGTGCGTCTGGTCGGCGACTTCACGTCATACATGAACCTGGCCGTACAGACGTACGTCCGGGCGGACAAGAACTCGTTCCTGCCCACCGAGTGACCGCACGGCGCGGCGGCCCCGTCGTCGACGGGGCCGCCGTGAACCGAACTGGTAGATCGAAACTCGACGTCGTTACCAGACGCAGATGGTTACCGGGCCGGCAAGGATGGTGTAGCCGTCGTTGCTGAAGTAGTAGACGTCGTAGTCTCCCCGGCCGAAGTCGGCGGTGAAGGTGACGATGTTGTTGGTGCCCGGTGTGTACTGCCAGGCGGTGGAGTGCTCGTCGCCGGGTGTGTCGCCCGGCCTGTAGACGCCGATCCAGTTCGTGGAGCTGTTCATGGCCGGCGGCGTGCTGTACGAGAAGGTGATCGACTCGCCGTCCTCCACGGTCGGTGTCGAGGTCGTGAGTGTCGGGACGCGCCTCGGCGACGACGTCGGACGCGACGGCGGCGAGGGAGACTCCGCCGGCGACGTGGACGGAGACGCCGGCGGGGACGGCGAGGGGGACGCGGACGGCGACGCGGACGCGGACGGCGAGGGAGGCGGTGAGGTCGGGGTGGATGCCGCCGGGTCCAGCCTGGTGTCCCCGGAGTAGTAGTCGACATAGCCCATCGTCTGTTGGATCTGGCTCAACAGGACGGGGGACGGCGGTAGCCCGCCGGCCTGGCGCACGGCGGTGACGCCCCACCGGTGGGCGGCCAGCGCCAGCACGTACGCGTCCGACGAGGTCAGCGGCGCCAGTTGGGTGCTCAGGTCACACAGCGCCTGGCCGAGCGTCGTGATCGCCGAGCTGGGGTTCCACGGTGACACGTTCGCCGGCGCCTTCGGCCCGGCGTGCTGCTGCCACGTCTGCGGCGTGAACTGCGCGATGCCCTGGCCGCCGGTGGCGGACCGCAGGTTGGGGTCGAACTTGGAGGCGGCCATCAACTGGGCCGCGATCCGGGCCGGGGTGACCGTCGGGCAGATGTGGCCGGCGCGCACGATGTCCGCGACGTACGCGTCGGGTACCCGTCGTGCGTCGACGGTGGTCGAGCCGGACGGGGCGGCCGAGGCGGACGGGCCGACGTTCGGGCCGCGGAACTCGGGGCGGCTGGCATACCAGTTGGCGTACGAGCTGTTGAGGTCCACGAAGTTCCGCGCGCTGGCCGGTATTCCCTTGGCCGCGACTATGGCCGGCAAACCCACCCGGGTGGCGGCCACCGCCGCCAGCCACTGGTCGCCGCCGATGTTCGCGGCGCGCACCTGACCGGCCAACTCGCACGTCTGATGAGCCAGCGCCAGGATGTTCGCCCGGTCATCGGTACGCTTCGCGCCCTGCCACGGTATCCACTTCTTCCATGCGGCGTCATCCATGCCGGCCAGCCCCTGGCCGCCGTTCGCGCTCGCCGCGCTGGCCTGGAAGCCGGTGGTAGCCATGATCTGCGCGGCGAGCCGGGGGCCGGTCAGCACCGGGCAGGACAGCGCCGCGGTGACGACGGTTTCCACCTGGTCGGCCGGCACCGGCACCGGGGTAGTCCCGTCGGCCGCGGCCAGACCGAACCGGCCGTCGCTCGAGGTGCCGCCCACGGCCGCCACCAGAAGCAGGACCGCACCCAGGGCCGTCCACCTGTGACGCCCGCCGAGCAGGCCGTCCAAGAGGGCCTGACGTGCCCGGCGGCCCGCCCCGGCCGTGAGGCGGTTCTTCCACCGCGAGGGAGTCGCTGCCATGACTATTCTCCTAGTAAGACGGAATCAATACGACGACGAGCCGAGAAGGCAAACCGGATCACGGACCGCTCCTGCGCGGAGCAGGATCGCGGGCGAGGTGCGCCGACACCACGGCGCTTCCATCGCCATGCACGACGGTGAAGAAGGCGAGCGTCGACTCGAAGGCCGGGACGGTTCCCTCGAGATCCCGCACCTCCCTGGCGCCCACCCAGCCACACACCACGAAGGTCCGACCATCGGTGGTCACGGCGAACAACTCGTATCTGGCACCGGCCCGCAGGCCGACCACGGTGGCCCGCACGTCGGTGCCGGGCCCGTTGCCGACCACGGACACCGACAGGGACGCACCGCTGGAGGGGTCGGAGGCGGTCGCGGTAGCCGCGACCGGGACGGTCGGTCGCGAGTGGTCGCCCGGCTGACCGCCCAGGCGCAGTCCGAGCGCCACGCCCGCGGACAGGACGAGCAGCACGCCGACCATGGCTACGCTGACGGGTGCCTGGATCCGCCGTTCGCCCGCCCCGGTCCGGACCAGCAGCGCGCGGTGCGGGCGGCTCCGCGGTCGGCCGGGTGACCCTCGCGTGGCGGGCGGCGCCGGTGGCGGCGACTCGGCCGCCGTCGGGCCCTGAGGGTGCAGGTCCCGCACATCGGCGAGAGTCAGCCGCAGCATCGCCTCGGCCACCACGCCGAGCGAGTCCGCCTCCGCGCAACAGCTCTCGCACTCGGCGAGGTGGGCCTCCACCGCGTCCAGCCCAGCACCCCGCAGACCACCGAGCACATACAAGCCAAGCAGATCGCGTACCTGCGTCTGCGCGCCCCGCTCGCAGCGCTCGCTCATGGCACCAGTCCCTCCGCGTCCGAAGTCGTAGCCGAATCTCTCCCTCTACGACGTAGCGCGGCGCCGGTGGTTCACTCGACGTCACGATTTTCTCCCCGGGGTGCCACTGTCGACGGTCTCCTGGCCTGTCGGAACCCGAACCCGCACTCCGACCGACCAGCGGGCGCGGGGCACCTCACCCAGCAGGATCGGGAGCAGCCTTCCGGGGTTCGCGGTGGCCAGCCGGCGGGCGGACGCCGTGGCGCCCGGGCCGGCACAGAACACGACCCCGAACCGGTTCGCCGGTTCCGGCGGCTCGGCCGGGATTTCGTCCAGGGCGCGTGCGCCCGACGGCGGCTGGTCGCCCAGAGCGCCGGAGAGGACGAGAACGTCGGCTCCCGCCGTGGCGACGCGCTCGGCAAGCCGGCGGGCGACCCGGCGGCAGTTCTCCGTCTCCCCGGTGACGGTGAGCACGTCCGGGGTACGGGTGAGGTCGACGTAGAGCCGGCGCCCGCCGTGATCGCCCAGCAACACGAACGCGGGACCGTCCGGGGTCGGTTCGTCCGTGCCGCACCATACGAAGGCAGGCTCGTCCGCCTCTCCTCGCGCGCCGAGCAGCGAGACGCTCAGCTCGTCCTGCTCGCACGTCACCCGGGTCACCAACAGTTCCGGAATGGCCTCGCCCGGCATGCCCGCCTGCCGGGCGTCGACAGCCGCCGGGACGGTCGCGACCGCCGCGACCCCGGCCGCCGCGCCGTCCGGACCATGTACCGCGGCCGGGACCGGCGCCGCAGCCAGGACCGGGACCGCAGCCAGGACCGGGGCCGGGACCGGGACCAAACTGCCGGGCGGCTCCGTCGGTTTGCTCGGGCCGACGGTCGTCACGCCCACGGTCGCGACCGCGGGCCGAGGCGGTCGCGGGCGGCGCCGGCGGGGCGGTGCGGCCACGAACGTCCCGGCCAGCAACGCGAGGATCACCGCCAACGCCACGCCGCCCCAGCGCACGGCCGGCGTATCGCGCCACGAACCGTGGCCCGCACCGACCGGCGCGGGACCCGGCTGCGGTGAGCCGCTCGCCGCCTGCGGAGCGCCGGTGGTGGCCGGCGGCACCGTGGGCGGCGCGCCGACGCGTACCCCCGGCCCGGACGCGTCGGCCGGCAGCACGAGGATCCAGCCGACGTGCAGCCGTAGCGGGTCGGTGAGCCGGTCGCCGTCCGGCTGCGGCCGGTCGGCGTTGAGCTTGACGATCTCCGGGTAGCGTTTGCCGTTGCCCAACGTCCGGACCGCGATGTCGTACAGGTACTGCGGCTGACCGGTGGGCGACGTGCCGACGACGTAGTACTTCGCGTGGCCCGGGCCAGGCGGCGGTTTCGCGACAGCCGGTCCGGGGTGCGTCACCGTGACCAGGGCGACGATCACCGCCACGGTCGTCAGTCGCGCCCGCACCGATGTGTCACGTACCCGCCGCACCCAGCGCCGCACGAAGCCCTCGCAGGCCGTAGTGTGCCCGCGACCTGACGGTCCCTTCCGGAATGCCGAGCCGCTCCGCGACCTCACGCGCCGTCCGTCCGCAGTAGAAGATCTCGATCAGTACGGTGCGATGGTCCACGCTCAACGTGACCATGGCCTCCCGCACCGTCAGCCCGTTGACCACCTGGTCGACCTGGTCGTCGGTGGCGAGGAACTCGGCCGCGTCCACCTTCACCTCGATCGGCCGGACGTGGCGCTCCCGCGCCTGGTCGATGGCGATGCGCCGGGCGACGGTGAACAGCCACGGCCGCAGCGCGGCCACGTCGTCGCCCGGAGTCCGCGCCTTGCGCCAGGCCCGCAAGAGGGTCTCCTGCAACAGATCCTCGGCCAGATGCTGTTTGCCCAGCGTCAGGCGCAACAGGTACTGGTAGAGCGGTCCCGCGTGGGCGGCGTACACCGCCCGCATCCACGCCGCACCGCTGCCGTCCTCCGGACCCTCCGACGCCTCGAGTGGAGCCGAGCCAACGCGAGTCAACACGACACAACCGCCTCCCCCTCGGTGACAGCCGGACCGCCAACGCGACGTCTACCGCACACCGCCACCCGTCGCAGCGCATCGGCCATCCCCCTCACCCGACCGCGGGTATGTCGCGGCAAGGACGATGAATGGGACCCTCGGGTTCACGTCCGGGAACTATCGGTGTCAATGTCTAGCACCCTGGGCGATACCGGTGACCCGTCCGCGGACGATCGGGAAGGCACTCATGTCCGTCCGTACATGTGGGGCTCAGCGGGCCGCGACCGCGCGGTCGTCGTGACTGTCCTTCCGCGGACCGCTCGGCGCGGTGTCCGCGTCGGTGTCCGCGGGTTCCGACGCCACCGGCCCGTCCTCCGGCTCGTCGGCCGAGGTGCGCACCAAGCGCCGTACCCGGACCACCAGCAGCACGACCGCCGCGCCAACGACGGTGACCAGCACCAGCACCACCACTTGGCCGGCGCCGGACTGGTGGGACCGGCTGCCGCTTTCCGCGAGCGTCGGGGCGTCGGTCTTTTCCTCCGCCAGTACCGTCGTGACCGCCGAGGCCGGGTTGATCAATCCCCATCCGTGCTTCGCGTCCGGCGCCTGGCCGCCACCCTGCGGGTCCGAGGTGACCTTCACCCGATGGACCACCTGACCGGCGCTCAGGTTCGGATACGCCGCACGCACCAGCGCCGCCTCACCGGCCGCGAAGGCCACCGCGTACTGGGTTCCGCTGACGGTGGTGGCACCGACCCCGGTGATGCCGAGGGTCGTCACGTTCGCGCCGGGCGCCATCACGTCCACCGCTCCGGGTTGGTACTTGGCCGCCGCCTGGCCATCCACGCCCACGGCACCCACCCGGAGTACCCCCTTGGCCGCCTCCTCGGCGCTGACACCTCCGGCGCCGGGGGCGGCCGCGCCGACCACGACGACCACGTTGTGTGCCAACGCGTTGGCGACCGCCTTCGCCACACCCTTGTCGGCGACGTCGACGTACGCGCCGAGGGCGATGACCGTGGCGCCGGCCGCGACGGCCACCTCGATCGCGGTGACCTCGTCGCGGGGGCGCGGACGCGGCGAGTTGGTGACCACCTTGACCGGCATGATGGTGGCGTCCGGCGCGAGACCGACGAGGTTGCTGCCCTGGGCGGGCTGCGCGGCGATGATGGCGGCCATGGCCGTACCCGAACCGAGGCAGTCGGCGCCCCCGTTGCCGCGGCCGCTGACCACGTCGGCGCCGACGGCCATATGTCCCCGCAGCGGCGCGAGGTTCGCGTCCACGCCGGAGTCCACGACCGCGACCATCTGCCCCTGACCGCGGGTGTGGGCCCACGCCTGGTCGGGGGCAAGCCGCAGGAAGGCCCAGTCGGTCTGCGAGCTGGACCCACCGGATGCCTGGCAGGACCCCTTCGGCTTGGACTTCGACTTGGTCTTGGTCGCCGGCGACGACTTCGCGCCGCCCGGGTCCGCCAGGCGCTGGGCCGGCGGTTTCTGCCCCGCCGTCTGGTCCGGGCCGCCGGGCTTGACGCGGGGCGGAGGGGCGGCCCCGGCGGTCGTCGGCAGAGTGCCGTGCCGCACGCCGTCGCCGACCGCGTCCCACGGCAGGACGAGCTGCCACCCGGCGCGCAGGTTGGTGTGGCTGGTCACGGCGCCGCCGTCTGGCTGCGGCCGGCCCACGTTGAGGTTGTAGATGTCGGCCGCCCGGTTCGACGAGCCGAGGAACCGCCCCGCGATCTCCGCGAGGTCCTCCGGCTTGCCCTGGTACGAGGCGGCGACCGTGTAGTACTTCACGTAGTCCGGCTCCGCGGCCGCCGCCGACCCGGCCGCACCCGCCAGTCCGGCCCCCAGAACGCCCATGACGATCACCAGGACCAGAGCCGGGAACCGCTGCCTTCCACCGCGCACCGCGCGTCTCCCTCCACAAGAGCCATTCATTTGTACGAATCACTCGTACGCGACACGAAGCCCCGACTCAGCAGCGCCTCACGCAGCGCCTGGACCGCGTAGTACGTCCGGGACTTGACCGTGCCGGGCGGCACCCGCAACACCTCGGCCGCCTCGGCGACCGAGCTCTCCCGGAAGTACACCTCGATGAGTACCTGCCGCAGCCGCTCCGGCAGGGACCGCACCGCCTCGCGTACCTCACGAATGTCGATCATTCGTTCGATGTCGTTCGCGGGACCGGCCCGGGCGTCCAGCCGCTCGTCGGCCAACTCACCCGGCCGGGCCTGCGCCGCCCGGATGTGGTCGATCGCGATCCGCCGGGCGACGGTGAACAGCCACTGCCGGCTCCACGTGCCGCTCGCCCCCCTGGCCTGCGGATGCCGCCAGGCCCGGATGAGCGTCTCCTGCACGATGTCCTCCGCCTTGTGCCGGTCACCCTGCAGCAGCTTGATCAGGTAGCTGAGCAGCGCGGAGCTGTACTCCTGCGTCAGGACGTACAACGCCTCGTCAGGGGCCGTCTCCGCCCCCGCCGGGGCTCCGGCCGTCCTGGACGTTTCCGCACCGCCCGACACCGTAGAGCGCTCCTCACCGTCGCCGACACGACCGGGCATGCCCCGGGCGCGCTCCTCGCCCCCCAGCTACGAGCGGGCCCTGCGAACCCTTCAACGGATCGGCATATTTCTTTGAAAAAAGTGCCGCGTCGGTCCCGGCATTGACTCAGATCGGCCGCTCATCCGTAGAAGGGCGGGAACCTGGCAAACCCGGGACGACAGACGGAGGCGGCACGCGATGACAACCATCCCTGCACCGACCGGCCGCTCAGCGACGCGCACGACCGCGTACCGAGGCGTCAACGGCCTGGTCGACGTGCGGCTGGAGGCTGTCGACGGCGGCCTCGTGCGCCCCGGCACCGGGTACCGGCCCCTGACCGCCGATCAGGTCGCCGACCTGGTCATCAACCGCGGAGCAGCCGGTGAGGACGTCCGCGTGCTGCTCGACGACGGTGCCTCACACGCCGCGTTCTTCACCGAGCTGGCCGGGCTGCTCGGCCGCGACGTTCTCATCACCCCGGCCCACGCCCGACTCAGCGACCGGCCGGCCGCCGGACAGGGTCCGGGGCACGCCGTGCCCGTCGACGAGTCGGGCGAGCCGGTGGACTGGCTGGTCGTCCAGCCTTCCGGCCGGGCGACGACGCTGCCCGGCTGGTTCCAGCTGGCCGACGGAGAGGTGCGGCCGCACACCGGCGTCGTCACGCTACCCCTGCCGGACGGGGTCGTGCTGGCCACCCGGTCGGACTTCACCGCCCGCCGTGCCGCCGCCGCCCGGCTGCGCCCGCACGGCGACCCGGCCCTCGCCACCATCGGGGTCACGGTCCGCTCGGGCGCCTTCCTCGTCGGCGACTACCACGGCGGCCAGCAGGTCCACAACGGGCGCTCGCTCGCCGGAGTACTCGCCGACCTACCGCTCTACGGCGCCCACGCCAGGCTGTGGCTCGCCTGGCCGACCGATCCGACCGAACGGGAGCAGCTGACCGGCAACCTCCACGCGCTGGCCGACGCCACCGGCGCCACCCTGTGGACTCCGCCGCCCGGCGGCGTGGTCGAGGTGGCGAGCGAGCACGCCGACCTCGTCGCCTACGACGAGTCCGGCCGCACCACCACCTGGCGGCCGTGCCCGCCACGCGGAGCGGCCGAAACCGAGCAGGCGGCGTTCACGGTGGACGGTCGGCTGTTCACCGTCGGCTCCGACCCCCGTCTCCGCGACACGCCGTGGCAGCAGGCGGTGCCACCCCCCGCGCCGCTCCCCGCCATCGAGGCGGTGCAAACCCCGGCTCCGCCCCCCGTGGTCCGCCCCGCCACCGTCAACCGCCCCGCCGATGGTCGACCGTCCGGTCTGGAGTGGCTACCCCCCGACTCGCCTGTCAACGCGCACGCCTTCGACCTGTACGTGTCCAGCACCGCATCGCCGAAAGAGGCGGTCACCACCGGCATACCCAGCCCGCACCTGTACCTGCTGGGCTCGTTGCAGCCGCCGGCGATCGACCAGCTTCGGCCCGGCGAGAACCTGTTGAAACTCCGGATCGAACCCGAGGGCGCCGTCGCCCTGGCGGACCTGGCGGGTCGGGTACCGGCCAGCATGCAGCACCTGGTCACCGCGTCCGGCGTGTACCTGCTGCCCGCCGGCTGGCTCTCCCACGCCTGGTTGAGCGAGGCGCGGGGGCTGGACGGCACCGGCACGCCCGCCGAGCAGCCCACCGCCGACGGCACCGTCGTCCTACGCTGCTCCGGCGCCCGACACGGAGTCAACGGGCTGCCCGCCGAGCTGCAGCGGTGGCCCCAGCGGCGGACCACCGCGTACGCCCTCGTGTCGCAGAAGGCCCGGTCTCTGCCCGCCGGGTGGATGGTGCTGCACCGTCGACGGCCACCGGCCAAGCCGGGTCACTGGCTGCTCCGGCTACGCCTGCCCAGCCGGGTGGCCTTGGACGTACCCGGCTCGGCACATCTGCTGGAGCCGTTGGCGTCCGTGCGGTCCTGGTGGGGACGGCTGCACGCCGCCCGGGTCGAGCTGATCCTGCCGAGCCGCTCTTACGACCGGGTGATGGTCGTGGGAACGCTGACGTGCACCGGGCGCCGGTGGCGGCGACAGCGACTGCGCGGCACGGTATCCCTCCGCCACCTCGCTGTCGCCGCCCCGAAACCGGCCGGCCAGTGACCCGAGGCTGAACCACGACCAGGCACTGGACCTGGCTTTTCTGATCAGTGAGACGTTGACCGCCCACGCGTGAGCTCAGTCGGGGTCGCGGGGTGACCAGAACATCAGCAGAAACTCGATCGGCACGACGGCGGCGGAGTCGTCGTCGGGCCGGTTGAACTCCTCCATCAGGTCGTGCAGCCGGGATCGGAACTCGGTGGCACGCTCCGGGGAGAGCTTCCTGTCGAGCGCGACGACCATCGGAGTCGGCGCGCTCGACGTCTGTTCGGCCCCTGACGCCGCGCCGAGCCGGCCGGCCAGGATGTCCCGGACCAGCCGTTCGCGGAAGTCGTCGAGCGTCGCGCCGAACGCCTCCGCCAGCTCGCCGGCGTTCCCCGGCGCTGACAGCAGATCGCGGCTGAGCCGCACCGCCAGCTGGGCGACGCGGTACTGACTCTCCTGGATCCCGGAGACCATCCGGGTGCTCGCCACCCGGATGAGGTCGGCCGCCTCCAACACCTTCATGTGCCGGTAGAGCTTCGTCGTGGGCTCACCGAGCCGCTGCGCGATCTCCTTCACCGTGTACGTCGAACTGGTGTCCTCCATCAGCGAGCGCATGATGCCGAGCCGGATGGGGTCGGACAGCGCCTTGAGCGTCTCGACGTCGCTGACCTCGCGAACGACCTCCGGCTCGGTGGGGCCGCTGGGCTGGGCCATGGGAGACCTCCTTTTAACTCGTGGCCAACGTTCACCCTCGATGCTAGCATTCACGAATGGGTGAAAGCTTGAACAACAGTGAACGGTCAGACCAACGTGAACATGGCGCTTCGGGTGAATTGAAAACTTCTACCATGAGGACGCCCGTCCCGCTGCGCCGCAACCACCGGTTCCAGCTGCTGTGGGTCGGCGCCGCCGCCGCCAACCTGAGCCTCGAGGTCGTCGAGGTCGCCTATCCGCTGCTGATCCTGGCGCTCACCGGCTCTCCGGCCCTGGCGGGACTGTTCGGCTTCGTCCAGGTCGGCACGATCATCCTGGTCGGGCTGCCCGCCGGCGTGCTGATCGACCGCTGGGACCGCCGCCGGGTGCTGCTGATCGCGGAGGCCGTCCGCGCTCTCGCCATCGGCGCCATCGTGGCCGGCCTGGTCGCCGGCGTGCTGACCATCGCCTATCTGCTGGTCGTCGCGGTCGTGCTCGGCATGGCCAGCGCCTTCGGCGCCACCGCCCGGATGCTGATGATCCGCGCGGTCGTCCCCGACGAGCAGCTCACCACCGCGCTGAGCCAGGACGAGGTCCGCGGCGGGGTCGCCGCGCTGGCCGGTCCCCCGCTCGGCGGCGCCCTGTTCGTCGCGGCCCGCGCCTTCCCGTTCGTGACCGCGATCGCCGGCTTCGCCATCTCCTTCGTCTGCGCGCTGATCGTCAAGATCCCGGCCGTGGAGCACAGGGACCAGACCATCCGCAGTGCCTGGGCCCCGATCACCACCGCCTTCACCGGGATACGTGAGCTGGTCGCCGACCGGTTGCTGCGCGCCGCGCTGGCCCTGGTCAGCATCTTCTACTTCAGCGTGACCGCCGGCATCCTGATCGTGGTCTACAGCATGCAGCGGCAGGGCGCCCCCGCGAGCCACATCGGTTTCGCCGTCAGCGGCACCGCGATCGGCATGCTGCTCGGCGCGGTCGGAGTCCCCCGGCTCACCAAGGTGGTGCGTCCCGGCGCGATCCTGCTCACCGCCTCCGCCCTCACCACGGTCGCGGTCGGCCTGCTGGCCCTGCCGTACGGTGCGGTCTGGGTCTTCGCGATGCTCTTCGTCGCCGCCCTCGGCCTGCCGGCGCTCAAGATCCTGGTCGACATCCTGATCTTCCGGCAGACCCCCGACCACCGCCGGGGCCGCGCCATCTCGGCCACCTTCACGCTCATCGGCGTCGGCTCCCCGCTCGGCTCCCTCGTCGGCGGTCTCGCCCTGCAGGTCGCCGGCGTCACCGGCGCGGTCCTGCTCATCGCCGGCATCCAGGCGGTCATCACCGTCGCCGGTCTCGCCAACCGCCACGTCACTGCCGCCCGCTGGCCCTCCTGACCCGCCTCCCGCCCGTCAAGACTCTCCGAGCGAAAGGGGAATGTCATGCTGAAGCAGCCCATCTTCATCGTCGGCCACCCCGCTCCGGCACGAGCCTGGTCCGCAGCCTCATCGAGCGCAGCGAGCCCGACGTCGACGTCTCGGGAGTCTTCGCCGTCACCACCCTCGAACTGGGATGACCAGGCAAAGGTCAAGATCGGCATTGGGGCGGCCGCGACCAGACCGCGCAGCCCGCGCGCGACTGAGGTGAATCTAGGCGCAACCTATGAAATTTACAAGCATGGATGCATTGCTTTCGTGTGACTCCGCCGCTACGGTCGACGCTAATAGTTAAACAGTTTGTCAATCATGGTAGCCCTTCAGCCTCACCGCGCATGTCGGCACCTCCTCACCCCACCCCCAGGGAGGCGCCCGAACCCCGCCTTCTCCTCCTGGCTGGCCAGTCTGATCGGCCAGTGCGGCGTCCGCCGTCGGCGGGCGTCCGACTGACCTTCACGTTGGCTGCGCCAACGCGCCCCGCCGTGCGCCAACCCGACTGACAGCACGGCCTGCCACCACCCACCTCGAACAGCGCGGTGCCCGAGACCGATCGACTTCCTTGGCGGGCGTCGCGTCGATTCCCCCTGCCCGCATCGCGGTCCTTACCCCGTACCCGAAGGAGAACCATGCTGTGCGGAGTCATCACTTCGGCCGTCGCGGTCACGACCGCACTTCTTCCACCGGCCCTCCTCGCCGCCACCCCGACCGCGGCCTCGGCCACGCCGTCGGTGCTGTTCACCATCGCCGACGAGCGCATCCCGGAGCAGGACCAGGGCGACGTCTGGCCGGGTCCCGAATGACGCCCCACACCATCGGGCGACTTCCCCAGCGACGAGGTCGACACCAACGGCCCGGTCTTCAAGCGCGGCAACACACGCGAGATCGACGAGGAGCAAAGAGGAGCAGAGAATGAAAGCCATTCCGACCCGGGTACGGCGACGCATCGGCATCACGGCGGCGGCCGTTCTCGTCACCGTCGCCGCGATCGTTCCCGCCGGCGAAAGCTGGGCGCAGGAGACCCTGCTGTCACAGAACCGGCCCACCACGGCGTCATCGAACGAGGACGGCGCGCTCACCCCGGACCGGGCCGTCGACGGCGCCCCGGACACCCGGTGGGCGAGCGCCGAGGGTGCCGATCCACAGTGGATCAGTGTCGACCTCGGACGTACCGCGACAGTGAGCCGTGTCGTTCTGTCCTGGGAGGCCGCGTACGCGACGGCATACCAGATCCAGGTGTCGCCGGACGCGCGGACCTGGAGCCCGGTCTACCAGACCAGTACCGGTAACGGGGAAAAGGACGAACTCCACGGCCTGAACGCCGCCGCCCGGCACGTGCGGGTCTACGGCACCCGACGCGGCACCGCGTACGGGTACTCGCTGTGGGAGCTACAGGTATACGGCAGTACCGGCGCGGCCGACGCCCAGCCGCCCAGCACCCCTGGCAACCTGCGGATCACCGGTACCACGGCCAGCACGGCGACCCTGGCCTGGGCCGCCTCGACCGACAACACCGGTGTCGTCGGTTACCAGGTGCTACGTGACGGCGGCGTGGTCGCGACGGCCACCGGTACCGCCCACACCGACACCGGGTTGAGCGCGGCCACGTCATACACCTACACGGTGCGGGCGCTCGACGCGGCTGGCAACGTCTCGGCACCGGCCGGGCCGGTAAACGCCACCACCGCGCCGCCCGACGCGTCGTTCACCGCGGTCGCCGCCGGCGACATCGCCGAGGAATGCGGCACCGATGACGACGAGTGCGCCCATCCCCGGACAGCCGCCCTGGCCCGATCGATCAACCCGCAGTTCGTCGTCACGATGGGCGACAACCAGTACGACGACGGCACCATCGAACAGTTTCGCGCGAACTACGACAAGACCTGGGGCACGTTGAAGAGCCGTACCCGGCCGAGCCCCGGCAACCACGAGAGCTACGACTCCTCCGGCTATCTGGCCGGCTACCGGGCCTACTTCGGGTCGGCGGCGTTCCCCGCCGGAAAGCCGTACTACAGCTACGACGTCGGCAACTGGCACTTCATCGCGCTCGACTCCAACACCTTCGACGAGTCCGCTCAACTCGACTGGCTCGCCCGCGATCTGGCCGCCACCAGCCGAGGCTGCCTCGCCGCCTATTGGCACCACCCGCTGTTCAGCTCCGGCGAGCACGGCAACCAGCCGGTCGCCCGACCGGTGTGGGACCTGCTACTGCGGCACCGCGCGGACCTGGTGCTCAACGGTCACGACCACCACTACGAGCGGTTCGGCCGACAGAACGCGGCCGGACGCGCCGATCCGAACGGCATCGTCGAGGTCATCGGCGGCACCGGCGGTGCCAGCCCGTACGAAATCGACAACGTCCAACCCAACAGCGAGAAACGGATCACCCACGAGTACGGGGTGCTGAAGCTGACGTTCACCGATGACACCTTCGCCTGGAGGTACCTCGACGTCGACGGTAAGACCCTCGACGCCTCCCCCACCCACACCTGCGACCGGGGGTAGGCGTGTATCTCGCCAGTGTCCGGTCAGGCCGTCCACCCGGCGTCCCGGCCGGGGACCCGATGCTACCCGCGTCGGGTCCCCGACCCGCCGTCGCCGGTACCGTTGTCGCGCTCGGTGCGGTCAGCTTCTGCACCGACGTGTCCAGCGAGATGGTGGCTGCCGTACTCCCGCTGTATCTCGTCGTCGGGCTCGGCCTGAGCCCGGTGCAGGTGGGCCTGCTCGACGGTGCCCAGAATGGAGCGACCGCGCTGCTGCGCCTCGCCGGCGGTCACCTGGCCGACCGGTGGCGCCGACGCAAGCTGGTGGCCGGCATCGGTTACGCGATGTCCGCCGCGGCGAAGGCGGCCCTCGTGGCGGCCGACACCGCGGCGACCAGCATCGGCGCCGCGCTGCTGCTCGACCGGCTCGGCAAGGGCCTACGCACCGCACCCCGCGACGCGCTGATCTCGCTGTCGAGCCATCCCGGCACGCAGGGACGGGCATTCGGCGTGCACCGGGCCATGGACACCGCCGGGGCACTGCTCGGCCCGCTCGCCGCACTGGCGGTCCTGGCCGCCGCCCCCGGCCACTACCCGGCGGTGTTCGTCGCCAGCACCGCCTTCGCCGTGCTCGGACTGGTCGTGCTGGCAGTCTTCGTCACCGAGCACCCCGCACCGGCCCGGCGTGCGGCCGCACCGGTGCGGGCCGGCATCGCTCTGCTCCGCCGGCCCGGTGTGCCCACCCTGTGCGTCCGCGTCAGCCTCCTCGGCGCCGTGACGATCGGTGACAGTTTCGTTTACCTGATCCTGCAACGACGCCTGGACTTCCCCCTCGCCTGGTTTCCGCTGCTGCCCCTCGGCGTCGCGGCCGGATACCTGATGCTGGCCGCCCCGATCGGCCGCCTCGCGGACCGGGTCGGACGGTGGCGGACCTTCCTGGGTGGGCATACCGCGCTGCTGGCGACCTACCTGACGCTGGCGGTGCCGTCAGCCGCCGGTCCGCTGGTGGTGGGAGTGATCGCCCTGATGGGGTTCTACTACGCGGCCACCGACGGGGTCCTGATGGCCGCGGCGGCCCCGCTGTTTCCCGCCGAGCTGCGGACCACGGGCCTTGCCCTGGTGCAGACCGTGCACGCCCTGACCCGGGCGGTCGGCGCGGTGGCCTTCGGCGCGGCGTGGACCGCCTGGGGACTGTCGGCGGCGCTGACCGTCGCAGCCGGCGGCGCGGTTGTGGCACTGCTCGCGGGAGTCATCGGGCATGGGCGCGACAGGTTCCCCCGCCAGGTGACGGGCGGTGTGCGGTGAGCCCGCGATGGCGGCTGGCGGTGACGACCGCGGCAGCCCTGGCGCTGGCGCTCGGCGTCGCGGGCTACCTGCTCCTGGTGCCGCCGCACTCCACCACGCCGGCACTGGGTCCCACGATTGCTCCGGTGCTGGCCCAGCCGGGACGGCTGTGGTTCCGGATGAGCGCCGGGACCACACACGGCACCATCGCCAGCGCGCCGTCGGGCGCCGGTCAGGCGATGCCCGCGCCGGTTCCGCTGCACTGCGACCGCTTCCACACCGCGGGTGGGACCGGCGTGTGCGTGCGGTCGGTGCCGGGTCCCGTTCCGACCTCTGAGGCACTGGTGACCGACGCCCGGCTCGTCGTGCGGCAGCGCGTCGCGCTGCCAGGGGTGGCCTCGCGCGCCCGCGTGTCCGCGTCCGGCCACCTCGTGGCGTGGACCACATTCGTGACCGGTGACTCCTACGCGCAGGGCGGCTTCTCCACCCGCACCGGGCTGCTCGACCTGCGCGGCGGCAACCTCGTCACCAGCATCGAGGACATCCCGCTGTACCGCGACGGAAAGCGCCTGCGTAGCCCCGACCTCAACTACTGGGGCATGACCTTCGCGGCCGACGACGACCGCTTCTACGCCACCGTCGCCACGAACGGCCGCACCTACCTCGTCGAGGGGCGGCTCGGTCGGTGGCGCGCCGACGTACGGCGGGAGAACGTCGAATGCCCGTCGCTGGCGGCGGACGGGAACCGGGTGGCGTTCAAGAAGCGCGTCGACGGCGCGAAGGTGTGGCGGCTCGCCGTCCTCGACCTGGCCACCGGACGTGAAACCGAGCTTCCCGGCACCGACGGCGTCGACGACCAGGCCCTCTGGCTCGACGACCAGACGCTCGCCTACGGCATGGCGGTGGCCGGCGGACGCACCGACATCTTCGTGGTCCACGCCGGCGCCGCCACACCGCCCCGGCTGCTCCGCTCCGACGCCACCTCCCCGGCCGTCACCTGATCCTGTCCGCACATCCAACCCGTTCCAGGAGGTGCCATGAACGAACAGCGCGGCGCTCAGGCCGCGCATCTGGGGCATCGACCTCCAACCAGCGCCGGCGGTCTACCGGCGACGTCCGTCATTGACGGACGCCTGCTCCGTCTTGCGAACACGGCTACTGGCGCGACGGTCGCGAGCTCCTGCGACGCCGCCTGGCGACGTCGGCGGTCCGCACACCGTCCCGCCCACCGACGCACCGCGGTGTGGCCTCGGACTACAGCGGCGGCGGCCGGCCCTGCGTCGTGCTGACCGCCGGCCTGGACCGCCGCGCGAGGCTGCCGATCGAGGTGTCCTCGCCGAACAGCAGGCTGGCCCCGGCCGCCGTGGCGAAGCCGGCCGCGGTCAGCGCCGCCGGGCTGATCGCGGACCGCAGCCGGGCGGCCAGCCGCGGCTGCCCGACGTTCTTCGCCACCGCGTACGGATAGTCCGCCTCGACGGCGCCGTCGGCCGGATCGCGGCGACGAGCTTGACCGGCGAGCCGCCGCCGCGGTGGACGGCGAGCTGTTGCGCGGTCGTCGGAAAGACGCCGGGAGCATCTGGAGTAGACACGGTGAGAGCTCGCCGGAGCGTGGTTGCCGGATCGGCCGCCGCGTTCTTGAGCTTGCTGCGCAGGGTGAGGGCGCGCAGCTGGGCGATGCCCGGATCCGCGGTGGTACGGGCCATCGCCCGTCCAGCGCCGAGCTCAGGAGCAGACCGAGCCACAGCAGCACACCGGCGACCAGCACCGCTAGCGCGGCCGTGCCGGCGGCGGTAAAACCCAGCGCCGGGACCAGGGTCGATGCGGCTGTCACGCGTTCCTCCGCCTGTCGTCACGATCGCGGCGGCCGGCTGCTGGCCCCGAGCCGCGGCGCCGGCGAACGTAACAAGGCCCGCCCGGGCCGTGGCGGCGAAGTGCTATCGGGGGGATGCATCGATGCGCGTACGTACCTGCTGTCCAACGGGGAGCAGTGCCCCGGCCGCCACGACGGCCGTAACATCTTCGAGCATTGGTGTCCGCGTGCGCTTCAGTGAGCCGGTCCTCTGTGTTGCCTCGATGGTGTCCAGGCGTGGCTACGGGATGTCGTTACGGAGGAGGCGGCGGCTGGTGAGCTCGGACCGGCTGTCCAGGCATACCCGGTTGCGCCCCTCGCGCTTGGCCTCGTAGAGGGCCTCGTCCGCGCGGGACAGCAGGGTCGACTGGGTGCTCTCGGCGGTGGCCGAGGTGACGCCGACGCTGACCGTCACCGGGAGGTCGCCGGTGATCGGCTTCCAGTCGTGCTCGGCGACTGTGCGGCGCAGGTCTTCCAGGATGAACACCGCGGCCGACAGGTGGACGCCGGTGATGACCAGGAGGAACTCCTCGCCGCCGACGCGGGCCACCATGCCCCGGTCGCCCACCGGAACCTGGGCGAGCAGGGTGGCGCACTCGGCGAGGACGCGGTCGCCGACCTCGTGCGACAGGGTGTCGTTGATGCGCTTGAAGTAGTCGAGGTCCAGCAGGGCCGTGGTCACCTGGGCACCCTCCGCGGCCACGTCTTTCAGCAGCGACGGTAGAGCCTCGTCGACGAAGCGGCGGTTGCGCAGGCCGGTCAGCGGGTCCCGGCGGGCTTGGTCGCGGAACGCCTCGGCCTGGCGCCGGGCCTCGTCGACCTCGAACAGCGCCTGCCGGTTGCGGGCCTGCGCCTCGCGTTCCTGGTTCAGTTGCGCCTTCTCGACGGCGCGCTGCTCGCACATGGTGTGGAAGGCGCTCTCGAAGTCGCCCGACGCGGCGTAGAGTTGCGCCTGTTCCAGCAGGTTCTTCACGGTCAGGCGGTCGATGTGGGCCGCGTCGGACAGAATCTTGCTCGCGGTCAGTGACTCCTGTGCCTCCTCCAGGGCGCCGCGGTGCCGCTGGACGGCGGCGAGGGTCAACAGCAGGTCGGGTTCGGCGTCGGATTCCGAGTGGTCGCCGGTGCGGTAGGACTCCAGGGCGGCGAGCGCGGCGGTCTCGGCCTCGAGATAGTGGCGCAGCCGCAGCTCCACCCGGGCGATCGTGTCCAGGTCGCAGTAGTCGAGCTCCCAACCCTGCACCTCGCTGAGCGCGACCAGCCGGTCGAGAACCTGGCGTGCCAGGTGGGCGTCGCCGTGCTCGTACTCGCGGTAGGCCCAGTTGTTGAACACCATCGCCTGCAGGCGCAGGTCACCCAGGTCCTCGGCCATCCGGAACGCCTCTTCGTAGCGCTCGCGGGCCGCGGTCAACGACTCCGTCTCGGCGAACGCGTCGGCGAGCTTGATCAGGGACTTGACCGTGACGGTCGGCGGGGTGGTGTCGTCCAGGGCGTCGACCGACTGGATCCGGTGTTCCAGGTTCGCCACCAGGTCACCCATGTTGCGAAACGCCCGGCCGAGCATCTCGTGAGCGCGGGACAGCACCCGGTTGCAGCCCGCGGCGGTCGCCCACGCGTGCGCTTCCCAGGCCAGTTTCATGGACTCGATCAGGTCGCCCCGCCGTTCCACCAGGTCGGCCCGCAGCACGGTGCACCGCCAGCGGAGCACCGAGTCGCCGAGGTCCGCGGCGAGCTGTTCGAGCATCGCGACCCGGGGCAGGGCCACCTCGACGTCGATGCCGGCCTGCTCGGCGAGCGCGTCGATCTCGGCGTCCAGCGCGATCGCATCGAGGGCCGTCGCCGCCACCGCCTGCCCACTGCTCGCCGCATCGCTCATGCCGCCACCCGCCTCCTTCCGCGCCGGGCCGGTACCCGCGGCGCTGAGAAACCGGCCACCATCGCACCATATCGGCGCAGGCTCGCCTGGCTTGAGCCTTTGAATACCCGTTCGGATGACCGCAGCCGTGGAACAGACCAGTTGAGCATGGCGCCCTGGTCGCTGGCCTTCCCCTGTCAGATCTAGCAATCGTCTGCGCGAGGTTGCGAGGTCGCCTACTCTGGGCGGCGTTGGAGCGGGATCACCGTCGCCGGGGCTTCGCGGGCGAACTGAGCCATCGTTGCGCCCGGTGACGCTTGTCGTCGTCGCCGGACTCGTGTGCCGCCGCGAGTAGTCGCTCTCGCAGTTCAATCGGTAGTCGGCCGATGTCTCGTGCCTGGTGCGGGCGGCTCTTCCAGCCGCAGAGGTGCCGGACGGCACCGGCGTCGATCCGGGCGTCTGTGGGGAAGGACTTCACTTGGCCACCATCACGCAACAGGGCATCGCCGTCCCAGCCTGGCCAACGCAGCGAGACCCCGTGATGGAAGCCGACGACAGCGGCCCGACGATCGCTGCTGTCGAAGAACTCGAAAGCAAGATCCCCCAAGCACATGCAGTGCCCGTCGGTCGTCTGCTCCACGGCCAACGCGCCGCGGAGTAGTCGCAGTGCCGCCGGATCAGCTGTGTCCAACAGGATGTGCTCACCCAACACCCGGTCCTCGGACGCACCTCCTTCAGTTACCCGTACCCGGGCAACCTCGCGTAGCACCTGGTCGAGCGATTCCATCGATGTCACCGTGGCATCCTCCTATAGCGGGCAGTCGCAGCCTGCTCGGCCCGCCAGGCGGGTCGCTCGGCGAATTCCCGTACCGCCGTGGCGGAGAACACCGCCGACGCTTCCGACCACGGCTTGTGCGCCTGGTCGTGGTCACCGGCGGCGGGATGCGCTCTCCAGTGGTGAGGCCACCCACGAAGAGGCGAACCAGCGTGGAAGCCAGCAACGTGGCGGAACCTTCGGGTGCGGACGACGTCCGTATGTCAGGTGATTGCAATGCCTGAGACGGTCGGTGGATCGCTGGGCGGCCGCATACCGCTGCTGGCTCGGACCCGCCGTACTGGTGGCCCTCCAGACCGTCTGGATCCTGGTACTCGTGTACTACCGCGTTGCGTCGCCGAGTTGACCCACTGCCAGCGACGGCAGTGATCCACCCGCTGGATGCCACACGTCCTGCATGGCACCAACTCGCTAAGACGGCTGTCGAGCCTCGTGCGCTCTGCTCGATCAGCGCTCAGCGTGGTTTGAGGTGGGAAGACTTCGGGTTGTGAGTCGTCTCCGTTGCTGCAGCAATGACCCTGAGACTCTTTGGGCCTGGTTTGCTCTGCCGCTGTCGTCGAACGTGATCCCCTCGGAGTCCAGAACCTCCCGGCAGCTTTGTGTCATCGTCGGGTCAGTCCATCGGAAGCCTTCGGCCGGTATTCCGGTAGAGGTCAGCACCCGATAGGTGCCTTTTGGACACTCGATGCAATTCGCGATGTGTTGGCCCACGCTGATGGCCGGAACGCCGATGATCTGCGCAAGCTCACCATAGTTGGTCCACTCGCCCGGTTGAATGCGTTCGATCAACTGGTGAAGGTCTGCCCAGTCACGGGAAGTCCGGCCGAATGCGAGCGCAGTCAGGTCAACGCCGTCCTTGGTCACCCACCAAGCCGGACCCCGTCCTCCCCGGTCGCGCCCGGTGGCTTGCTTGATGATGTGCCGAACCAGGGGTGTCGGCCGCCATGTGTTGCCGTCACCTTCCCACCGCAGCGGACCGGCCGGTTCGGCCGTCCAGGTGGCTCGGCCGCGACGTGGTTCCTCAGCCACCCACGCTTCGATTGCTGCGCGCATGTCGGCCGGAATCTCCGTCGTCGGCTGCAAGGTCAACGCGGCGTCGACATCCAACAGGCCGTTATCGACGATCTGCCGCACGGTGTTTGCCGCCCGGGTGGCTTCGGCGGTCTTTTCTGCGATCGTGGATGTCGCCGTCGTGCCGATGTCTGTGGGTGACAACAGTTTCTGGTCAATCCCGACCACCGGGTACATCACGTCGAACCGTACGGCGATCTGGTCACCGATCCGCCACGCGTTCACTGTGCGCAGCTCGATCTGGAGCCGGTTAGCGCTGACCTCGCAAAGCCAATCCACCGCAGTGACCACCTGCGGTGGATGATCAGACGCGAGCAAGACGATCCGAGGATTGGCCAATACCTGGGGGTCAAGGTCGCCTTCGACATGATCCCGCAGCTGGGCCTCCGCCTCCTCCGGTGCGGTAGGCCGGCCGCGACGGGTCAGGAAATCGGCGTGCACAGCCGCCAGAGTCGTCGGTGTGAACCGTGAGACCAACGCGGCGTAGGTCAACGCCTGCAGGTGGATGTCGCGGTCCTGTTCCCTCTTCAGTTCGGCCACTACCAGCTGGCCGGCGCTGCTGAGTCCCAACACGTCCAACCGTTGGCGCGCCGTGGTACCTGAGCCAGTCGACCACTTGTCATATTCGATCGTGATGATCCGTACGCCGTCTCCGATGACCTCCGGATGGTCGACTACCCATTCCTGGAGATCGCCGCGCTCCTTCAAGCCCGCATCGGCCAACGATATGCGAACGGCTGGAGTCGCCATCGGTCCCTTGACGAGATAGATCAAGTCTTGTCCCATCGGCTCCTCCACCTGGCTTCGTTCGTGAATATTCAATCATCTCGCGAACGAAGCCACCCGAGCCTGGCGGTGACCGGCTTCAGGCACCGTAGGGCATCCAGGGCGCAGGCGTCGGGCACTGCGGGTACGGCTCAGGTTCGCCGCTAACCGGATACGCGACCGACTGCGCCGGGAAGCCGGCCTGGCCGAGGCCCGAATAGCCCCGGCTGAGTCTGTATCCCGGCCGCGCCGAACAGACCATGGACTGGAAACTCGGCTGACCGGGCGGGACGACTCACCGTGACAGTGAGGGACGTGGCTCCCTGAAATACTTAAGCCGGGGCGAGGCATCGGACCAGCCACTGCACCGCCCGCAGCGCAACGATGCCGAAGGCGCCGAAGGACATGTCGACCAGTACAGCAGGTGCCGACCGGGCCCCCGGGTGGCATCCGCTAGGCGCCGGGGGGTCTATGTCCATCGTCCTGTGGGCGGCGACAATCCGGTCCTTCGTGGTCGGCGTTATGGCCGGCCGGGATCATGTGTTCACTCCCCTGCCGGCGCGGCTGGGCCGTAGATGTGGCCGCGAACAATATCGTCCTGTTCGAGGATGGTGTCGACGATCTTCCAGAACTCGGCGAGGCGGACATGGCCCAAACCCTCGTCGCGGCTGAGCTTCTGGCCGTAGATCGGGCTGTCCGGCGCCGCCGCCCCGCCGTCAACGAGCGTGGCCGCAGGCACTGGCGAATCGGCAACAGGTCCGACACGACACCCGAACGTGATGTGATCGCCGAACTCATCGTGACCCCAGGTGCCGAGGATGGCGTCGATCCAAGCCTCGTGAACGCCGTTGTGGTGATAGCAGCTCGCGTAGTAGACGGCCACCGCCGCGCCGTCGCGGTACACATTCGCCCACGTAGGGTCGGCCTGAGCGCTACAGCAGTCGCAGACGAACTGTCGTACCTGTCGGCTGCTTTCATCGATCACAAGGTTCACGGACCGAACAGTACTAAGGACCAGGGACTGCCGAAGGAGGCATCCCGTCGCGCAAGCCTCGCTCGGCGCACCGGCACCACGCCGTCGGGCACCGCGATCGAGGTCAACCGCACGGTCAACACCAACCGAGCTGGTCCGCCTCCGCGACGCCCGGCCCACCGGCCCGCCACCCCAGCCACCCGGCCGGCCCGGCGCGGGTGGAGCGGCGGATCAGCTGCCGCGGCGCCCTAGCCGTGGCCGGGCAACGCATCCACGTCGTCGGTCCACGCCGGCCGCATGGTAGGCGGCGGGTCGTTGCGGCGACCTGCTGTGCTGACCGCGAGTATCGCGGGCTTGGAGTCCTCGGGGCCCTGGTCGGGACGTCGACACTGGCTGGTGATCGTGACGCGACTGCAGACGACCAGACCGGTGCGCGTGGCGTCCGAGATGGCCACGGCCAGGTAGGCGAGGCCGAGCGGGTTGTGGATAGCGACGTCGGTCAGCGCAGTGGGGTCGTCGGCGAGGTGGATTCCCCGGTAGCTGCGGTGAAGTTGCATGTATTGCACGGCCTCGAAGAGCAGGTCGATGTGGGAGGTTGAGTCGGCGCCGGATCGGCTGGAAAGCAGCAGTTGCGAGTGCCCGACGCCGTAGCGCCAAACCCGGAAGTCGCCCGGGCTGGTCCAGGGCAGGGCCCCGGGAATCGGTGCGGAGGTCTCTGATGGCACGGTTCGATCATCCATGGCCTCGCGTGGATCATGTTCGCTGACGGGGCAACTCAGTCTTACGGGGTCGGTGGGCCTTGATGCTGCGGACCGGTTGGTCGTTGGTGCGTACGAAGGTGCGAGGGCCGTCGTCGCATCCGACGACAAGTTCGGTGGCCGCTTGCGCCTGAGCGATCGAGAGGCCCAGCAGACGCGCCATCTCCCGGGCCGGCAACACCGCAGTCGCCGCGAACATCGTGGACAGGTCCGTGACCGGCACCGAGCGCGGCGACAGCCGCTAGATGCTGCCTGAACGGCTGCCCCTTGGCGCACCTGACACGGGGAGGCGCCAAATACCTTCGAGCGCGTCACACTCCGGTGATGCTGTGGAGGCGGCATGGCTACTGCTGAAGACCTTATGGCCTGGTTGCACGAACCGCTGGTCGATCTGAGACAGGGGTTGTCCGACCAGCCGGATCTGACATGGCCGCAAAGGCGCACCCAGTTCCTCACGGATCTGGGTATCGACGATGCCTACCGGCATCCGGTCACCGACGACCTGCTGGACCAACTGGACGCGATGCCTGACGAGAAACGCGATGACGTCCTGAACAGCGACGAACTCCAGGCGTTGGCCACGGCCGTCATCGACCAGGTCTGCGCGAGTCAGCCGCCCGACGAATACGACGCGGGTGAGCCGTACGACGAATCCGCATGGCTCGCACTGTTGACCGAAGTGCTGGCCGACTGGGACGGTTACGCGTCGTCATGGCCGGCATTCGCGGCCGACACCCTGCTCCCACGGGCGAAGCAGGTCGGGTTGGACGGCCCGACGGAACAGCTGGTGCGGTTCGTCGCCGACATGAGCAACGAAGACCGCATCGCCACCTTCGAGGCCTACGGCGTCACCATCGTGCAGACACCGCCGGCGAACTGGTACCCATTCCTCGCGCAGACGCTAGCCGAATGGGACGGCTACGCGTCGTCATGGCCGGCATTCGCCGCCGACACCCTGCTCGCCTGGGCACGCCAGGTCGGGTTGGACGGCCCGACGGAACAGCTGGTGCGGTTCGTCGCCGACATGAGCAACGAAGACCGCATCGCCACCTTCGAGGCCTACGGCGCCACCATCGGTTCCGTCAATACCGAGCCGGTGTTGCCGTCGAGCCAGGAAGAGGTCGTGATCGACGCGGCCGCGGAAGAGGTGTTGGCACGGGTCCTCGACAAGTATCCCGATCTCGCCACCCTCTCCGAAGAAGATCAGCGAGACGTGCTTCTGGACGTTCTCCGCGAACGTGTCGCGCGACAGGGCGACAGCCGGCCGGGGGACCACCTGCGAAATGGAGAACAGTCATGACGTACGCAGTGTCGTCGGGCGGCGGTTCCGGTGGCGACGACGGGGACCGCGATCGCGATCGAAAGAGAAAGACTCTGCGCGACAAGATCCTCGACGAATTCGGCGAGGAGCAGGACATCGACGACTACCTCGACAACAAGGACGAGGACGAAGACGAGGACGATCGACCCAAGGCGAAGAGGAAGAAGGCCACCGACCGAAGTCACGAGAGCACAAGCAGCACGCTGAGTTCCATCGCCGCTCGCGCCAAGGCGCGAAGCACCCTCAGTCGAGGCCAGGAAGGTAAACGGAAGTCCCTCCGAAGCTTCACCGCCGCACAGGAGGCCCTTGATGGGTCCGGCGGGGGCCGATCCTCTCAGCCGAAGAGCTATGTAGAGCCCAAGCAGAGGGGCGTCTGGGACAGCCAACGACGGGCGACCTACGACCCGGCGACGTGGCAATACGTGCTGTCGCGGATGCAAAGACGCGGCGAGCTATACGTGTGTCCGGAATGCGGGGAGGCCTTCGCGCGGTACGACCCGCGCCGGCCGCACGTGAATGGAATCACCATCGACCATGACACGAACTTTCGGGACTACATCAATGACAACGCCGCGCCGAACGACGACGGCAACATCAGCAGCAGCGCCGCCCGGGCGGCCTACAACGACGTGAACAACCTGCGGGGAATGTGCCGTAACTGCAACAGCGGCAAGAGTGGGCCCAAGGGAAAGTACTGATCATCTGTCGCGGCGCGCGCCGTCGGTCGTCGCGCCGGACCCGCCGAGATGGGATGGTCTCGGTCCCGGCGCCGGCCCGTACACGCTCAGCGAGGTCGCGGCGGGCGCTGGACGCCAGCTGCCCGGCTGGCGGTCCCCGCTGCTCAAGCTGCCGGCCGGACCGGCGCGACGCGCCGCCTGCCGGCCGTCCGCAGGACCGTGACGGAACAGGCGGACCGCGGTACGGTGACCTCGGCACGCTCCCGTGCCCAACCTCCTCCCGGGCGCCCACGCCGCCCGGCACCGCGGAGGCAAAGGGGTGTCCGGCCTCGGGAGAGCGACCGTCCAACGCTGAGACGCACCGACGGTTGTGCGCACCGCCGCCGCGTGGGGGTCGCGGCGTGCGCGTGACCGGACGGGACAGCGATGACCGAGCAGAAACACCTCAAGGCCCGCATCCGCGCGCGGATGGCCCGGACCGGCGAGCGGTACGCCGCCGCGCGCCGGCACGTCGTCGGCGACGCCGAGCGGCCCGGCACCGACCACGACTGGCCCTTGCGGGGTGGGCGGCATCCGGAGACAGCCGCGGTGGCGCACGTGCTCGCCGGCCACGGAGTTGAGCTGTCCGAGGCGATGGTCCTCGGCATCGGCGGCGGCCTCGGCGCCGGGTACATCCTCTGGGAGTTCGCCGCGCACGACACCACCCACCTGACGCTGGGCTTCCGGCGCCGGTGGAACTACCTCGACTGGACCGACCAGACCCTGGACCGGCTCGGCGCCCGCTACCGGGTCTACACCACGTCGGGAGCGAAGGGCGCGGCGGCTGCCCTGGACGATGCGCTGGCGGTCGGCGAGCGGGCGATCGTGGTCCCGGACCGGTACCTGATCGGCTACTGGCACCTGCCGTCGCACCTGGAAGCGCACGGCGGCCATGCGGTGGTCGCCTACGCGGCGACCGATGCGGGGGTACGCATCGACGACCGCAACACCCGTCCGCTGACCGTCCCCGCCGACGTGCTGCACCGGGCTCGAGCGCGCGTCGTCTCGTACCGGAACAAGCTCCTCGTGGTCGAAGCCGCGACCGCGCCGGAGAATCTCGCCGACCTGGTCCGCGACGGCGTCCGCGAGTGCGCCGGGCACCTGGGCGGCACGTCCGCGTCGTTCGCGCTGCCGGCCTGGCGGAAGTGGGCGAAGCTGCTCACCGACCGGCGTAACGCGAAGGGCTGGCCGACCGTCTTCGCCGACGGACGCGGACTGGCCACCGCGCTGATGACGGTGTGGGACGAGGTGGAGCCGGTCGGCATGAGCGGCGGCCACCTGCGCGACCTGTACGCGGACTTCCTCGACGAAGCCGCGCCGCTGCTCGGCGAGCGGGCGACGCAGGCGGCGGAGGCATTTCGCGAGGCCGGCCGACGCTGGCACGCGTTCGCCGAGGCCGCACTGCCGGCCGACGTTCCGGAGTATGCCCGCCTGCGCGACTTGATGGCGGCGGTGGCCGAGGGCGTCGCGCTGGGCGACGACGGCGCGGCCGGCCGGGCCGAGGCAGCGGCCGAGCTGTGGCAGCGCCGGGCCGAGCTGGACCGCAAGCCGCCGGTAGCGCCCGATCTGGGCGTCCTGGCCGACCGGCTGCGCGCGGTGCACACCGCGGAGGCCGAGGCGGTCGAGGTGCTGCGGACGCTGTGAACGCCGGTGCGGCGCCCGACTATTGAGCGACGGGTTGATGTCAGTGGCCGACGCCCGGGTTGTTGTCAGCGCTGACGGAGGTGGCCAAGGGCCGGATGCCGGTCAAATCGAATCGCCGGCCTCCCCTGCGAGATCAAGGTCAGGTCGGAGAACCGTGTTCTGCCGCCGGGTCCAATCCTGATGTCACGAACAGCGGCCGCCACTCAGTCGTCGTCCTCATCGTCGCCGTCGTCGCCGTCGTCGTCGTCATCTCCGGAGCCGCCCGGGCAGCCGGTGAGCGTCAGCAACACGCCGGCGGCGCCGGCGAGCCCAACCGTACGGCCGAAAAAGAGTCGCCGGCTCATCCCGCCACCGGCCCGGGTGTCGTCCTCTGAGGTGGTTCGCACATCCTCCATCCCGGCATTCTCGCAGCGCCGCACCCCTGCCAGGAACCCCACACCGAAACTGAAGCCAGAAGTGTCAGCCGCACCCCGGATTCGTGACCTGCTGAGTCTTGAGATAGAACACCGGCGCCTGCGCTGGTTTGGCGCTTTCGATGACGCCAGCCAGCAGGGCGCGAGAGGAACGTGGCGTCTGATCGCGCTTAGGCAGTCGTGTGCCGTTAGGCGTCGCGGTGTTGGTCACCCAGCGTTGGCCAGCAGTTGGGTCTTGTCCCCAGTGAGGGATCGTGTCGGCGATGACCTTGCCGCCGCGCTGGTGAATAACGCGAATCTCGGGACCATCAGGGGCAGCCGGCGACCACCCCTCAAATACCCATTACGGCTGCGCGAAGGTGGCCACCACGGGGGCGTGATCCGAGCTCGGGGCGTCACGGCGGGCAGTGGGGTCGGTCGCGTCGATAGAGGCCAGTGGCGCTTCGATGATCGCCTGGGCCGACACCCCGCTCACAGGCGTGACCAGGAACTTGGACGCGAAGATGTGGTCGATCAGCTCACGGCGGCCCTGGTTGACGCGCGAGTAGTCGTGGCCTGTCGGCATGAGCGGCGCCAGGTTCCACATGCGGGCGGCGTCGCCGTGATCCGGCTGGTCGAAGCCGCGGGTGCCGATTTCCGAGCCGGGTGGCCCTTGCAGCAGCTGGGTGGTCGCCGCCTGCACGGTGTCGTTGAGGTCTCCGGTGAGGATCACCGCACGCTGCTCGCCGTCACCGGCAAGGGACGCGGTGAGCGCGGCGCGCAGGGTCGCGGCCTCCGTGGCGCGGCGGTTGAGGGCGTAGGTGGCGTAGCGGGCGCGCTCGTCTTCGTCGCGGGGGTTGAACCGGCCGCCGGGGAAGCTGAGCAGCTTCGACTTGAGGTGGCAGTTGATCAGCCGGACACCGACGCCCGTGTCACTGGCGATGGTGACCGCGAGCGCGCCGCGGCCCATCCGAGCGACGGTGGTGCCGTCGTCGTCGATCTGGACCGGCTGCAGCGGTGGCGCGTGGGCGACGATCTCGGCTGGGTCACTGATCTGTCGGGGTGACAGCCACGCGACGCGGATACCGCGACCGTCGGGATGTGCGCTCACCTGCCGCTGCCAGGCGCCGTTGAGCAGCCCGGTCAGGTCATCCAACGCGGCCGGGTCACCGACCTCCTGCAAGGCGAGCGCATCGGGTGCCTGCTCGTTGATCATCTGAGCCAGGCCTTTGAGCTTCGCGTCGTACACCGATGCGGTGCCCGGCCCACCCGGCTCGTCGGGCCGGAACAGGTTTTCCACATTCCACGTCATCACCTTGAACACGACAGCTTGCCCTCGCCAGCACACGATCGAGATACGAATATCGCACCAGTATCACCACTTCCGCCGCCCTCAACGGCCTGTCGCACGCAGGACACGCGGCGCAACTCGAACGTGGGTCCTACTGAGTCGGCTGCCGGCCATACGCAGGGCATACCTGCGGGGACGGCGGGCAGTGCGGGACACTGGTGGCGTCAGTGCGTGGCCCCTGAGGCGGTCGGGCGAGAGCATGATTTCGGGGCGAAGACGGGCTCAGGGCCCTGTCCTGCCGCTCAGGGGAGCCAGCACGACCACCCGGCGCTCGGGCACCCCGAAACCCTCGTGCGGCTGCCAGATCTGGATGGCGAGCACGTACGCGGCGACGATGAGCACCGGGGACAGCCACGCGATCACCCGCGAGCGCCGCCCCAGGGCGATCAGGACCACCAGCACCGCGGTCGGAGCCGTTGCCACGACCACACCGAGCAGGCTGAGCAGCTCTCCGGGCCGGTGCATGCACTCGAACGAGTTGCCGCCGGTCCCCGAGCAGTAATCCCGCACGGCGGTCGCGTAGGCGAGCAGCGCTAGCAGTCCACCCAGCAGCCAGGCAACCCCGCCGAGCACCTGCCCGACGATGTGTCCCGCGGCGATCCGGTCCGCCCTGGACCACATCCGCGTCCGTCGGGTACGCACCGCGTCGATGACCACGAGGGCTGCCACCGCCCCGGTCACCGCCGCGACGACCAATGTCTTCAGGCCCCACCTCTCGAAGGAACCGCCGAGAGCGTCGCCCGACAGCAACACGAAGACCGCCACGAGCGCCGCCCAACCTCCGGCGATCCTGGCCAACTCCCCCCAGCCCTGCCGACTCTCCACCCCGCTATCGAAAGCCACGCCGCGAGGCAGCGCGAGTACTACAGGGCGCCTCGTGGAACCTGATCCCGTACGGGTACTACAAACTGGGCTTCCTGATCCACCTCGCCGCCGCCGCGGCGGCGCCTGCCCTGGCCGCCCGGCGTGGGTGGCACTGGCTGGGCGGCATCACCCTGATTCTCGCCACCGTCTGGGAGTTCACCGCCGTGGTGCCCTACGGCCTGCTCGGCGTCACGATGGTGCCGTTCCTGCCACTCCGCCAGCACCTCGCCATCCAGCCTGAGTCTCCACGGTGGAGGTGAAGCGGCCTATGCCAGAATCCCCGACGTTCTTCGATTTGAGCAGAGGTGTGAGATGCACGAACCAACGATGGAGACGACCCGTGACGGCGCGTCAGGGGCCGCTGTCCGCGCGCGGCGTGGCCGGCTGAGGCGTCGAAGGCCGTGGTTGATGATGGCGGCGGCAATGCGAGACCTGTCCCCGTCGCGCCGAAACTTGGCCACTGCCGCCATCTCGACCACCATTCTCGCTGTCCTCGGCGCCAGCATGCCCGGGGTGGCGACCGCTGCCGGCAGCGACGGCATACCGCCGGCGGCACCTCGGGTCGGCATCGACTGGCAGGGGCTGGGCTACAACCAGGACCCCCAACACGTGGACAGAATCAGGTGGGACGACGACCACACCGCATTCGAACTGATGAAGCAACGCGTCGGCTACATCAGTCCCGGCATCGTGCGCATCAATGTGCACCGCTTCTGGTTCGACCCCGAGGGCACCGAGGACCACCAACCGGTGGTGTACGACTGGGACGACAACGACAACAAGCAAATGGCGGACCTCTACAAGATTCTCGGCATGTACAAGGAAATGAATGTGCCGGTGCAGCTCGGAATCTGGGACACTACGCAAACGCCGAACAAAACGGACGAGCCAGACGAAGAGGAGTACATCAGCGACGCGTTTGCGAACGCTCAGGCGGCGCTGATGAAGCATCTGATCATCGACAAGGCGTTCACGAACATCACCCGCTACAGCGGGATCAACGAGCCCAACGGATACTCGGAAGAAAAAGGAAAGCACTACAGCTTCGTCGACTGGCAGACGGCGACCCAGAAGCTGCTGGATCGTCTCCCCCACAACGACCAGGACCCCTATCACCTCAGGAAACGCGTCGTCGGTCCCGACATGGCCGGCGCCGGCATCTCGGCCTATGAGGGTGACCTTGGCCTCAAGTCGGTGACTGCCGACAACTCGAGCACAGAACAATGGCTCACCTGGAAGCTCCCGGCAAAACCGAAATCCTTCACCGCCAGGTTCTACGTCAACCACATCGGTTTCGTCCCCGACTGGTCCTTCTGGAGCTCCGCCGATGGCAGTAACTGGAATCGGGTCGCCGGCACCAACTCACCCCAGCCCAAGACAACCTCGATTGAGAACGTTCAGTACCCCGTCGTCACGACAGGCGCCTTCCCGGCCGACTCCAACCAGCGCTACATCAAGCTGGTAATGTCGATCCGCCCGCAGGGCAACACCATCGAACGGGCGATCGCGAGCTTCGAGGCAACCCCAGCAAGAGACGGCGCCCCAGCTTTCGTGGATCCCATGAACGACCTCAGCAAGGTCTCCGGGTCCTCGACCGGCTGGACGTCTCCCCGGAACAAGGACAACTTCTGGTTGAAGTCGATGCAGACCAACCCGATCCTGGTGTCCGGGTCCGACGTGCATTTCTACGATTACGAGGTGGGTCTCAGGGACGACCCCACCTTCGACCCGAGCTATGCGGAGCGCACCGTCAAGACCGCGGTGGACCAGGCCCACGCACTACACCCGGGCGCTCCGGTGATCTTCAGTGAGACCGGCTATCAGAAGCCGAAAGTCGGTCAAGGCGACGACCCGTTCACGTTCGCCACTGAATTCGACCACGGCGTCCGGATGGCGGACCTCGCCGTGCAGGAAGCTCGCGCCGGTCTTGACGGCGCCGCCGCGTGGTGCCTCGACGGCTACGACGCCGACACGAAGTGCGGCATGTGGGACCAACATGACTACAAGCTCAGGCCGTGGTTCTACACCTGGAGCCTGCTGTGCCGATACCTGCCGGCCCACTCGCAAATGTACGCCCCCGCCCCACAAGACAACGGCACCACGCGTGAACTCCACGCCAAACTGCCCAATGGAGGTTGGACCTTCGTGCTGGTCAACCGGGACAAGACCAACCCGGCCCAGTTCACCGTAACGGCGCCGACCGGGCACCTTCCGATGCACAAGTACGTGTACAGCGCCAGCTCACAGAAGGTGGACGCCAACGGATTCCCGGTGCCAGTTGGCCGCCCGATCGACGTATCCGCCGACTCGGGTTTCAAGGTCTCTGTTCCGGCCAACAGCGTGGTCATGTTCACGTCGATGGCGCAGTAGCTCCACGCCAAGCGTCAACCCGGGCGTGGGCAGGTCGTAGGTGGACCTGCCCACCCGCGGGTACATCCCCCAGTCAAACGCGGTGCGCGCCGTTCCCGCGACTGTCAAGTGTGCGGACCCGAGCACTGGCGCGCATGGCGTGCGGTCCCCAGGTGGTCCCCGTCGGTCCCCCAGGTCAGCACGGGATCAGCGCGCACTGGCTGCGGCACACGGCCTCAGCCCAGCGCTTCCGTCGCTAGCACGTCATTCCCGAGCCGAACCCGAGTTCCTGCGGCAGATCTTCCCCGCCGATCCCGGTGTACAGCACGAACAAGATGCCTGTAGGCACGGCGGTCTCGGCCTTGGTGCGTCTGCGGCCCCAAGTACCGGTTCTGCAACTGTCCGAGTCCGGGAGGCGCAACCGGCACGGCCAACCCTGAGCAGATGTTTGACCAGGGCTGACACCGGAGGAATCGACGTTGGTACCACTGGCACCGCCGCAGGAGCGCGCGGGCGGCGGCGCGCCGGCGCAGGCCGATCCGACTAACGGGCTCGGCCGCTTCGCCGGCCCGCCGCCGTACACCGACGCGGCGCTCGCCGAGGCGATGGAGGCGATGGAGGTCGCCGCCGTCTTGGACTTCCGGTCGGTCGCCGTCCCGGCTACCCGCGCCGAACGGTTCGCCGCGGAGCGCGGCCGGGTGGACCTTCAGATGCGGGCACGGCTGCTCGGCGCCGCCGTGCGGTGCCGACGCGGAGACGTGGCCACGGCGGGGCGGATCGGCATGGAGGTCAACACGTGGGCCACCGAACGTCAAGAGGCCTACGTGCTGGCGCGTAGCCACTGCCTGCTGTCAATCGTCTTCCGAAACATCGGGGACCCGGCCGAGGCGCTCACGCACGCCGTGCAGGCGGTCGCCCACACCGCTGATGACGTCACGCCGTGGCTGCGCGCCAGCCCGCTGGTCGTCCTCGGCGTCGCGCTGACCATCAACAGTTCGGTCGAGGAGGGCACCCGCCGGTTCACCGAGGCGCTCGACATCGCCGTCGCCGCGGGTGACGCCGCCATGATCCTGATGGTGCTCAACAACATGACGTACGCGGCCTGTTCCACCGGCGACCCGCAACGAGCGTTGGAGCTGGCCAACCGGATGCGTACGATCGCGGCAACTCACGGCATGCCGCTGTACGGCCACTACCGCGACACCATCGCCCGGGTGGAAATGACGCTCGGACGCTACGCCGAGGCCGAGCAGCTCCTACGCCCGGTGCTCGACGACCCGGACGGGCCGCTGCTCAACGAGGGTGACGCGCTGGCCGACTGCCTGCAGGCGACCGCCGAGGCGCAGCGCCTGCAGGGTGCCACCGAACGCGCGCAGGTAACCCTCGACCGCTCCTTCCAGGTCTCGCGGGAACGCGGACTCAAGCAGGCCGCAGTCTGGGCGCACCAGGAACAGGCGGAGCTGTACGCCGCGACCGGCCGCTACAAGGAGGCGTTCGAAGAGTTCCGCCGGTTCCACGACGCGCTGCTGGCGCTACAGAGCGTCGAGCGGGAGGTCCGGGCACGGACCATGCAGGCCATCTTCGAGACCGAGGAAGCCCGCCGTGCCAGCGACCGGTTCCGCGAACTGGCCCTGCGCGACCCGCTCACCGGCCTGCACAACCGCCGCCACGTCGACCAGCAGCTACCGGCCCTCATCGCGCACACCGCCGAGCAGCAGACCCCGCTCTCGGTGGCCTTGCTCGACCTCGACTACTTCAAGCGCATCAACGACACGCTCTCCCACGATGCCGGCGACCACGTTCTCAAGCAGGTCGCCGACCTGCTCACCGGCGCCGTCGCCGCCCCAGCAGTCGTGGCCCGCATGGGCGGCGAGGAGTTCGTGGTGCTGCTACCCGACGCCGACGCGGCGACGGCCGCCACCACCTGCGAGCGGATCCGCCGGACCGTTGGCGACCATCCCTGGCACCCGATCACCGGCGACCTGCCGGTCACCGTCAGCATCGGCGTCACGACGGTCCACAGCGGCGCGGCCACGGCGTCGGCCTTGCTCGCCGATGCGGACCGCAACCTGTACGCGGCGAAGCGCTCCGGCCGCGACCGCGTCTTCAGCGACCCCTGCTGAAAACCTGGTCATCGGGCGGAAGTTGGCTCACCGCGACTCGCACCGTCGGACGGTGCTCAACGGACGGATGCGCCAAGCCCTTCGCCAACATCAGCCGGACCGGCCGGTAACGACACTGCTCGCCAGGCTGCGGGAATCAACGTCCACTGCTACGAACTCAAGGGGCTCGCGGATCCTTCGAACCGCGTCGTTGGCTAGAGGCGATGCTGGAACCTCCACGCAGTAGTCCCGCATGACAGCTGCGCCTCGGCGCCTGTCTCGGACATGCCGTGCAGACCACTGACGTCACGCATATGTCACGACGTGTTCGTCCTCGCGCTCGTGGACGACATCGTCGGCAAAGGGGTGTTCGGCCAGATAGCCGCGCGCATCGTCGAAGCTGAGGCGGAGCGGCTCGGTCCTGGCCGTTCGTCCCCCACAACGCTCGACCGGCCTGAGAGCTATCCCGCTGGTCACCTCGATCATGCCTGGCAGGGCAGCGGTCGTGCCACCAGCAGGTAAGTAGCCGATGAGCGGATGTCGCGGCGATCCGGTACCGGGCGCCGAGCCCGCGTCACCCCCGTACCCGAGAAAGGCTCTGCCGCGGGTAAGCGGCCCAGCCCGGCAATCGGTCGACGACCAACACCCCACCCTCCACGGAGAGCCAGGGGTCGAGGTCACGGGCTCGATCCAGACCGCCACTGACTACGCCGACATGACGCACGTACTGGATCGCTTCATCTGCAAAGGACCTCGTGAATGACGACATCACCGGCTGGCGTCGACGGCGGAAGCACCGCTGGGCAGCAGAGACTTCGCCGGGCGTTCGCCTGCGGCGCTCCACGTGATGCCGCGCTCCAGCGCACACGCACTCGTTGAATGGTGATCACGGTTTACCCGGACGTGCCAAGCGGCCAGACCGCCAGCCGTTATCCGGATCTAGCCGCCGATCGTGCGCGCGGCCTCCCGCCGTAGCGTCACGATCCGTGTCGCCGTCTCGGCGCGTCGAGCGCACACTCGTGCCGAGTTGAGCGCGTGCGACCGCAGGACCGAGCGCACCCGACCCTGCGGGCTTGGGGATGGCGTTAGGGTCGCCGAATGACGGGATTACCAGGGGCCACCGGAAAGTCCTTCGCTGGCCTAGACCTGCGGCACCAGATCCTCGACGGCCAATTCTTTAAGTTGTGTGACTTCCGCGGCGCAAACCTGCGAGGCGCCTCTCTCCGCGGAACGAGCTTCTCTGGTTGTGACTTGAGGGATGCCGACCTGCGCGACACCGACCTGTCCTACGCGAAATTCAGCGCCATCCGCACTCACGATCCGGAATACGGACGCACGAATGTTACCGGCGCGCTCTGGCAGGGGGCCACCCTCCGGAACGTCACCGTCGAACGCGTTGTGGGCTGGCCGGACGCTTTTTGAGGCCGACGCGGTTGGCTTGGCAGTTTGCGCCAGCCTGCGCCCTGAACCGCCGATGTGAGTGCGTCGCGCGCACCGTCGTGCCGAGATGAGTGCGTCGATCCGGTCTTCGAGTCCAGCCAGTTCTCAGCTTGATCACAGACGGCCGTTGACAGCGCCGGCCATCATGGATGTGTGACCGCTATTCAGGAACGAGCTTTGGTGAAACCGCCATCGCGCCAGGCCATCTGGGCCGCCTACGCGGCCGTCGCGGCGGCCACCGTCGGATTTCTACCTCTGCACGTGATCTGGGCACTTGGCATCCCGCTGTTCGCCGATCCCGAACGGTTTGCCGTGTGGCACGCCGATGGGGGTGGCACCTACCTGATCACGCTCAACGTGCTGGCGGTCCTGCCCGCGATTCTCGCACTGGCCTTGGTGCGACCGTGGGGACTGCAATTCCCGACCTGGACGCCGATCTGGCGGGGCAAGGCCGTGCCCCGGGCGCTACTGCTGGTGCCGGGCTACGGTCTTGCGGTGGTGCTGGGCGCGTACACAGCCTTTGCGGCCGTGCTCGCCGTTGTGCAATGGGGTGATCCGAGAGCCATCTTCAGCCCCTGGACCGGCGTCTACGGTATTCCGCAGTTCATCATCTGGGTCGCCGGGCTCACCATCGCCACCACGTCGTACGCCCGACGCACGGCGCGCTGACATCCACCGCCCTGCTGACGGCGCCGGCCGTCACGTCACCGCGAGTCAGTCGTCGAACTCGAACTCGTTGGACTCGCCGAGCCACGAGCAGGGGCGTCAGACAGCGAAACACTCACCATCGAGGCCATGGTTCCTGCCCTGATCCGCATGAGGCCACGAGCACTCTCTTCCGCGATCCGGGCGGTCGAAAGAGACTACGTTCCGCGCGTCGGCGCGGGCTCCAGCCGCACTCGGCGTCCCGGCCGGTCCACTTCGGTGATCGTGACGCAAACCGTCTCTCCCATCGCTGGCTGGTGGGTCTGGACTGACTCGTGAAGCAGTCCCGCGATGCCCGGCGCGACGCGAATGAAGACGCCGAACGGCACAATCTTGATGACCGGCCCGCACAGCGCCTCACCAACGCGGTTCGCGAACTTGATCAGTGGATCCTCCTGCAACGCTTTCAGTGAAAGCTGGACCTGTCCGCGGGTGACGTCGAAGTCGAGCACCTCGACGGAGACCTGCTGGCCTACGTGCACCACGTCGGCGGGATCATCGAAAAACTCCCAAGTCAGCTCCGGAATCCGAATAAACCCAGAGCCGGGTTGGCCAGCCGGATCCCCTTCGAGACGTACGAAGACGCCGAAGTTATGGATCTCTGAGACGATTCCACGCACCACCGTGCCTTGCTCCGGGCGACCTCCAGACATGGCAGAACTGTATAGCTGAGGTAGAGATTTGCGACTTCTGGCCAGGTGCACGCTTCTGCCGCGCTCCGTGCGCGCCACCAACCGGGGCCCAGTCACTGGGATTACGCTCCGCGCTTCCTGACCGTAGTGACGTCGGCCTATGATCCCACCGACGAACCACCTACCACAGGATCGGGCACGACTACGGAGCCCGACCCGCGTGCGTCGGCGAGCACCAGCGCACGTGGCGACGCAGCCGTCTGGTTTCTCACGTTCACCGCCCAGGTCTCGCGACTGGGCTGCAACAGCGGGGTCACGGGGCTCAGTCATCGCCTCTAACCTGCCTCCTAGATGAACGAGGGGAACGACATGGGCGCATCGCATTGGGACTATTACGTTCCGTACCAAACTGACCTACAGGCTGCACTGGATGAGTTGCGGCGGCACGTCTTCGAGACCGGGGACTACTGGTGGGCCGTGCCGTACGAGGTCGGCACGTCGGCCGCCGACTTTCCGAACCGCCCGCAGACCGAGGACGAGCTGTGGGCTGACGAAGTCGTTCAAGAGTGCGGTACTCACTCAATCCTCGACATGCAATGGGTGGTGACCGAGCTCAAGGACGCCGACTACGGGACGGTCCGGACTGTCAGCGAGGCGGAAGCGCTTGAGCGGTTGGGTGTCACCAAGCCGACCCGGGCACACGTCAAGGCATTGGGACCACTGGCCCAAGAGCGATGGTTCGGTAGGTGTGCAGTACTGCACGACACTGCCGGGAAACCGAACGAGATCTACTTTTGGGGATACTCCGGAGATTAGCCGCCGCGATGGCCGCTAAGTAAATGGCCGGGCGACCTCCTCGGGTTGCAAGCCATCTGGCAACCGGATCTGCCGCCCGGGCGACTCGCCGAATGGGCGGTCCTGTCGGTGGCGTCGTTACGGTACGGTCGCGCGGTGAGCACCTCGTCCGAGCCGGTGGTGTCCGGTGTAACGGTATGCGGCCATCGGTGCCACGACGCCTGGGTGGTGGTGCAGTTCGCCCGGGTCGCGGTCCTGGGTGCCGGGGTAGCCGAAGAACACCTGCATCGGCGGGCGGCAATCGCAGGGGTGGCCGCGCTAACTGGCACGCATGCCGATCGTATTGAACAGGCCTTGCCGCTGTACCAGGGTCGGCACGAATACCTGGTGGAGATCGCCGACGGCTGGCGTCGTGCCGCAACCGAAGCGGCGTTGGTTTCGCCGGACGCGTTGACCGGTCGTCGGATCACGTTGAAGCAGTTCTACGGCCCGGACTTCGACGCCACGACCGGCATTCTGCACGAGCGGTCGACGTACGAGTTGGACAATGACTTCGGCCAACGAGGAATCGTCGCAGCCTTGCTGTACCCGCCGTACGGAATCAAACCCGACCGGGCCGGCTACCGTGACGAGCGTGAACTCCTGATCGACGTCATCACCGACGTCATCTGTGCGCCTGACATCACCACGCCGATCTGGCACTGGACCGGGGACTGGTGCCGGTACTTCGACGCCGGGAACGACTGGTGGGGCGCGGCGGCGTGGACGCTGCGAGTCGGGCCGGACGAGATCCTCACCGCCGCCGCATCCTCAACAGACTGACCAGCATTCCGGGATCACATCGTGAGGGTGCGGATCGTGGGCCGAGGCGCGGTGGTTCACAGGTCGCCCCATAGTGCGATCCCTAGTCCTCGTCCGGCCAGGTCAGCTGCGGCGGCGCGCAGTTTCGTCATGGTTTCACGATTCATCAGCACCGAGTACGCGTCCGGGTCTGTGGCGGCCATCGGAGCGTCCGGCCGCAGGTCGCAATGCGCAAGCGCGGCCGCCAGTGCGGTGGTCTCGTCGTGGTCGAGCCAACCCTGCAGGCCCCCGGACCCGTCCCAGCCGATCACCGCGCCCCGCCTGGCCAGCCGCAGCAGGAGTCCGGCGAGCGGGTCAGTGTAGAGGTAGCGGCGAATCATCTCGGCCTGATGGCCGTGGTAGACGTCCAACCCGAGATCTTCCAGGAACCATTCCCGCAAACTCAACCAGGTGGCGTATCGGCCTACCCAGCTCGGCTCGCCGTACAGGCAGTGCTGTTTGATCAGCCCCTGCACGGCGTCGGTGAACGACTCGTAGGCCACGCCGTGGTGCTCGTCGGCAGGGCCGAGGTCGTGCAGCGGGCAGTCGGACAGGTCCGGGCACCGCATCACCCGGCAGGGACCGACAAAGGTCCCGATCCTCACCTCGAGGTCGCGTGCACCGAGATCCGGGCCGATGGCCTCGCAATTGCCGAGCACGGACAGCTCAAGATGGGCGAAGTGCCTGTCCAAGACCTGACGGGGTGGATCGCGCAAGTGGGCATGTCGGTCGGCCCAGCGCGGGTCGTCCCGCACCGGTGCCGAGCCATGCGGCCGCTCGTAGCCGGCGCGCACCGTCTCCAGGATCAGCGGCGCCACCACGCGATGCAACGCCTCCGCATCAAAACCAATCAGTGCGTAGATCGTTCCCACCCAGCGAGGCTACCGGCATACCCCCGCCGACCTCTCCACCATTTCCGTCGCACAGGAGGCGAGTAGCCGACCTCCGATCAACCGGAACCGCGAGTCGATCGAATGCGCACATCTGCTTCGCACAGCTTGCATCTCACCTCCGGACCGCCTTCGGAGCATGCTGTTCCAGCACTGGCCAGGACAGCGGTTACCTCCGAAGAGCTCTCTTCTGCGACGATGCCGAACTCGCGGAGTTGCTGTACCCCGATGATGCCGTTCATGCCGCCGATGGGTGGCGCCATGGGCGGCATGGGCATGCATAGCATCGCGTCACGATGGCGCCGCATGCTCGGTCCGTCCGGCCCAGCTGCCGCGCACGTGACCGATGTGACGTTGCATCAGGCGCTCCAGTTCGGTCATGTCGCCGGCCTCGATGAGCTCCAGCATCCGCACGTGCTCCAGCGCGGAGGAGGTCAGCTCGCCGGTGTCCGCGAGCCGTTGCAGACCGAACAGCCGGGAGCGCGAGCGCAGCTCGCCGACCAGCGTCACCAACTGCAGGTTGCCGGCCAGCGACAGCAGGTCGAGGTGGAATTGGCGGTCGTGCTCCAGGTACGACACGAGGTCCTTGCGGCCGGCCGCGTCCACCAGCCGACGCGCCACCGCTCCCAGCCGCCTCAGGTCGGCGCGCGTGACCTTGGCCGCCGCGCCTACGGTGGTGGGCACCTCCAGCAGCATCCGAATCTCGCAGATCTCGTCCAACTCACGATCGGACAGCTCCCGCACGCGGAAACCCTTGTTCGGGACGGTCAGCACCAGCCCTTCCTTGACCAGCTCCAGCATCGCCTCCCGTACCGGCGTCGCGGACACGCCGAACCGGGCGGCGAGGACCGGCGCGCTGTAGATCTCCCCTGGTCGCATCTGTCCGGCGATCAACACGGCACGCAGCGCGCGGATGATCTGGCTGCGCCTGCTCGGACGCTCGTTCAGGACCGGAAGTTCGAGCGATTCGGTCATACTGCCTTCCTCGTGCATGGGCGACCCTCTCACAGCAGGAAGCCGGCCGGGAAAGGGTCGGTGGGATCGAGCAGATACTGCCCCATGCCGGTGATCCAGGCGCGTCCGGTCACGGTCGGCACGACAGCGGACAAGCCGCCGACGGTGGTCGTGCCGACCAGTCGCCCGACGAACCGGCTGCCGATGATCGACTCGTTGACGAACTCCGCGCCGAGGGCGAGCTCGCCGCGGGCGTACAGCTGGGCCATGCGGGCGGAGGTACCGGTGCCGCAGGGGGAGCGGTCGAACCAGCCCGGATGGATCGCCATGGCGTGCCGTGACGTGGCTGCATCCGAGCCGGGCGCCGCGAGGTACACGTGATGACAGCCAGAGATCTCCGGCTGCTCCGGGTGCGTGGGCGCGCGTTGCCTGGTGACCGCCTCCATGATTTCCAGACCCGCCTGGAGCATGCGTTGCCGCGCCGGCGGGTCGTCCTGCGTGTACGGGATGCCAAGGGCGGACAGCTCGACGATGGCGTAGAAGTTGCCGCCGAACGCGACGTCGAGCCGCAGCGGTCCGAAGGTCGGGGTCTCGACCAGCGCGTCAAGCTCGTAGGCGAATGACGGCACGTTGTGCAGTGTCACCGCGGCGGCGCGCCCATCGCGTACCCGCACGTCGGCCACCACGAGGCCGGCCGGGGTGTCCAGCCGGATCTCGGTGACCGGTTCGGTGACGGGGACCATTCCGGTCTCGACGAGTACGGTGGCCACGCCGATCGTGCCGTGGCCGCACACCGGCAGGCAGCCGCTCACCTCGATGTACAGCACACCCCAGTCGGCGTCGGGTCGGGTGGGCGGCTGGAGAATCGCACCGCTCATCGCACCATGCCCGCGCGGTTCGTACATCAGCAGTGTGCGCAGGTGGTCGAGGTTGTCGATGAAGTACCGGCGCCGGTCCGCCATCGTGGCGCCGGGGATGACGCCGACCCCGCCAGTGATCACGCGGGTGGGCATACCCTCGGTGTGCGAGTCGACGGCCGCGAATACTTTGGTGGCGTGCATGGCGTCATCGATGCCCGGCGGCTGCCACCGTCTCGGTGGCTTCCCGAACGCTGTCTGCCTGCGAGGAGAGCAGGGGCGTGCGTGGCGGCCGGCACGGCCCGCCGTAGCGGCCGACGAGGTCCATCGACAGCTTGATCGCCTGGACGAACTCGGTGCGCGAGTCCCAGCGCAGCAGCGGATGGAGGGTGCGGTAGAGCGGCAGCGCGGTGGCGAGGTCACCGGCCCGGGCCGCTCGGAAAAGCTCGACGCATGCGCGCGGGAAGACGTTCGGATATCCGGACACCCAGCCCGGCGCGCCCGCCAGCACCAGCTCGAGGGTGACGTCGTCGGCGCCGGCGAGCACGTCCAGCCCGGGTGCCCGCTCAGCGATGTGGTAGATCCGGCGCGCGTCGCCGGTGAACTCCTTGACGGCCACGATCAGGCCCTCGCCGTGCAGCCGGGCCAGGAGCTCGGGGGTGAGGTCGACCTTGGTGTCGGTCGGGTTGTTGTATGCCACGACGGGCAGCCCGACGTCCGCAACCGCCCGGTAGTGGGCGATCACGGCCCGCTCGTCGGCACGGTATCCGTTCGGTGGCAGCAGCATGACCGCCGGACAGCCGGCCTCTGCCGCGTCCTCGGCCCACCGGCACGCTTCGGCCGAGCCGTACGCCGCGACCCCCGGCATGACGGTGAAGCCCTCCGGGGCGGCGGCGGTCGCCGCACGCACCACCTGAGACCGCTCCCTGGGGGTCAGTGTCTGGTACTCCCCAAGCGACCCGTTGGGCGCCACACCGTCGCAACCCTCCGCGGCGAGCCACGTCACGTGTTCGGTGTACCGGTCGAAATCGATGGTGAGGTCGTCGGTCAGCGGCAACGCGGCCGCCACGATGACGCCGTGCCAGGCACGGTGGTCGGCAACCATGGGATCTCCGTCCTCTGGGGACTCTTGCTCAGTACAATGTCACATGGCACTGTGACCTTCAATGGACCTGACCTTCGACCTCGTCGTGGTCGGCGCCGGCGTCGTGGGTGCCGCCTGCGCCTACCACGCCACGCGGTCCGGGCTGAGCGTCTGCGTCGTCGACCGCGCCTCGCTGGCCGCCGGCACCACCGGCGCGGGCGAAGGCAACGTGCTGGTCTCCGACAAGGAGCCCGGCCCAGAGCTCGGCCTCGCCCTGCTCTCGAACGCCCTATGGCGCTCGATGGCCGCCGTTCCGGTCTGTGGCACGACGTTCGGCGCGCGTGCCGAACTCGACCCGAAGGGTGGGCTCGTCGTCGCCGCGTCGGCCGCGTCCCTGTCGGACCTGGCCGACCTGGCTCAACGGCAGCGGGCGGCGGGCGTCGAGGCGGAGCCGGTCGCGGCGGACGCGCTGCGCCAGCACGAGCCGAACCTCGCGGCCGACCTCGCGGGCGGCTACCGCTACCCGCAGGACATGCAGGTGCAACCGATGCTGGCAACCGCGCTGCTGCTGCGGCTGGCCCGGGATGCCGGTGCGGTGCTCCTGCTCGGCGAGGCGGTCACCGGCTTCACTCGTCACCGCGGCCGGGTGACCGGCGTGCGTACCCCGCGGCGTGAGCTGGCCGCCGGCGCCGTGGTCAACTGCGCCGGAACGTGGGCCGGCGAGGTCGCGGCCCTGGCCGGGGTACACGTGCCGGTCGCACCCCGCCGGGGGTTCGTGCTGGTCACCGAAGCGCTGCCGCGCGTGGTCCGGCACAAGGTGTACCTCGCCGACTACGTAACCGGAGTGGCGAGCGACTCCGCGGCCCTGCAAGCGTCCCCCGTCGTCGAGGGAACGCCGTCGGGGACCGTACTCATCGGCGCGACCCGCGAACGCGTCGGATTCGATCGCACCTGGTCCCCCGACGCGGTCCGCAAGCTCGCCGCCGGAGCGGTGCGGCTCTTCCCGTTCCTGGCCGACGTGATCGCGCTGCGCGGATACCGCGGGTTCCGGCCCTACTGTCCCGACCACCTCCCGATCATCGGCCCGGACCCGCGAGCGCCCGGCCTGTGGCACGCCTGCGGCCACGAAGGCGCCGGCATCGGGTTGTCCGCCGCGACCGGCCGCCTCATCACCCAGAGCCTGCGCGCGGAGGCGACTGACCTGCCGCTGGACCCGTTCCGACCCGAGCGCTTCGACGAGGTGGCAGCGTGATCGAACCGTTCAGCATCACCTTCGACGAGGTCGAGATCGCCTGCCGTGACGGCTGGACGATCGGCGCGGCGCTGACCGCGGCCGGCGTGCGGTCGTGGCGCACGACCCGGCGCGAAGGGCGACCGCGCGGGCTGTTCTGCGGCATCGGCGTCTGCTTCGACTGCCTGGTCACCGTCAACGGGCGTCCATCTGTACGGGCCTGCCTCGCCGTCGCCCGCCCCGGCGACACGGTACGCACCCAGGAAGGAACCGGCCACGATGACCATGCCTGCTGAGGCCCGGTTCGCCGACGTCGCCGTGGTCGGTGCGGGTCCCGCCGGTCTTGCCGCGGCGGCCGCAGCGGCCCGGAGCGGGGCGTTGGTGCTTCTCATCGACGGCGCGTCCCGCCCCGGCGGGCAGTTCTGGCGCCACGGCAGCGCGCCGCCCGACCGGCGGCTCTACCATGGCTGGCCGACTTTCGAGCGGCTGCGCCAGCACGGCGCACCGACGCTGCTCACTCGCCACCATGTCCGGACCGTGGCGGCCGACGGTGATGGCTGGTCGCTGACCTGTGTGGTGGGTGACGAACCCTCCACCTCGACTGTCACCACCGTCGTGCGGGCACGGCGCCTTGTGCTCGCCACCGGCGCGTACGACCGCCAACTTCCCTTTCCCGGCTGGGATCTGCCCGGCGTCATGGCCGGCGGCGGGGTGCAGGCGCTACTCAAGTCGCACGGCGTACTGGCCGGGCGGAGCGTGGTGGTCGCCGGCAGTGGGCCCTTCCTGCTGCCGGTCGCCGCCGGATTGCTCGCCGTCGGAGCACGGGTGTCACTCGTCGCTGAGGCCAACTCACCGGCCGGCATCACGCGGCACCCGCGCGCCGTGGCGTCGGCCGGCGCGAGACTGCGCGAGGGCCTGGGCTACGCGGCCCGGCTCGCCAGGCACCGGACCCCGTACCGTCCCCGGCACGCCGTGGTACAGGCGCTCGGCACCGATCGCCTCGACGCGGTGCTCGTGGCCCGGCTCGACCGGCACGGACGCATCCGCGCCGGCACCTTCCGCACCGTCGCTTGCGATCTGCTCGCCATCGGGTGGGGATTCACGCCGCAGCTCGAGCTGTTTCTCCAGCTGGGTTGCGCGACGGCGGTCGGCGCGGACGGCAGCCTCGTGGTCAAGGCCGACGCCACCCAGGCCACGAGTGTGGCGCGGGTCTGGGCGGCCGGAGAGTCGACCGGCGTCGGCGGCGCGGACCTGGCCGTGGTCGAGGGCGAGATCGCTGGCCGCGCCGCGGCCGGCGCGCCGGTGCCACCGGCGCTCATCGCCCGCCGCACGTCGCTGCGGCGCTTCGCGGACGCGCTGCATGCCGTCCATCCGGTGCCGCGATACCTCGTCGATGATCTCCCCGGCACCGTACTGGCCTGCCGCTGCGAGGAGGTGCCGGTGCGGGCGGTCCGCGAGGCGGTTCACGACCTCGGCGCCACCGAAGCGCGCACAGTGAAGATGCTGACCCGCACCGGAATGGGCTGGTGCCAAGGGCGGGTATGCGGCTTCGCGGCGGCGACGGTCACCGCACACGCGTGCGGACGTCGGACCTCCGAACCGGACCTGAGGGCCTTCGCCGAGCGGCCCCTGGCAGCACCCACCACGCTCGGCCAGTTAGCTCGCGAGGAGCCGCGATGAGTACCGTCGTCAGCGTCGATCCCCGAACCGCGACCGAGGTCGAGGTCGTCGGTTCCGAAACCAGCACCGGCGAAGTCGATGCCCCTCTGCCGGGCCGCTGCGCGGGCGGGACGCTCGTTCGGCGCCGAGCGGGCGGACCGTGCCCGCCTCTTGCACGCCGCCGCGGACGCCGCGGCTCTCGCCGCAGGCTGTCCGGTGGTGGTCAAGGCACACCCGTCCCATCCCGCGACGAGCCGACTCATGGTCGAGCTCGCCAACGCCCGCCGGGCTGCCGTCCGGCATCCTGAGTCTGGTGTACGGGCGACAGGCAGGCGCCGATGTGGTCCGGCATCCGGCGATCCGCGCGGTCGGCTTCACGGGCTCGCTCCAGGGCGGCCGCACCCTGCACGACCTTGCCGCCGCACGTCCCGATCCGATTCCGTTCTACGGCGAACTCGGCAGCATCAACCCGGTGGTCGTCACGCCGGCCGCGCTCTATGCCGATGGCCCAGTTGGTCTTGAGCGCGATGGCGGCCACGACGGTTCCCGGGCTCACCAATCGCGACGTGGGGCGCACCTCTTCGGCAGCTGATTCCACACCGTCACGAACCCCGGCGGGAACTCCCGCACCGGCAGCGAATGCGCCCACCGTTTGCCCTCCCAGCCCCACCAGCCGTCTGGCAGCGCGCCGGCGCGGCACATACCGGCGAGGAGCCCGGCCCGATAGCGGATCAAATGCATCGCCAGTTGGGCGGCTCCCTCGGTCACCGTCCACCCGGGCTGCCAGCCGTGGAGACCGCAGGCCGGGGTGGGGGCGGCGTCGACAGCGAGCCGGTCCAGCCACGCCAGCCAGGCATGCGCAGCCGACATAGTGTGCGGCCGCGAGGCCAGGTGCAGGTACCAGGCGGCTGGCAGCCACCACGGGCCGTCGGACGTCCTCGACCAGTGAGACAACGCGTCGTAGTGGTACTCAGTGGGCGGGGCGAACCAGTACGGTTGGGCAAGCGCGCCGATCAGCACATCCACTCCGTACTGCGGCACCGGCCCGGTCACGGTGAGCAGCTCCCGCAGCCGGGCCCACACCGCCGCCCGCGCCGGGAAGCCGTACTGCTCCGGACCAGGCAGCAGGGCGCGGTGCGCGTCGGTCAGAGTGAAGTCTTCGGTCACCACCGGCAGCGGGACCGACGCCTGGAACCCGGCCAGGTCCAGGACGCCCACGTTGGCCTTGTAGGGCCGGTATGCCACCACGTCGCCGTGGACCAGCAGATCGTCGTCAATCTCGCGCAACTCCATCCGATCGCCGGTCAACCGCAGCGCGATGGTGTCGTGCTTCTCGGTGTAGATCACCAGCAGGGCGTCGCCGTGGAAGCGCATCAGGTGCACGTCGCACTCGAAGTACGGGTTGTAGGTCGGCACGTCGACAGTGACCAGCTCACCGTCCTCACCCTTGACGTGCAGCAGGAGGTCGACCGGCAGATGGCCGTCCGAGTCCGGCCGGCCCGCCCTGTACTCGACCCAGGCGACGCGCTCGCCATCGACGACACCGGCGAGAACTCTGACGCGGGTGCCGGGTTGGTGGCCGGAGCCGCTCGGCTGCGACTCCTGGTAGGGGCCATCGTGGCCCAGGGCGACGCCGATGGCCGCCATCAGATCATTGTTCACGGTCGTCGATCTTATGATCGACTTCGCATACGTGGCCACCGGAAAATTCGGCGCACGTCGAGACCCTGACCCCGGTGATGCGGGACGTCCTCGGCAGAGCTCAGGATGATTGGCCGCCCTCGGGGCCTTGCCCCCGACTCGCCGTGCGGCCGGTGCGTCGGCAGCCCGGCGGGTCCGGCTGGCCAACGGGCAGAGACTGCGGCCACGTTGCGTCGGTTAGCCTGCCGTCATGGCGAGCGCCGAGCTGGATGAGTTGATCGTCGCGGACGCCGAGGCGCTGCGCGCGTGGTTGTCGGCCAATCACGCCACGTCACCCGGCGTCTGGCTGGCCCTGACCAGAAAGGGCGGCACAGTCACCACGCTGACCTGGCAGCAGGCGGTCGACGAAGCCCTGTGCTTCGGCTGGATCGACGGGCAGACCCGGAAACGGGATCAGGAGACCTCTTGGATCCGGTTCACCCCTCGTAGACCCCGCAGCTCCTGGTCACAACGCAACGTCGCCCACGTGGCTCGGCTGGAGGCACAGGGGCGAATGCTGCCACCGGGTCGCGCCGCGGTCGACGCCGCGAAAGCGAACGGGCGGTGGGCGACGGCCTACGCCCCGCCGTCGGAAGCCGAGGCACCGGCCGACCTCCTCGCCGCCATCGCCGCCGTCCCGGCCGCCCAAGCCATGTTCGACGTACTCACCAAGACCAACCGGTTCGCTCTCATCTACCGCGTCAATGCCGTCAAACGGTCGCAGACCCGCGAGCGAAAGATTGGCGAGTTCGTCGCCATGCTGGCCCGCCACGAGACGGTCTATCCGCAGAAGGCCAAGCCTCCGAACTCGCCGTAATCGGCACCTCCACAATCGTGCGTACTGATCTGGCCGCAGATCCAAGCAATCCTCAGCCTGCACCGCGTAGGGAGCAGTAGTTACGCCGACGAGAGCCTGCCCTGATCCGCTCGTGCCGCTGTTGGGTCGACTGCGCGCCCCCGGAGCCCGACCGGAATCGTGTCGGTCACTCGGCCACGTGTTTGTCGAAGCCGATGTACAGGCGGGCCGCCGCGTTCTCGCCCAGGGCGCCGAGCGTCTCCAGCTCGCGGAGCCGCAGTAGCGCCGGGTGCTGCGCGTACGCCTCGGCGGCCGCGGCCAGCCGGCGCAGCGCGTCCACCTCGGCGTCGGCGCGGATGCGCTTGGCTTCGGCGTCCGCCTCGGCACCGACCCGGGTGGACTCGGCGCGCGCGGTGGCCTCGAGCGTCTCCCGGTCGGCGCGTGTGCGCGCCTCGACCATCTGCGCCTCGGCCATCCGCTGCGCGGTGAGGACCCGGTTCATGACCTCCTGGAGATTGCCCGGGAAGACCAGGTCCTTGACGTCAGCGCGGATGATCTCGACGCCGTAGCCGACCGAGACGCCTTCGACGTCGCGCAGGATGTCCTCGCTGAGCTGGTTGCGGTTCGTCAGGATGGCCTCGAGCGTCATCGACGCGAGCGACCGCCGCGCGGCCAGCTGGACGTCGCTGTAGATGCGGTCGTCGAAGTCGGCGACCCGCTCTTTCGCGGCGACCGGGTCGACCACCCGGAAGTGCGTGATGATGTTGACCCGCACGGCCACTTTGTCGGCGGTCAGGATTTCCTGGCCCTTGATGTTGAGCTCGCGCTCACGCACGTCAACCGGCACGATCTCGACCTGCGGCACCCGCCGGCCCCCGAACCGCCTCCGGGGCAGCTCGTATCGGCCCGGCTCGAGCACTTCGCTGAGCCGGCCGTCTACGTAACGAAGGCCGCGGAATCCGCTGCGAATGATCACCTCTGGGTAGTTCTTCACGGAACACCTCGATAGAAAACGAAAGAATAAGGTGGCCCCGTAGCGGATCCGATGGGAAGGATCGGTCGCCGTGAAGGCGGCGGATAAGCGTGGTGTGATCGCCAGGGCATCCGCCGCGGAGGCGCTTTCTTCTGAGTCCGCCGGGGCCGAGTAAAGGTTCTCAAGGACGCCGATCATCCACAACGCAATATGTCCACACACCGTTCGAGCCGGCCAGCCCGTCGTGCTTATCGACTACCCACGGTGCTCCTGGACCAAGTGGAGAGCTTTTCACCCCAACTGCTTGATCCGGGGCCAGGGCGGGACCAGCGGCACACGCTGATCAGACGGGGTCGCGCTCCGGACGGAGGGTCGTCACCGCGGCCAATGCGCTCGGGTCACTCAGCGCGAGTTGCGGCAACCGCCGCCCAGCGCTCAGCGCCCGGGTTCCGGCGCCGGCGGCCAGGAACACGCTGCCGAGCAGGAGCCACCCGGGTAGCCCGAGCCCGATGGCCGTCGACGTGACGACGACCGGGGCCACGGCCCGGCCGATGGCCACACCGGCCTGGCTGACGCCCTGGTAGGCGCCGGAGTTGGCCGGATCGGCCCATTCGAAGGCCAGTTCCCAGCCGCCGGTCTCGGAGACGATCTCGCCGAGACTGTGCGCCACGACCGCCGCCACCAGCAACGCGACGGCGAACCCGGCACCGCTCGGGTATCCGGCCGCCGCGTAGCAGAGACAAGCCGCCAGCAGCAGGACCGTACCGCGAAAGACCGCCCGCCCGGCCGACGGCACGTCGCCGACCAGCCGGGTCGACCAGACCTGGAGGAACGAGACCAGGCCGGTGTTCAGCAACAACAGCAACGCGACAGTCACGTCCGGCGCGGCGGTGTGGCCGGTCACCCACAGCGGCATCCCGACGGTGAGCAGCAGGAACTGCACACTCACCACGGCGTGCAGCGCGGTTGCGGTCAGATACCGGCGATCTTGCAGCGGTGACCGGCCGCCCTGAGCCGGCCGGTCACCGTCACCCCCGTTGAGTGCGGGCAGAGCCCGCAAAGGCACAAGAGCGACCAGCGTGAGTACGGCCGCCGCCAGCACCGCCGCCAGATAGGCGGACCGGCTGCCCACCGCCAGCGCTACGGCGGCGATTCCGGATCCGGCCGCGATGGACACGTTGTCCACGACCCGCAACCTGGCCCGCACCCCGACTCGGTCCGGGCCGGTGAACGCTCGGGCCAGCAGCGCGACGTGAGCGGTCCGCTGCACACTTTCAGCACCGACCGCCACGCAGGCGACCAGCACGAACATGCCGGCGTCGCGGGTCACGCAGTACGCCGCGAGCGCCGCGCCCTGCGCCGTGGCCGCGACGATCAGCACCGGCCGCGGCCCGAACCGGTCGCAGAGCCGCCCGGACGCGAACGCCGCCACCACTCCCCCGGCCCCGGCGACGGTGAGGCCCACCCCGACGGTCGCCGGGCTGATCCCGGCCACCGTGGTGAAGAACAGCGCGCTAACGCTGAACATCACCCCCTTGGCCGTCGAGGTGGCCACGGTGGCCCAGATCAAGACTCGTTTCACAGGCACGGGCACAGTGCACCCGCCCCGGGCGGAGGACACGATTGATGTAGCGTTCTGCTTCATGCCGGTGCGATACAGGCTCGTCGGCCCCGACCTGGCAAGCGTCCGGTTCGCCGTCTCGCCCCTCAACGAGCTGGTCCTGTCGCTGCGAAGCTGGCGCGATCCCGGCCGCTTCCCGATCCACCTGCCGTGGATCCGCCGCATGCAGCAAGCCCGCGACGCCCTCGATACCGAGATGCTGCTGGCCCTCGTCGACGAGCGAACGTGGACCCCCGACTTCCTTACCCCGCAGCCACGCTCACCGCTGACCCGCATTGAGGACGAACTCGCCGCGATCGCGGCCACCCCACCCGACGTGGTCCACCGGGGCCTGCGCCTGCTCTACCGCGCCGACGAGCGCATCCCACCGCCGCTCCGTGAGCCGGGCGCGCTCGCCCGCGTGGTCACCGCCCTGGCCGGCTACTGGGACCGGTGCTTCGCCGCCCACTGGCCCCGGATGCGCTCCCTGCTGGATGGCGACGTCACGTACCGCGGGCGCGAGATCGCCCAGCACGGCCTGGCCACGATGTTCGCCGGCCTGTCCGACCGGGTCACCATGACCGGCGACACCGTGGAGGTGCGCCTGCACTCCAACGTCCATTACACCCGCCCGACCCTGGGCGGCCTCACCCTGGTCCCGACCATGTGGACCCCCGCGGTGGCGGCACCCATCTCCCCCGACGAACCCTCGATGATCATCTACCTGGCCCGGGGTTCCGGCACCCTGTGGCAGCCCGAGCCCCTGCCCGCCCCGGGAGCCCTGGCCGCCCTGCTCGGCGCCCACCGGGCCGGCCTGCTCGCCCGTCTGGACACCCCCGCGTCCTCCACCGAACTCGCGACCCGTCTGGGCGTCACCACCACCGCGGTGAACCAGCACCTACGCGCTCTCCGCGCAGGCGGGCTCCTGGTCAGCGCCCGCCACGGCCGTTCGGTCCTCTACCGCCGCTCCGATCTGGGCGACCGGCTCCTGGCCGGATCAGGGCATCCGGAGCGGCTGTCTCGCGCGGAGCGCGGCGGCGCGCCGGCCCGCTGATCCGGCCGAGAGGCCGGTGTCACAGCAGGGTCCAGCGCTGGTTGTCGCCGCAACTGCAGGAGCTCGGCCCGCCGGCGGTCATACGGATCGTCAGGTCATCCAGCAGAGCCGACCGAACGCTCGGACTGCATACAACTCGCGAACCTCTATAAAAATCGGCCGCAACCTACCGGATGGAGCCAGCCGATGACTGCCGCGGTTCGCTGCGATACGGCTCGGGCACGGCGGCGGTCCGCCGGATGTCGTAGTCGGGCTCCAGAGTTCCGAACAGGCGATCCCACACGGTGGTGTAGAAGCCAAGGTTGTAACGCGGGTCGGCGTGGTGCCCGACATGCATGGTGGGGGTGGCGATCCAGCGGAAGATCACATTGCGGCGCACGGGCGGCGGCAGTGGTTCCACTCCGAGGTGGCCCAGGATGCCGAAGATGAGGTTGAGCGCTGTATAGGCGGCCAGAGCCCAGACCGAGAACGGGTGGACCGCGAGGACGATCAGCCACATCGCCCCGAAACCGATCGCCTCCAGCGGATGCAGCGCGAACAGCGTGATGGGGCGAGCGTCAGCGAAGACATGGTGCAGCCGGTGCACCCAGGGGAACAACACGCGAAGATGAACCGTGGCGTGTCCGGCGTACATCAGAACGTCCATAGTCATGATCAGCACTACGAGTTCGGCGATCGTTCCGAGGTCGAGGTCGGTCCGCAGAATGATGACGTCGGCCTTCCACAGCCACCAGCCGGTGACGGTGATCGCGGTGTTCACCACTGTGGTGCTGGCGACCAGCGCGAGTTCCTGCGCGCTCACCGGACCCGGCTCCGGCGTGAGGCGCTGAGCAGCAGGCAGCCGGAACGCCGCATGTCCGAGCAGGGCACCCAGTCCCACCAGGAGAATATTTTCCAGCAGGGCCAACAGCGCGAACCATCCGGGGTGCAGCGTCTCGAGAAACTCCAGCATGCCGATCACGGCCTTCGCGACATCATCGATCTTCGTTCCTCAGGCCGGCCGACACCAACCCCAGCATCTTGCTGCGGCGCCGGCGCCGCCGCAAGGGCAAATCGTGCGCCCGGGTACGCCCGGTCAGCCCCGAACCACCATCCCGGAGTCGAGGCTCATCCCGGGTCATGGGGCCGGCGGCCCTACCCGCCGGAGGCCATGCGCCCGCCGCTCCCATCCTTCGCGGCTCGCTAAGGCAGTGCCCGCAGGCTGGTACCGCGCGGGCTAAGTATCTTTGGCTGGCCGGACCGCCCCACTCACCCATCCCTCGACGCGGCAGGTACCGCTCCTGCTCCGTGAGGTCGACCGCTACGAGATCGGATTCGCCCATGCTGTGATCTTCGCCGACTTCGACAATTCGGGCCCGCAGCCGCGCCACACCGCCGGAAACCGCGCCCAACACCACACCGAGGACGTCACTACTGTGGACCGTAAAGATCACCTCCATGAACAGCTGCTCCAGATCATGGCCCCGCTGTTGATGGCGCCTTGCGGGCCGCGGCCCGCAGACGTGGTGCGCCTTGGTGGTGTTGTCCGCGCCGGTACCGATCGGACTCGCATCGGTGTACATAGAAGCGGTTTCGATGGCTGGGTGTGCCCGTCGTGCGCGCCGTAGACCTGACCGAGCGGTGCGTCGTCGAGTCGCCTCAGTTCACCCGTCACGATCACCAGCCACGCTCCCGGCCTGATCGACCACAGAGTGGCCAACTTTTCCTCGGCCGGGCTGGGATGTTCATCGGGTCTCGCGGAGGTGGTCGACGGCGAGTCGGCCGAGGGTGCCGATGAGCGCGTCGAGCCGGGGTGCGGTGAAGGAGGTGACGCCGGAGCGGATCAGGACGCAGAGGGCGTACCGGCCGCCGTCGGGGTAGCTGATCACTCCGGCCTCGGCGCGCATGGTGGGCAGGCTGGCGGTCTTGCCGGCCACCACGACGTCGTCGTAGGGGAAGCCGCTGGCCAGGCGGTGCGGCCAGACCTGGAGGGTGAAGGGACGGCGTAGCTCGGCGCAGCTGGCGGGGGTGGCGACCTGGTCCAGCCAGATGCCGGCGAACAGGGCGGTGGTCTCCGCGGCGGTGGTCCGGCTGGTGCGGGCAGGGTCGAGGACCCGTAGGCGTCCTACCGCCTCGGGGTCGGTAAGGGGGCGCTCACGGCCGGTGTGCGGGTCGATGCCGGCGTCGGTACGCATGTCGGCGAAAAGCTGCCGCATGGTGGTTGCCACACGCGTGCCGGTGAGTCCGAGCGCATCGAGGTGGTGGTTGATCGTGTCCAGTTCGACGCGGCGGAACAGGACGTCGGCGGCGGTGTTGTCGCTGACGGTCACGGCGAGGGTGGCAAGGTCGCGCAGGGACAGCCCGGCGTCGTCCTGGAGCACGGACAGCCCGGTGGGGCCGGGTGAGCGATCCGCGGCGCCAATCGTGACGGTCTCTGCGAGGTCGAGGAGCCCGGCGTCGGCCAGCCGATACAGGGTAACTAGCAGGGGCACCTTCGACAGCGACGATGCCGGCACCGGCTCGTCGCCGCGCAGTGATAGCTCGGCGGCGGTGCCGAGGTCACGAGCGTGGATCCAAGCGGTCGCGTCGTGCGCGGTCAGCAAGGCCGTGGCGGCGGCGGCGAACGCGGTCACGTCAGGAAGCCGCTCGATGGGCGGGGCAGACCGGTGGTGACCGGGCCCGGGTCGGCGGTGGGCGGCGGCAGGTACCCGAGGGTGTCGCGCAGCACGTCGGCGGCGGCCTGGCAGACGTCGATGGCTGCCTCGGTCGTCGGTCTGGTGGCAACCAGCGACAGCGTGCGCCACAACGGCGTGCCGATCAGGGGACGCCACACCGTACCGGGCGCCCCGGTCGGCCCCGGTGGCGGCTGGTCGGTGAGCGCGATCCCGGTGCCGGCCGCAGCCAGCGCCAGCGCCACCTCCGTCTGGCGGGTCGGCACGACCTCGCGCAGCGCGGCGCCGTGCTGGCGGCAGGACGCCAGCACGGCGCGGTGCAGCGGGTCGACGGATTCCGCCGGCATCAGGATCAGCGTCTCGCTGGCCAGGTCGCCCAGGTGTACCTCGGCGTGGCCGGCCAGGTCGTGCCCCGTCGCGAACAGCACGCCGAGCGGCCGGGCCAGGACGGCGTGCACCAGTAGCCGCGGATGCGTCACTTCCCCGGCCAGGACAGCTACGTCAAGGCCACCGTCGAAGAGCCCGCGCACCGCCTGCGCCGTCTCCGCCTCCGTGAGGTGCAGGCGTACGCCAGGCAACCGGTGGTCGAGCGCGGCCAGCAGTGCGGCGACGAATCCCGTCGGTCCGCCCGCCGGCACGGCCGCCCGCAACGCGGCCTCACCGCCCCAGGTCGCGCCGGCGGCCACGGTGAGCAGCCGGTCACGAGCGGCAAGGAGCAGCCGTGCCTCGGCCAGCACCAGCCGACCGGCCGGGGTGGGGGCGACCCGGCGCGGGGAGCGCTCCAGCAGCAGCACGCCGAGTTCCTTCTCCAGCCGGCGCACCCGCTGGCTCAACGCCGGTTGTGCGATCAGCAGCCGCTGCGCGGCCCGCCCGAAGTGCAGCTCCTCGGCGACCACGACGAAGCACTCCAGGTGTCGTAGCAGATCCACTGGCCAGCAACGATAGCGAAAACATTATCGCTGTGCCACGACGATCCGTCTTGGACACCGGCTGTCAACGCGTGATCGGCTGATCAGGCGGGCACGTCGTGCGCGCCGCTCCACCTGGGGCGTACCCGAGCCGAGGGAAGACCTCCATGACCGCCTCACCGTCCACCCCGACCACCCGCCGCGGACTGTTGCGCACCGGCGCGCTGACCGCTGCGGGCGCCGGCGCCGCAATGCTCGGCGGGCCCCCCGCGCCGGCCGCCGCCGCACCCCGTCCGCGGGGCCGACGGCCCGGCACCAGCGGAGTGACACTGCGGTGGTTCGGCGTCAACGGCTGGGAGATCCGCACCGCCACCCAAACCGTCCTGATCGACCCCTGGATCACCCGGTTCCGCACCGGCATGTTCTCCCCCAGCGGCATCGACCCGACCACTGCGCTGCGCGTCGACCCCGCCACCATCGATCGCTACGTCACCGCTGCCGACGTCATCCTCGTCGGACACGGCCACTTCGACCACATCCCCGACGTGCCCTACATCGCTGGCAAGACCGACGCCACCGTCCTCGGCACCGCCTCGCACGGCCACGCCCTCACCGCCCTGGGCATGAACCCCACCCAGATGAACGTCGTTCGCGGCGGCGAGTGGCTGGACTTTGACTCCTTCTCCGTCTCCGTGCACCCCGCGCTGCACTCCGTCGTCGGCAAGCGGCGCAGCGTGCCGTTCCCCGGCGACCTTCCCGTCCCGGCCGCGACCGCGCCACACACCATCGCCGACCTGCCCGACGGGGGCACCCTCATCTACCAGATCACCACCCACGACGGCTTCTCGGTCTTCAACATGAGCACCGCGAACTTCGTCACCGACACCATCAGCGGACTGCGGCCCGACGTCGCGATCGTCGCGGTCGGCGGTAAGGACGTGCACGACTACCTCGGCCGGCTCGCCGACGCCATCGGGCAGCCGACGGCGATCGTGCCGACCCACTGGGACGATCCCGACCAGCCGCTCACCTCCCCCGCGGCCGACCCGAGAGGCCAACTCGCAGCGTTCCGCGACGCGCTGCCTCGGTACTTTCCGCGCAGTCGTCTGGTCGTCGTCGACCACCTGCGGACCTTCACCCCGTGACCGCACCGCACGCACCCGGCCGGCCGCGACGCAGCTCCCGCTGGCCGGCCCGACTTGCCAGCACTCACGGTCTGATCTGCCGCTTGTCCAGGCGGGGCGGTACTCGATGATGTTGACGCCGAAGGTGAGCCGGTCGACGATGGCGGCGCAGAGCCGCGGGGCTTCAGTGGCGGCATCGCTGCAACCGTGCTGCTCGGCCCCCTGGTCGTTGAAGCCAGTCGGCCGGCCAGTGCGGCGATCGCCGCAGTGTGTGGCGCAATTCGTTCCAGGATACGGGCAATCTGCTCGTCAACCCGTAGTGGGCATGCACGGGCGGATGGCGGAAGTCGTCGTTCAAGACCCTTGCCACCTACGGAATCAGTGCAAAGATGGGTCCGAAAGTGTCCAATCCTGTTCCTGGAGGCCCAGTGACCGCCAAGACCGTGCTGCACAACGTCATCGCTGGGGCCGCGGCGGCGCCCGCCGAGGGGCGGTACGAGGACCTGATCGACCCGTCCACGGGCGAGGTCTTCGCGTCCGCACCGGTATCCGGCAAGCCCGATGTCGACCGCGCGATGGACGCCGCCGCGACCGCCTTCGAGCAGTGGCGCGACACCACGCCGAGCGAGCGGCAGCACGCCCTGCTCAAGTTCGCCGATGCCGTCGAGTCCCGCGCCGGCGACCTGGTCAAGGCGGAGTCACAGAACACCGGCAAGCCGCTGGGCCTGACCGCCAGCGAGGAATTGCCGCCGGCGATCGACCAGCTCCGCTTCTTCGCCGGCGCGGCCCGGCTGCTCGAGGGCCGTTCCGCCGGGCAGTACCTGAACGGCTTCGAGTCGTACGTCCGGCGCGAGCCGATCGGCGTCTGCGCCCAGGTCACACCCTGGAACTACCCGCTGCTGATGGCTGTCTGGAAGCTCGCCCCGGCGATCGCCGCCGGGAACACGGTGGTGCTCAAGCCCTCCGACACCACCCCGGTCACCACCATCATGCTGGCCGAGATCGCCGCCGAGTTCCTCCCGCCGGGCGTGCTCAACGTGGTCGTCGGCGACCGGGACACCGGCCGCCGGCTGATCAGCCACCCCACCCCGCAGATGGTCTCGATCACCGGCTCGGTCCGGGCCGGCATGGAGGTGGCCGCGGCCGCCTCCGCCGACCTCAAGCGCACCCACCTGGAGCTGGGCGGAAAGGCCCCGGTCGTGGTCTTCGACGACGCCGACGTCGAGGCGGCCGCCGCGGCCATCGCCGAGGCCGGCTACTTCAACGCCGGCCAGGACTGCACCGCCGCCACCCGGGTGCTCGCCGGCCCCCGCGTGTACTCCGACTTCGTCGCCGCGCTGGCGGAGGCCGCCAAGGGCACCCGCACCGGCGCCCCCGACGACGACGACGCCTTCTACGGCCCGGTGAACAACGCCCGCCAGTTGGACCGCGTCGCCGGCTTCATCGACCGCCTCCCCGACCACGCCACCCTCGACGCCGGCGGCGCCCGGGTCGGCGACCGCGGCTTCTTCTACTCCCCCACGGTCGTCTCCGGCCTGCGCCAGACCGACGAGCTGATCCAGGACGAGGTCTTCGGTCCCGTCATCACGGTCCAGCAGTTCTCCGACGAGGACGAGGCGGTCCGCTGGGCGAACGGCGTCGAATACGGCCTGGCCTCCTCGGTCTGGACCAAGGACCACGGCCGCGCGATGCGGATGACCCAGCGCCTGGACTTCGGTTGCGTCTGGGTCAACTGCCACATCCCGCTGGTCGCCGAGATGCCGCACGGTGGCTTCAAGCACTCCGGCCACGGCAAGGACCTCTCCGTGTACGGCATGGAGGACTACACCCGCGTCAAGCACGTCATGCACTCCCTGGGCAACTGACCCGCACGCGGTCGCGCCGGGGATGGACCAGCGGTCCATCCCCGGGACGCCTCAGTGCTCCCGGATCGCCCAGGGGCTGCCGTATTCGGTCAGCTTGTCGAGGAACGGCACTGCGTCGAACGCTTCCGGGCCGAGGACGCCGGCGCCGGACCAGATGCCGGCGGCGAGCAGTTCGAGGGCGACGATCGGATTGACCGCGGTCTGCCAGACGACGGCCTGGGCGCCGTACTCGCGCATCGACCACTCGTTGTCGACGACGTGGTAGAGATAGACCTCGCGGGGCGCGCCGTCCTTGCCCAAGCCCTTGACGAGGGTGCCGGCGCAGGTCTTGCCGGTCATCTTGTCGCCGAGGGTGGCCGGGTCGGGCAGCACCGCGGCGATCACGTCGCGCGGGGAGACCGTCTGGTCGCCGACCAGCACCGGCTCCGTGCGGTCGAGGCCCAACCTGTGCACGGCCTTCAGGACGTCGATGAACTCGCGACCCAGGCCGTACTTGAAGGTGACCTTGCCGGCGTCCACCCAGCGCGGTACGAGCAGCACTTCCTCGTGCTCGACGTGTACGCACTCGACCGGCCCGATGCCGTCCGGGAAGTCGAACATCTCCGGCTCGCTGAACGGCTCGGTGGTGTACCACCCGCGGCCCTTTTCGTAGATAACCGGCGGGTTGAGGCATTCCTCGATGGTCGTCCACACCGAGAAGGACGGCGCGAAGTCGTAACCCTCGACGACCAGGTTGCTGCCGTCGCGGATGCCGACCTCGTCGATGACGGAGAACAGGTGGTCCGCGGCGTACCGGGCGAAGATGTCGGAGAGTCCCGGCTCGACGCCGATGCCGACGAGCGCGAGCCGCCCGGCCGCATGCCAGGCGGGTTCGGCGGCGAACTGTGCGTCGCCGAGCTTGACCCCCGTGGAGGTGAAGGGGTCGTCGGGGTGCGGATAGGACAGCGACATGGCCATGTCGAGGTAGTCGGCGCCGGCGGCATGGGCGCCCTCGAAGACCGGCATGACGAATCGCGGGTCCACAGCGTTCAGGACGTGGGTAATGCCGTGCGCGCGGCAGAGCGCAGCCACCGCCTCGGCGGAGGAGGCGTCGACGTGCGCCGCGACGAAGCGGTGGTCCTGGAGGGAATCCACCGCCCGGGCGGCGCGGTCGAGTTCGTAGTCGGCGACCACGAAGCGCTCGAAGAAGGCTCGGCGGGCTGCAATGCCGGCAGCGGCGGAACCTACACCGCCGGCACCGACAAGGAGGACGCGCATGGGAATCGCACCTTTCACGCACTTGGGATCGGCCTCGTTGCTGAAACCGTGTCAAGTGAGCCTCCTGGCAACGGAAACACTTGTCAAGAGCGATCAACTATGCGATAAACGCAGATGCCTGTGGCGCGGCCAGGGTGGGCCCCAGTCATCGTGCGCAACGGATTCCATGGATAGCCACGAACCGGACGAGCGATTCCATTGCCGTACGCCGCAACGCAGGGAAGAATCGCGGCGTGACCGACCCAACCCTGGACGACATCAACAAGCAGATCATCGAGCACCTGCAGCGCGACGGGCGCATGTCGTACGCGATGCTCGCCAAGACGATCGGGCTGTCCGAGGCCGCCGTGCGACAGCGCGTGCAGCGGCTGCTCGACGGTGGACTCATGCAGATCGTGGCGGTCACCGACCCACTCACGCTCGGCTTCGCGCGCCAGGCCATGGTCGGCCTGAAGATCAACGGTGATCTGCGCGCCATCGCCGACGAGCTCGCGGCGATCCCCGAGGTGGACTACGTGGTGATCTGCGCCGGCGGCTTCGACCTGCTGGTCGAGTTGGTCTGCACCGACGACGAGCACCTGCTGGACCTGCTCAACGAGAAGATCCGGGCGGTCGAGGGCGTCACCGTCGCCGAGACGTTCATGTACCTGAAGCTGGCGAAACAGACCTATGCGTGGGGAACCGGATGAGCCCGTCCTTCTGGCTGAACAGCATCGGCCCGGTCGAACCCCGCACCGCGCTGCCGGGTGACCGTGGCGCCGACGTGGCCATTGTGGGCGGCGGTTACACCGGGCTGTGGACGGCGTACTACCTGTCCCGGCTCGCGCCGCAGCTGCGCATCATCGTGCTGGAGGCGGAATACTGCGGCTTCGGCGCCTCCGGCCGCAACGGCGGCTGGGCCTCTGGACTCTTCCCGGTCGGCGAGGCCAAGCTGGCGCGCCGGTACGGCGCGCAACGGGCCGCCGCGATGCACCGGGCGCTTGCCGGCGCCGTCGACGAGGTGGGCCGGGCCGCCGAGGCCGAGGGGATCGCGTGCGACTACGCCAAAGGCGGCACCATCAGCCTGGCCCGCTCCCGCGCCCAGCTGCGTCGGGTCCGCTCGGCGCCAGGCCTCCTCGGCGCGGACGAGGCCCGGGCGATCTGCGGCGCCACCGATGTGCTCGGCGGCGTCTACAGTCCGGACTGCGCCGCGCTGCACCCCGCGCGCCTGGTCCGCGGCCTGGCCGAGGTGGTCGAGGCCCGCGGCGTCGAGATCTACGAGGGGACCCGGGTCCAGCGGATCGCCCGCGGCTCAGTGCTCACCGACCACGGCACCGTCCAGGCCGGCACCGTCGTGCGGGCCCTGGAGGGCTACACCGCGCAGCTGGCCGGCCACCGGCGCGTGCTCGCCCCGATCTACTCGCTGATGATCGCCACCGAGCCGCTGCCCGCGTCCGACTGGGAGCGGATCGGCCTGGCTCGCCGCGAGACGTTCAGCGACGAGCGGCACATGATCATCTATGGTCAGCGGACCGCCGACGACCGGCTCGCCTTCGGGGGACGCGGCGCGCCGTACCACTTCGGCTCCCGGGTCGACCCCCGCTTCGACCGGGTCCCGGCCATCTTCTCCAGCCTGCGGCGCACGCTGACCGAGATGTTCGGCATCGACCCGCCGATCGCGTACCGCTGGGGTGGCCCGCTCGGCATTCCGCGTGACTGGATGCCGTCGGTGGGTCTGCGCGACGGCATCGGCTGGGCGGGCGGCTACGTGGGCGACGGCGTCGCCGCCGCCAATCTCGCCGGGCGTACCCTCGCCGACCTGATCGCGGGCAAGGAGAGCGACCTGACGGACCTGCCGTGGGTGGGCCACCGCTCGCGTCGCTGGGAGCCGGAGCCGGTTCGCTGGCTCGGTATCAACGCCGGCCTGCACGCCACCACCCTGCGCGACACCCTGGAACGCCGCACCCCGGCGGCCCGCTGACCGCGGCTCGTTCTGAACAGCGGAAAGGGAGCCGCCCCACGGTGAAGCAGTCGGCTAGAGCCGGTTGCTCGCCTCGGTGAGGACCGAGCGCAGGATCTGTTCGATCTCGGCGAACTGGGTCTCGTTCGCGGTGAGCGGCGGCGCCAGCTGGATGACCGGGTCGCCCCGGTCGTCGGCGCGACAGTACAGGCCCGCCTCGAACAGCGCGCTGGAGAGGAAGCCGCGTAGCAGGCGCTCGGACTCGTCCTCGTCGAACGTCTCCTTGGTGGCCTTGTCCTTGACCATCTCGATGCCGAAGAAGTAGCCGTCACCGCGGACGTCGCCGACGATCGGCAGGTCGGTCAGCTTCTCCAGGTACGAGCGGAACAGGCCGCTGTTGTCGCGGACGTGCTGGTTGAGGTTCTCCCGCTCCATGATGTCCAGGTTGGCCAGCGCCACCGCGGAGCCGACCGGGTGGCCGCCGTAGGTGACGCCATGCGCGAACCAGTTGGTGCCGTGCAGGAACGGCTCGGCCAGGCGCTCGGATGCGATCATCGCGCCGAGCGGCACGTAGCCACTGGTCAGGCCCTTGGCAACGGTGACGATGTCGGGTGTGTAGCCGTACTTGTGGCCGCCGAAGTATTCGCCGAGGCGGCCGAAGCCGCAGATCACATCGTCGGAGACCATCAGCACGTCGTACCGGTCGCAGATCTCGCGCACCCGCTGGAAGTAGCCGGGCGGCGGCGGGAAGCAGCCGCCCGCATTCTGCACCGGCTCGAGGAAGACGGCCGCGACCGTGTCAGGGCCCTCGAACTCGATCGCCTCGGCGATCCGGTCGGCCGCCCAGACACCGAACTGCTCCGGCGACATCGATTCGTCAGGACGCCGGTAGTAGTTGGTGTTCGGCACTCGGAAGGTGGACGGCACCAGCGGCTCGAAGTCCTGCTTGAGCGCCGGGATGCCGGTGATCGACAGTGCACCCATCGAGGTGCCGTGGTACGCGATCGACCGGGACAGCACCTTGGTCTTGAGCGGCTTGCCGGTGTGCTTGAAGTAGGACCGGGCGAGCTTCCAGGCGGACTCGACGGCCTCGGAGCCGCCCGTGGTGAAGAAGACCCGGTTGAGATCGCCCGGGGTGAGGTCGGCGAGCCGGTCGGCCAGCTCGACGGCCTTGGGGTGCGCGTACGACCAGATGGGGAAGTAGGCCAGTTCGCCCGCCTGCTTGGCGGCCGCCTCGGCCAGCTCCTGACGGCCGTGCCCGGTCTGCACGACGAAGAGTGCGGACAGGCCGTCGAGGTAGCGCCGCCCCGTCGAGTCCCATACGTAGCAACCGTCGCCGCGCACGATCATCGGAATGTCGGCCTTCTGGTACGACGACAACCGGGTGAAGTGCATCCACAGGTGGTCGCGGGCGTCGCCGGCCAGCTTGTCGTAGTCGGGTGACTGGGTGTCGGTCAAGGGGTGCTCCAACGTTCGGCGGGTTTGCGTGGCGGTTGTCTTAGGTGGCGGTTGTCTCAGAGGCGGCGAACGCCTGCCCGAGGAGGGTGAGCCCGCGGTCCAGCTCGTCGTCCGTGATGATCAATGGCGGTAGGAGCCGGATCACGTTGCCGTAGGTACCGCAGGTGAGCAGCAAAAGGCCGGCCTCGTGCGCCGCCCTGGCCACCGCGGCGGTGGCGGCCGGGTCCGGCACCGGGCCGAGCGGGCCGATCTCGTCGGGCACGACCAATTCGAGGGCGAGCATCGCGCCGCGGCCGCGGACCTCGCCGATCGCGGGGTACTTGGCGGCGAGCGCCAGCAGGCGGGGCACGGCGGTCTCGGCGATCCGCCGGGCGGCGGCGGCGAGGTCGAGCTCGCGCAGCGTCTCGATGGTGGCCAGGGCGGCGGCGCAGGCGATCGGATTGCCGCCGTAGGTGCCGCCGAGACCGCCCGGGTGCACCGCGTCCATGATCTCGGCACGGCCGGTGACGGCGGCCAGCGGCAGGCCGCCGGCGATGCCCTTGGCGGTGGTGATCAGGTCGGGCTCGACGCCCTCGTCCTGGCACGCGAACCACGATCCGGTCCGGCAGAAGCCGGTCTGGATCTCGTCGGCGATGAAGACGGCGCCGGCGCTGCTCGCCCACGCGGCGATGGCCGGCAGGAAGCCCTCGGCCGGGACGATGAAGCCGCCCTCGCCCTGGATCGGCTCGATCAGCACGGCGGCCACGCTGTCGGCGCCGACGTGCTTCTCGATCGCGGCGATCGCGTACGCGGCGGCGTCCGCCCCGGATCGGCGGTCGCGGAACGGGTACGACATCGGGACCCGGTAGATCTCGCCGGCGAACGGGCCGAACCCGTGCTTGTACGGCATCACCTTGGCGGTCAGCGCCATGGTCAGGTTGGTCCGTCCGTGGTACGCGTGGTCGAAGACGACGACCGCCTGCCGCCCGGTGGCGTGCCGGGCGATCTTGACGGCGTTCTCCACCGCCTCGGCGCCGGAGTTGAACAGCGCGGAGCGCTTCTCGAACGTGCCGGGTGTCAGCTCGGCCAGCCGCTCACAGACCTCCACGTACGGCTCGTAGGGCGCGATCATGAAGCAGGTGTGGGTGAACCGCTCGGCCTGGGCCCGGACCGCCTCGACGACCTTGGGCGCGGCGTTCCCGACGTTGGTCACCGCGATGCCGGCCGCGAAGTCGATCCACTCGCGTCCGTCCACATCGGTCATCGTGCCGCCGCCCGCGGTGCGCACGTAGGACGGGATCATGCTGCTGACCCCACGCGCCACCACCGCGCTCCGGCGCCGATGCAGCTCGGCGGATGTGGGCGAGTGACCCGGAGAACGCATCTCAACTCCTTCAAGCTTCGAACCTCGATCATTCCACTGATTCCGTCGCACGCAAGAGTCTGGACAACTATTTCCGTGCCCAAACTCCGGGTACGCTGCCGTCGTGATTCCCTTCCACGTGGCCGGCCGACCCACCATCGGCACCGACGTCCTTACCGTCCGTAGCCCATACAACACAGAAGTGGTAGGCGTTACCAGCCTGTCCACCGCGGAGCAGGTGGAGCAGGCGGTGGCGGCGGCCGTGGGCGCCACCGGACCGGCCGCCGCCCTGACCGCCGCCGAGCGGGCCGCCGCCCTGGATGAGATCAGTGCTCGGATCAGGCAGCGGGCTGAGCAGTTCGCCCAGCTGATCACCGCGGAGAACGGCAAGCCGCTCAAGTGGGCGCGGGCCGAGGTGGCCCGGGCCGTCTCCACCTTCCGCTGGGCCGCCGAGGAGGCCCGCCGGTTCTCCGGGGAGCTGCAGCGCCTGGACACCGATCCGGCCGCGGCCGGGCGGATCGCCATGATCCGCAGGGTGCCGCGCGGGCCGGTGCTCGGCATCGCGCCGTTCAACTTTCCGCTCAACCTGGTCGCCCACAAGGTGGCGCCGGCGCTCGCGGTCGGCGCGCCGATCATTGTCAAGCCGGCCCCGGCCACCCCGCTGACCGCGCTGCTGCTCGGCGAGGTGATGTCCGGGCTCGACCTGCCGGCCGGCATGTTCTCGGTGCTGCCGATCCCCAACGAGCGGGTCGCCGAGCTGGTCGCCGACCCGCGCCTGCCGGTGGTGTCGTTCACCGGCTCCGGCCCGGTGGGCGCTCAGATCCGGGCCGCCGTGCCCCACAAGCACGTCACGCTCGAACTGGGCGGCAACGCCGCCGCGCTGATCTGTCAGGACTGGACCGATTTGGACTTCGCCGCGCAGCGGATCGCCACCTTCGCCAACTACCAGGCCGGGCAGAGCTGCATCGCGGTCCAGCGGGTGTTCGTGCACCACGACCAGCTGGCGGCGTTCACCCCGAAGCTGATCGCCGCGGTCGAGGCGCTGTGCACCGGCGACCCGCGCGACGAGCGCACCGACGTGGGCCCGGTGATCGACGAGCGGGCGGCCCGGCGGATCGAGGAGTGGATCGGTGAGGCGGTCGCCGGGGGTGCCCGGATCCTCACCGGCGGAGGCCGCGACGGCACCACGCTGACCCCGACCGTCCTGATCGACGCGCCGGCCGACGCCAAGGTCTCCGCCGAGGAGGTGTTCGGTCCGGTGCTGGTGCTGGCCGGGGTGGACACCGACGCCGACGGCCTCGCCGCGATTGACGACTCCGCGTACGGGCTACAGGCCGGCGTCTTCACGCACCGCCTCGACGTCGCCTTCGCCGCGCACCGGCGGCTGCGGGTCGGCGGCATCATCATCGGCGACGTGCCGAGCTTCCGGGCCGACCAGATGCCGTACGGCGGCGTGAAGGGCAGCGGCTCCGGCCGTGAGGGCGTGGCCAGCGCGATGCAGGACTACACCGAGCCGCGTGTCATGGTCCTCACCGGTCTGACGCTCTGACCCCACCGCGACCGCTCCGGCCGACAGCGACCGCTCGGATCCATGGCACCGCGGCCGCCGCAAGGTGGCCGCGGTCCGCTGTCGGTTAGGAGTCGAAGCCCAGCCCGACCTTGTCCAGGGTGCGCAACCACAGGTTACGGCGGCCCTCGTTGCGGTCGGCCCGCGCGATCGACCAACGGGTCAGCTGGATCACCCCGGTCCGCACCGGCTCGGGCGGGAACGGCAGCGGCTTGCTGCGCACCACCTTCAGCGCGGTGAGCTCGGTCCGCTCGCCGCCGAGCAGGTCCAGCATCACCTTGGCGCCGAACCGGGTCGCCCCGACACCGAGGCCGGTGTAGCCGGCCGCGTACGCCAGCCGCCCGCGGTATGCGGTGCCGAAGAATCCGCTGAACCGGCTGCAGGCGTCGATCACCCCGCCCCACTTGTGGGTGAAGCCGAGCCCCTCGAGCTGCGGGAAGGTGTCGGCGAAATGCGCGGCCAGCACCTCGAACGTCGCCTCCCGCTGATCCTGCTCGGGGAGGATCCGGCCGCCGTTGTAGTACACCGCGTCGTAGCCGCCCCAGAGAATCCGGTTGTCCGAGGTGAGCCGGTAGTAGTGGAACTGGTTGCCGGCGTCGCCGATCCCCTGCCGGTTGCGCCAACCGATCGCGTCGAGCTGGGCGCCGGTCAGCGGCTCGGTCATCAGCGCGTAGTCGTAGACCGGGACCACGTAGTGCCGCAGCCGCTTGAGCAGTCCACCGTGCGCACCGGTGGCCAGCGCCACCTTGCCCGCGTCCAGCCGGCCACGGAAGCTGTGCAGCCGCAGCGCCGCCCGGGTCGCCGTGATCCTCTCGACCGGCGTGTTCTCGTAGAAGCGGACGCCCTGTTGCTGGCACGCGCGACGCAGGCCCCAGACGAGTCGGGCCGGGTCGACCATCGCGCAGCCGCTGCGGTCCCACAGGCCGCCCAGGTACGTCGGGGAGTCGACCTCGGCGCGTACCTCGTCGCGGTCGAGAAGTCGCACGTCGAGACCGCGAGCGGTCTCCTCGGCGTGCGCGGCGACGAGGTCGCGCCAGTGCCAGTCGGCGGTCGCGACGTTCATCTCGCCGGTGCGGGCGAAGTCGCAGTCGATCCGGTACCGGCGGACCGTCTCCTCGATCTCGTCGAGGTTGGCCCGGCCGAGCCGTTCCAGCTGGTCCATCTCGTCCGGGAAACGGCTCAGGCCGTTGTCGAAGCCGTGGGTGATCGAGGCGGAGCAGAACCCACCGTTGCGGCCGGAGGCCGCCCAGCCGGCCGTGCCGGCCTCGATCACCACGACGTCGAGGTGCGGGTCGCGCTCCTTGGCCAGCAGCGCGGTCCAGAGTCCGCTGTAGCCGGCGCCGACTACGGCCAGGTCGGCCGAGTCGACGCCGTCGAGCGGGTCGGCGGGGGCCGGAGCCCCCGCCTGGGTCAGCCAGTAGGGCTCAGGAATCGCATCGGAGAGCGAGGGCACGCGTTATCAATCCCGTTTACCTTGTCGCGAGCGGATGGTGGAGACGACGGCGAACAGCACACCCACCCCGAAGATCAGCGTTCCCCAGACGTTCACCTGGGGCGGAATGCCGACCCGGGTGGCGCCCCAGATGAACAGGGGGAAGGTCTCCGTGGTGCCCGCCGTGAAGTTGGTGACGATGAAGTCGTCGATGGACAGGGCGAAGGCGAGCAGCATGCCGGAGAACACGGCCGGCAGGATGATCGGAAAGGTGACCTTCCAGAACGTGACCCACGGGGTCGCGCCCAGGTCGGCGGCGGCCTCCTCGACGGAGCGGTCCAGGGTCATCACCCGGGCCCGGACCACGATCGCGACGAACGAGATCGAGAACATCACGTGCGCGATCGTGACCGTGACCGCACCCAGGCCGAGGTTGAGCGAGACGAAGAGCGACAGCAGCGACGAGCCCATCACCAGTTCCGGCGAGGCGATGGCGGCGAACATGACCAGGTTCATCGCACCCGAGCCGCGGAACGAGTAACGGCCCAGCGCGTAACCGATGCCGGTGCCGAGCGCCCCCGAGATGACCGTGCTCGCGGCGGCGACGAGCAGCGAGGCGACCAGGGCCTTGGTCAGGTCGTCGAGCTCGAACAGCCGCCCGTACCACTTGAGTGAGAAGCCGTTCCAGGTCTGGTTGTACCGGCCCTTCGTGTCATTGAAGCCGAACATGATCATCACGAGGATCGGCAGGGCCAGCCACGCGATGATCAGCCAGGTGTACGTGCGCAGCAGGCCACCGCCGGTGAGCCGACGACGCGGCTTGGCGGCCGGCGCGGGTTCGGCCGGCGTGGGCTGCTCGAGGGTCGGTGCCGTCATCGCGCCGCCACCTTCATGACGTCTTCGGTGCCCAACGCCCGCGCGTAGGCGAAGACGCCGATGAGCAGCACCGCCATCAGCGTGAACGAGAGCGCCGAAGCCGTCGGCAGGTCGGAGGTCTGCAGGAAGCGTGCCTGGATGACCTGTCCGATCATCGTGGTCTCCGAGCTGCCCAGCACCGCCGAGTTGACGTAGTCGGAACTGGCCGGCACGAACACCATCAGGACGCCGGCGAAGACGCCCGGCAGCGCCAGCGGCAGGATCACCTTGCGGAACGAGGTGGCCGGGCTCGCGTACAGGTCCCGCGCCGCCTCGATCACCCGCGGGTCGATCCGCTCCAGCGCCACGTACACCGGCAGCACCATGAACGGCAGGAAGTTGTACGCCAGGCCGGCGATCACGGCGAAGGATGTGCCGAGGATGTGGAACTCCGCCGGCAGTAGCCCCATCTCCTTGAGCGGCTGCAGCAGCGGTCCCTCGTCGGTGAGGATCTGCCGCCACGAGATGGTGCGCAGCACGAAGGACACGAAGAACGGCAACAGGATCAGGAAGAGGTAGGTGGACTTGCGCTTGCCGCCGTAGAACGCGATCCAGTACGCCACCGGGAAGGACAGCACGATCAGCACGACCGTCGCGATGACGCCGTAGACCAACGACCGGACGAGCTGCGTCTGGTAATTCGACAGGGCGTCGCTGTAGTTCTGCCAGTGGCCGGTGAACCGGTAGCCGCTGACGATGTCGCCCTCCTGCAGCGACAGCGACAGCATCGTCACCATCGGGACGGCGAAGAAGATCAGCAGCCACAGTCCGCCGGGTAACACCAACAGATAGGGAGCTATCTGGCGTTTCATGCGGTTCATCCCAGCACGATCGGTTCGAAGGTCTTCTGGAACTCGTTCTGCTTGGCCACGGCGTCGAAGGCGACGTAGTAGTGCAGCTTGGCGTAGTCCTCGGCGGCCGGGAACACCAGCTTGCTGGACGCGACGGCCTCCATGGCCGCGCGGTCCTCGCCGGTGAGCTTCGCGGCGTCCTTCGTGATCTGCTCCTGAGCGGCCGGCACCGGGCACACGAAGTTGATGTACTCGGCGAGCGTGGCGGCCACGTCGACCTGGTAGAAGAAGTCGATCAGCATCATCGCGTCGACCGGGGCGGTCGCGGTGATCGGGATGGCGAAGTTGTCCGTCCAGATCGTGCCGCCCTCCTCCGGGATCACGAACTCGAAGTTCGTGCCGTCGGAGACGTTCTTCTGGAAGATGTCTCCGGACCACGCCTGCGTGATCCACACCTCGCCCTTGCCGAGCGCGTCCACGTAACTCTGGTCGTAGTAGTTGCGGACAATGCCGTCGCTCTTCTGCTTCTTCAGATGCTCGGCGGCCTTCTTCCAGTCGTCCGCGGTCGACGTGGCCGGGTCGATGCCGAGCGCCATGAGCCCGAAGTTGGCCAGCTCCTGGGTGTCGGAGAACATGCCGACCTTGCCCTTGTACGCCGGGTCCCACAGGTCGGCCAGCTTGGTGATCGGCTTCTTGACCTTGGCGGGGTCGTATGCGATGCCGGTGATCCCGGAGGTCCACGGCACGCTGTAGACGTTGCCCGGATCGAACGCCTCCTTGGCGTAGGCCGGAGCGGCGTTCTTCCTGTAGTTGGTCAGCTTCGTGTGGTCCAGCGGAGCCAGGAAGCCGGAGTCACGGAACTGGGTGAACTGGATGCTGTTGGTGATGACCATCAGGTCGAAGCCGATCGACTGACCGGCCGACAGCTGCGGCTGCACCTTGGCGAACCAGGGACCCATCTCCTGGATGACCTCCTGGTAGCTCACCGCGATACCGGTCTCCTTGGTGAACCTCGCCAGCTCGGGACGCTTCGGGTCCATGTAGAGCGGCCAGTTGGCGAAGCTCAACTTTCCGGTCTTCGTCTTGCCGGCCCAGAACTTGGCCGCGGCGTCCGGCGCCACACTGGCGGCCGGTTTGCCGGTCCCCCGCACACCACAGGCGGCGAGGGCGAGCCCCATCGCCGAGAGACCGGAGAGCCGAAGAGCGTCACGGCGGCCCAGCCGACGCTGGGTCAGACCGCGGATCAGGGACGGGTCGGGGAGATTCGACGCGGACATTCAGACTCCGATCGGGTACGAGTGCCGGGGGGCCCAAGTCAGGAAGACGCGATCGCCGCGCTCTGCGAGATCCTCGGCGTTCGAGGCGTTCTGGTCGAAGACCGTGAAATCCGCACCGGTCGCGGTGGACACGGTGTAGTTGGTGGAGGTCCCGTGGTAGACCACCTCGCTCACCACACCGGAGAGCACACTGCCGCCGGTCGCGGACACCGGCGGCACCTCGCGGTGCAGATCGATCTTCTCGGGACGGATCGACACCTCGAGTCGGTCGCCGGGCCGCACCGTACCGGCGACCGGCACCACGACCCGGTCCTGGGGGCTATAGGTGAGCAGGGCCAGCCCGTCCTCGACCCGGTCGACGTTCCCGTCCACCAGGTTGGAGGTCCCGATGAAGCCGGCGACGAAGCGGGTCGCGGGGCGCTCGTAGATCTCCCGCGGCGAGCCGAGCTGTTCGATGACGCCCGCGTTCATCACGGCGATCCGATCCGACATGGTCAGCGCCTCGCCCTGGTCGTGCGTCACGTAGACGAACGTGATGCCGACCTCGCGCTGGATCCGCTTGAGCTCGACCTGCATCTGTTCGCGCAGCTTGAGGTCGAGCGCGCCCAGCGGCTCGTCAAGCAGCAGCGCCCGCGGCCGGTTGACCAGCGCCCGGGCCAGTGCGACGCGCTGCTGCTGGCCGCCGGACATCTCCCTGGGAGCGCGTTTGTCCATGCCGGTCAGCGAGACGATGTCGAGGATCTCGCCGACCCGCCGGCGGATCTCGTCCTTGCCGACCTTGCGGCGCTCCAGTCCGAAGGCCACGTTCTGGTATGTGTTCAGGTGCGGGAAGAGGGCATAGGACTGGAAGACCATATTGACGTCACGCTTGTTCGGCGAAACGTCGGTGACGTCGCGTCCGGCCAGGAACACCTTGCCGCCGGTCGGGTCCTCGAAGCCGGCGATCATCCGCATCGTCGTGGTCTTGCCGCAGCCGGACGGCCCGAGCAGGGAGAAGAACTCCCCCTGCCCGATCGCGAGATCCAACGGCTTGACGGCCGGCACGACGTCGCCGTGCGAAAGATAGTCCTTGTGGACGCCGACGAACTCGATCGCCGGCGTGCCGTCGGCCCGGCCGCTCGGTGGCCGGTCGTGCAAGACGCTGTGCGGGCGGGTGCTCATCTCGTACCTCTTCGCGCGGGGGACGTAGGGCGGAGGCCGGGGTCCGGTCAGCCCAGGTGACTCATCACGTGCTTGATCCGGGTGTATTCCTCGAACCCGTACATCGACAGGTCCTTGCCGTAGCCGGAGTGACCGAAGCCGCCGTGCGGCATCTCGGAGACGAACGGCAGATGGGTGTTGATCCAGACGGCGCCGAAGTCGAGCCGCCGCGACATCCGCATCGCGCGGCCGTGGTTCTGGGTCCAGACGCTGGCGCTCAGGCCGAAGCGGACGTCGTTGGCCCACCGGACGGCGTCGTCCTCGTCGTCGAACTGCTGCACCGTGATGACCGGACCGAACACCTCGTCCTGGATCATCTCGTCGCGCTGGTGCAACCCGGCCACGACGGTCGGCTCCAGGAAGTAGCCGCGGTCGCCGATCCGCTGGCCGCCGGCGACGATCCGGGCGTGGTCCGGAGTCCGGTCCAGGAACCCGCGCACCCGATCGAGCTGGCCGGCATTGTTGACCGGGCCGAAGTACGCCTCGGTGTCGTCCGGCCCGCCCACCTTGGTGGCGGCGGCCGCGGCGGCGAGCGCGTCGGTGAAGTCGGCGGCGATCCGGCCGTGCACCAGGACCCGGGTGGCCGCCGTGCAGTCCTGGCCGGCGTTGAAGTAGCCGGCGCCGGCGATCGCCTCGGCGACCGCGGCGACGTCCACGTCGTCGAAGACGACGACCGGCGCCTTGCCGCCGAGCTCGAGGTGGGCCCGCTTCAGGTCGGCCGCCGCGGCGACGGCGACCTCCATGCCGGCCCGGGTCGAGCCGGTGATCGAGACCAATTGCGGCGCCGGGTGCTCGACCAGCGACCGGCCCGTGTTCCGGTTGCCGCAGACCACGTTCAGCACGCCGGGCGGCAGGAACTCCGCGGCAATCTCGGCCAGCAGCAGGGTGCTCGTCGGGGTGGTGTCGGAGGGCTTGAGCACGACGGAGTTGCCGGCCGCGATGGCCGGCGCGAACTTCCAGACCGCCATAACCATGGGGTAGTTCCACGGGGTGATCTGGGCGCACACGCCGATCGGCTCCCGCCGGACGTAGGAGGTGTGGTCGCGTAGGTACTCGCCCGCCGACTTGCCTTCCAGGTTGCGGGCCGCGCCGGCGAAGAAGCGCAGCTCGTCCAGCAGCGGCCCCATCTCCTCCTGCCTGGTCGCCTCGACCGGCTTGCCGGTGTTGCGGCATTCGACGGCGACGATCTCGTCGGCCCGCGCCTCCACGGCGTCGGCGATGCGGAGCAGGGCGCGTTGCCGCTCCGCCGGGGTGGCGTCGCGCCAGGTCTCGAAACCGGCTGCGGCCGCCGTCATCGCCGCGTCCACGTCCTGAGCCGAGGACACCGGGGCAAGGGCGTAGCCGTCGCCGGTGCTCGGGTCGATCACGGACGAGGTCACGCCGTCCACGGCGTCGGTGTACGTCCCACCGACGAAGTTGCGCAGAACCGGCAGCGCGGTACTCACGAAATGAGACCTCCCCTTCGCGGGCTTGTGACAGCCCCCACACGACGACGTGCAGGGACCCTGACACATGCAAAGGACCGAGGACAAGGGAATCCGAGGGAATTTCCCAGACCGAAACGGAATCAGGCGTCACTCATCCTCACAGCTACGTAATCCGGAGTCAGCCGCGGTAGAACCGGTCCGCCTCGGTGAGCGCCCGGTGACGTGGGTGAGCGGCCAGAGACCCCGCTCCTCGCAGGCCGCGGCCCCCTCGTTCATCGGCCCCGCGGCTCTCGGGTGGCGCGGCACCTTGACCAGCTCGATCGCCCAGAAGACGCCCAGACCGCGCACGTCGCCCACGCTCGGGTGCCGAGCCGCCAGCTCGGCCAGGCCGGGCGCGATCACGTCCCGATGAATGGCTGCCTCTCCACCGCACATCCGCCTTTCGGCCCGCCTAGATCGGCCAGCTGGGCGCTCGGCTGGCGGGTTGTAGCGTCGGACGCATCACGTTGCGGTTCGGGTGCGTCTTCCTCATGTGAGCACCCACGGTGCCGATATCGGGAGAATGCACAGTCGGCCGGCGGGGATGCTCGGGTGGACCAGGTCGTGGTTCACCGTCCTGGCCATAACGGCATGCCTGACAGCGGCCTCGGCCGTCTCTGCCACAGCGACGCAGCCCGGATCGTGGGGCGTCCGACTGGCGACGCGCCACTACAAAGTTGCTCAGGCGCTGGATATCACGTCCGGAGCCGCGCGGCGACACCATTGGACCAAGCAGATTGCCCCGTCCACCGGGCCAGGCGGCCTCGGACAAAAGCACGTAGACCTTTGGGCGCGTCTGGAAGCAATCTCGGCAAACGAGCGTGACCAGGTGGCTGTTCTTACTCTCGCATCATCTGGCGTAAGGACTCTCGGTCGAGCTGCTGGTGCACGACAGCGAGCAAATCTCCCCCGGTAGATGGCTGCAACAGCGACCCGAGCCGCGGCAATGCCGCGACCCGGGTGTGGGCTGGAGCATCAAACCGCGGCGGCTACCGAGCTTCGGGCGGGGTTCCACACACCGAGCAGTCGCAGCTTGTCGAGCATGGCGGCGGCGGTGAACGGCTTGGCGAGGTATTCGTCGGCGCCGGCCGCCTTGGCGCTGTCGATGTGACTCTGCGCGGTTTCGCTGGTGACCATCATGATGGCGATGTCGTTCCACTGCGGCCAGGCCCGGATCGCGGCGACGAGTTCTACGCCGTTGAGTCGGGGCATGTTCGAGTCGCACAGGATCGCGTCCGGTCGCTGGGCCATGCCACTCAGCATCTCCAGGGCGGCGGCTCCGTCGCTGGCCTCGACGACCTCGCACCCGGCTGAGGTCAAGGTGCGTCGGATGAGCGTCCGCATGACCCTGGAATCGTCGACGACGAGAACCAGCACGATCTTCACCTCGTTGGTGCGGTGCGGCGCTGCTCGCCGCTGCGTTTGAAAGTATCGGCGGCGTCGAGGAGCTGACAGCGAGTCCGCAGGGTGCAATCGGGGAGCGGGCCAGATCCACCAACAACGATCGAGGTCGCAGGAGCGGCGTCCTTCCTGACCCCTCGATGACCGGTGGAGGCACTTACGCGCCGTGACGGCGGCGCGCGTCGGGAGAGTGATTGCCCAACGCAGCTGACCGTGCTCGTCGCTGCAGATCCGGATGTCCGGTTCTCGCAGCGCCCAAAGCGGCGCGCTTCAATGGCGGCGATCGGTCATTGCGCACTTCTGTGAGGTGTGGTGTCAGCGGGCATCCGGGCGATCACGTCGTCCCAGATGCCTTCGGGCCAGTCGTGGCCTACACCGGGGTACTCCACGAACTGCGCGCCGGGGATCTGGGCGGCCAGGTCACGGCCTGCGCTCGGCTTGAGCATCGGATCGTCGGCGCCCGAGACGACCAGGGTTGGCGCGGTGATGCCGGACAGCGGTGGCAGCTTCACGGCTCGGCCGGCGGCCAGGTGCCGTTGGGTGGTGCGCGGATCGCGTGGCGCGCGGGTGTGGCTGAGCGTCGCTGCTTCCCGGACCCACTGTTCGGGGAACGGGTAGCCGGGCGAGGCCTGCGCCCGGTAGATCGCGACCAGGTTGTCGATCTCCTGCTCGGGTGTGGTCGCCTTCGGTAGCTTGCGGAATTCGCGGAAGATGCCGAACTTGATGTAGCGCAGGGTCTGCAGAACTCCCGCGGTGGCCGGGCTGCTCATGCAGAGCGTGAGCCCGCGCACTCGTTTGGGGTGCAGCAGCGCCATGGCCTGCGCGATCGCCGACGTGCCGCCGAGCACGTGCGCGTCGGACCAGCCGAGCGCGTCCATCACCGCGAGCCCGTCGGCGGCCATGTCGGCGATCGTGTAGAGGGGACGAGTCCGGCCGAGCAGCGCCCGCCACGGGCTGCCGTCCGCCCGCTGCGGATAGTGCGTGGACAGTCCGGTGTCCCGGTTGTCGTAGCGGGCCACCTGGTAGCCCGCCTCGACCAGACGCTCGCAGAACGCGTCGGGCCACCAGACCATCTGATAGTCCAACCCCAGGACCAGCAGCAACGGCTCACCAGCCGCACCGAAGGTCTCGTACGCGATCCTGGCGTCACCGTTCACGGCGTACTCGATGCCCATGCCTGCCTCCCCACGTTTTTTAATGCGATCGCATGATAACGCTCGCCAGGTATCGATGGCAATGCGTTCGCATGAGATAGGTTCGGTGGGTGCCGAAGCAGGTCGATCACGAACAACGCCGCCGCCTCCTGACCGAAGCGGTCTTCGCCGTCATCAGCACGCAAGGGTTCGAGGCGGTGAGCCTGCGCGACGTCGCCCAGCAAGCCGGCTTCTCGATGGGCACCGTGCAGCATTACTTCCCCACCAAGCAGCAGATGCTGTCGTTCGCGCTGTCCCACATGCGCGAACGCGTACTGGCCCGGCTCCAGGCCACCGTTGCCGCACTGCCGGAGCCCACCCGCCGCGATCTCATCCGTGCCGCTACCGCGGTGATGCTCCCGGTCGACCCGGCCGGCCGCGAAGAGGCGTGCGTGAACATCGCGTTCTTCTCCGCCGCGACCGTCACACCGGCATATGCCGAGCAGCTTCGCGACGGATACGGACGCATCCTCACGGTGTCGATCGCCAACTTCCGCGAGGCGTCTCGACTGGGCGAACTGCGCGACGGAATCGATCCCGACGTGGAGGCACCCGGGCTCTACTTCCTCACCCAGGGTTTGGTCGGGCCGATTCTCGTCGGCCTGTACACCCCGGACCAGGCACTAGCCCTCGTCGATGCCCAGCTTGACCGAGTGTTTCGACCGATATCACCGTGAACGGATCATGAACGGAATCCGCTACCCGACTCCGTTCGAAGCCGCGGAGACATGCCCAGGATCGGACATCCATTCATCGGCATGTGCGGAAGACCGGCTATTGCCTCTGCCCGGAACAGATCTCGATCACCGGATCACTGCCGGTCGTCACGTGCCGTAGCCCCCAGGCCCGGGGGCGATGCCGCTTTGGGTGGGGCCAGAGCTCGTTCGGGCTCAAGCGGTAGTCGATCAGCAAGGTAGGGCCGAGTTTTTGTTGGTGCCGCGTGGCAAGCTCGTGTCCGTGATCGATGATTTCGCGAAGGACTACCTGCACCGCCAGCTCAAGCTGACCCGTGAGGCGCTGGTCTGGAAGCTCGACGGTCTGTCCGAGTACGACATCCGGCGTCCCCTGACGGCGACGGGAACCAATCTCCTCGGCCTGGTGAAGCACATGGCGACCTGTGAGGCATGGTATTTCGGTGAGGTCTTCGGTCGCCCGTCCCCGGAGCCGCTGGGGCGATGGCAGGACGCGGACGGCAGCGACCTGTGGGTGACCCCGGACGAGACACGAGAACAGGTCATCGACTTCTACCGGCGCGCCTGGGCGCATGCGGACTCGACCATCGAAGAGCTTCCCGTCGACGCGCCTGGCCACGTGCCTTGGTGGTCGCGGCCCGACATCAAGCTGTTCAACATCATGATCCACATCCTTCAGGAGAGCACCCGGCATGCCGGCCACGCCGACATCCTGCGTGAGCAGCTCGACGGCCGGACCGGGGTGATGGTTGAGTACGAGGAGGCGATCGACACAGCGGCCCGCGTGACATACCGGGCGAAGATCGAGCGGGCTGCGCAGGCAGCGGTCGGCGGCGCGGGCCATGCCGGTCCATCTGCCCCACACGGCGCAGTCGAGACTACGCCTTGATCAGCCCTATCTCGCGGCCGTCGTGTTCGATCTCTAGCCCACGGACGGTGGACTCTCGATCGGGTTGTCCAAGGGGCTGTTCGTTGAGTACCTGGGAGAAACGAGCACCGATGATCTAGTGGTCGGCATCGACTACCCACCGAATATCTGCGATCGCCTCTGGCATGGGCATCCGGGGATCATCTGGGAGCCGACGATGCAGCATGTGCAGGTCACGTGGGCGGGCTTGGAAGAAGCCGCTGTGAGTTTCGGAGTGGGCCACAGTTGCGACGACCACGGCTTCTACGGGTCCTTGGGCGTTATTACACCTGCAGATTATGAGAAGCGGCGGCTTCGCGTCCTGGCAGGAGAGCCTCCCTTGGGCTGACGGTCAGAGCCTGCCTGAAGCCCGGGGATCAATCGAGGGGCGGTTGGTCAGGAAGCCAACAAGACTCGCTTACGCAGAAGGTCGAAGCCCGCGCGGCCGTACATCTGTAGTACGACGCCACCGGGCGCCCGAGGTCCTGCGCCGATCCGATCATCAAGCGGATCGTCGTTACTACGCGCGGGCCGCCATCGTGGACAGCAATTCGTACGCGGCGTGCGACGCGGCGATGCCGGTGATCTCGGCGTGGTCGTACGCGGGTGCTACCTCGACTATGTCGGCGCCGACGAGGTTGAGCGTGGCGAACGACCGGAGGATGGCGAGCAGTTCGCGGCTGAGCAAGCCGCCGGACTCCGGGGTGCCGGTGCCGGGGGCGAACGCCGGGTCGAGGACGTCGATGTCGACCGAGACGTAGACCGGCCGGTCCTCCACGCGTGCGGCGATGCGCTCGATGACGCCGCGGGTGCCGAGGTCGTCCATCTCGCGGGCGTGCACGATCTGGAATCCGAGCTCGACGTCGTCGGTCAGGTCCTTCGACGAGTACAGCGGGCCGCGGATGCCGACGTGCATGCAGCCGGACTGGTCGAGTAGACCCTCTTCGGACGCGCGGCGGAACGGGGTGCCGTGGGTGTACGGCTCGCCGAAATAGGTGTCCCAGGTGTCGAGGTGCGCGTCGAAGTGCACCACAGCGACCGGGCCGTGTTTCGCCGCCATGGCGCGTAGCAGCGGCAACGCGATCGTGTGGTCGCCGCCGATGGTCAGCAGTCGGCGGGACCGCTCGAGCAGATGGCGTGCACCCCTTTCGATGTCGGTGACGGCATCGGTGATCGAGAACGGGTTGACCGCGATGTCGCCGGCGTCGGCGACCTGCTGGCGGCCGAACGGCTCGATGTCGAGCGCCGGATTGTACGGGCGCAGCAGCCGCGAGGATTCCCGCACGTGGGCCGGGCCGAAGCGGGCACCGGGCCGGTAGCTGACGCCGGTGTCGAACGGCACCCCGACGACCGCCACGTCCACGTCGGACACCTCGTCGATGCGCGGAAGGCGGGCGAATGTCGCGGGCCCGGCGAAGCGGGGCAGGACGCTGGCGTCGATGGGGCCGATGTTGGTCCCTGAGACGACGCGGGGCTGGCTGTTGCCGGAGGCGACGCCGGGGTGATTGTCAGTCATACATTTTCCTCGGTGCGATATATGGGCGCGTAGAGCTCCGGCCGCCGGTCGGCGTGCACGTCGTTGCGTTCGCTGAGGCGTTTGTCCCGCGCCGTGTCCAGGTCGAGGTCGGCCAACACGGTCGTCGCCCGGCCGAGCGCGAGCCCGCCGATCGGCCAGCCGTCCGGGTCGACGAGGACCGTCCCACCGACCCAGTCGACGCCGCGCTCCTCGCCGATCCGGTCGGCGACCGCGACGAACATGCGGTTGGTGGCCGCCACCGCCTGGACCCGGACGACCTCGCTCGGGCGCTCACCGTCCGGTCGGGGCAGGTCGGGCCAGTTCACCGGCGCGCAGAGCAGCTGCGCTCCGCGCAGCGCGGGCAGCCGGATCCACTCGGCGAACTCCAGGTCGTAGCAGATTACCGCCGCGATCTGCCCGTACGCGGTGTCGACGACCGGCGGTGCGGCGTCGCCCGGGACGAAGACGAGCTTCTCGCGGTCCCACAGGTGCACCTTGCGGTACAGCGCCCGCACGCCTGTGGCATCCACCACGACGGCCGAGTTGCGCAGCCGCCCGTCGGGGTCCCGTTCGCAGAACCCTCCCACGAGGACCAGGTCGAGCCGGCGGGCGAGGTCGATCCAGCCGCTGACGGTCGGCCCGTCGACGGGCTCCGCCATCGACATGGCCTCCGCGGCGTCGGCGAACACGTAGCCGCTGTTGGCCAACTCCGGCACCACGACGATGCGTGCGCCGGCTTCCGCGGCGGCCGCTACGGCGCGCCGCACACGCCCGCGGTTGCCGGGGACGTCGCCGATGGTGAGGTGAACCTGGCAGCAGGCCACCCGTACGGGCGCCATCGGGTCACGCGACCGGGTCGACGGAGTGACGGTGTCCCTGCTGGTCCAGCGAGCGCCAGACCTCTTCGTTCCGGGCCCGCGAGGCGTTGTGGAATGCAAAGCTCGCGACGTGGCGGTCGGCGTCGTGCGAGCCGAACGCCGACACGGGTTCCCGGTCCAGCACCTCGTCGCGTGGATCCACGATTACCTCCGACTGATGTACTTGCTCCGGCGCACGTGATGTTGCCATATGTGCAACCCTAGTTGCAAGGAAGTAAACCCGCTGCAAACGGAAGGGTCAAACGGTGAAACCGGTCCCGGTCTCCCCCAGTAACGACAGGCTCCGGATCGGGGCGCGACTTCGCGCCGCGCGCCAGCGGCAAGGGCTGACCATTAATCAGGTGGCCGCCAGCGCCGAGGTGACCAAGGGGTTCATCAGCCGGATAGAGCGTGACGAGACGTCCCCGAGCGTCGCCACGCTCGTAACGCTCTGCGAGGTGCTTTCCCTGCCGATCGGGACGCTGTTCGAATCGCCGCGCACCGACGTCGTGCGCAAGGACGACGCGCCGAACATCCAGCTCGCCGGCGCCGGCGCCGACGAGCGCCTGCTGACCCCGCGCGGGCAGGCTCGGCTCCAGCTGATCCGGTCGGTGATCGATCCCGGTGGCACGGGCGGCCCGGAGCTGTACACCCTCAACTGCGAACTTGAGGTGCTCCACGTCCTCGAGGGAACTATCGACGTCGTGTTCAGCAGCGGGACGGAGCGGCTCGGTCCCGGAGACACGCTGACCTTCTCCGGGCGGGAGCCGCACAGCTGGATGAACCCCGACGGGCACCACGGCGCGGAGGTGCTCTGGGTGATCGCTCCCGCCCCGTGGGACACCTCGGCCTGACCGGATAGGGCGTCAGGCCGATCGCCCCTCCTCCACTCGGTTGACTGCGAGGCGACGGGTGTTGACTCATAGGCAAACTCAGTTCAGCATTGGGCAACTCATCCAGGGGTCCTCGCATACCCCGCTGTAAGGGAGTGGTCCGTTGACAATGGATTCCCCGGCGCCGGCCGCCGCGCCACTCATCGAAGTCCGCTCCATCGACTGGGTACCCGACGAGGAGCGCCACGGCCGCCTCTGGCACCAGGCACCCCTGTGGTTCCTGGGCAACTTCCAGTACTTCACGATCCCGATCGGCTTCATCGGTCCGTCCATGGGCCTGTCGCTCGGCTGGACCGTCCTCGCCGGCGTGCTCGGCATCGTCATCGGCACCATCTTCATGGCGTTCCACGCCTCCCAGGGGCCGACGCTGGGCCTCCCGCAGATGATCCAGTCGCGCGCCCAGTTCGGATACCGTGGCGTGATCCTCCCGCTGTTCGCCACCCTGTTCACGTACGTGGCGTTCAACGTGGCCGACCAGGTGCTGCTCGGCGACGGGCTGCACAGCGCATTCGGCTGGAATGCCAACCTGGTCGGCATCGCCGCCGCACTCGGCGCTGCCGCGCTGGCGATCTTCGGCCACGACTGGGTGCACAAAGCGTTCCGCGCCCTGCTGTACGTCTCGCTGCCACTGATGATCATCGTGACGATCGGCGTGATCACCGGACACGGCGGCGGCGGCCCCAGCGACACCCACTACGGGTTCGGCTGGGTGGCCTTCATGGCACAGCTGTCCGCCTCGGCGGCCTACAACATCACCTACGCGCCCTACGTCTCGGACTACTCCCGGTACCTGCCGGCGTCGACGAAGCCGGGCGGCGTCATCGCGTCCGTCTTCTTCGGCGCGGCCGGCTCGGCGGTCTGGCTCATCGCGCTCGGCGCATGGCTGGCCATCCGGCTCGGTGCCACCGACGGACTGGCCGGGCTGCAGACGGCCGGCAACAACGTCATCCCGCACCTGGGTCAGGCGGTGGCGCTCCTGTCCGCGCTCGCGCTCGTCGCGACGATGGGCATGAACGCGTACGGCGGGATGCTCACCGTCCTCACCGCGGTGGACTCGGTCCGATCGATCAAGCCGACGCGCACCGCCCGGGTCGTCACGATCCTGATCCTCACCGTCGTCTGGTTCGGCATCGCGAAGTTGATCTCGGCCGGCTCGGTCAGCACCGTGTTCACCGCGCTGACGCTGATGCTGTACCTGCTGGTGCCGTGGACGGCGTGCAACCTGATGGACTTCTTCGTCGTCCGCCGGGGGCACTACGCGATCACCGACCTGTTCAGGCCGCACGGCATCTACGGCGCGTGGGGCTGGCGCGGGCTGACCGCGTACGCCATCGGCTTCGTCGTCGAGCTCCCCTTCATGGTCCTTCCTCAGCTCGGCAGTTTCAGCTTCACCGGTGTGCTCGCCAAGCAGATGGGCGGCGTCGACATCGCCTGGCTGGTCGGCCTGGTCGTCACCGGCGTCACCTACTGGCTGCTCAGCCGCTCGCTCGACCTCGCCACCGAGCAGCGGGCCGAAGCCGCCAGCGACCGCGAGCTGGGCACCGCACACGTCGGGCAGACCGCGTGAGCATGACCCCCCGGATCGAACACGTCATGGAGACTGAAGTGAGTACCGTTCCTCAGCAGCGCCTACTGCGCACCGAGATCCCTGGCCCACTGTCGCGGGAACTGCACGCTCGCAAGGCCGCCGCCGTCTCGTCCGGCGTCGGCACGACCCTTCCGGTCTACATCGAGCGCGCCGGCGGCGGCATCCTCGTCGACGTCGACGGTAACCAGCTCATCGACTTCGGCTCCGGTATCGCCGTGACGTCGGTCGGCAACGCCGCGCCGCGGGTGGTCGAGGCGGTGCGGGCGCAGGTCGCCGACTTCACGCACACCTGCTTCATGGTCACACCGTACGAGGAGTACCTGGCGGTCTGTGAGGCCCTCAACGAGGTGACCCCGGGCGACCACGAGAAGCGCTCGGCGCTGTTCAACTCGGGCGCCGAGGCGGTCGAGAACGCGATCAAGGTCGCGCGGCACGCGACCGGCCGGAGCGCTGTCGTCGTCTTCGACCACGCCTACCACGGTCGCACCAACCTGACCATGGCGCTGACCGCCAAGTCGATGCCGTACAAGCACGGCTTCGGGCCGTTCGCCGGTGATATCTACCGGGTACCGATGGCGTACGCGTACCGCTGGCCCACGGGTGCGGACAACTGTGCCGAGGAGGCGTTCGCGACCTTCGTGGAGCAGGTGCACACCCAGGTGGGCGAGTCCCACGTGGCGGCCGTACTGGTGGAGCCGATCCAGGGCGAGGGTGGCTTCATCGTCCCGGCGCCGGGCTTCCTGCGGAGAGTGGCCGACTGGTGCCGCGAGCACGGCATCGTGCTCATCGCCGACGAGATCCAGAGCGGCTTCTGCCGCACCGGCGACTGGTTCGCCTCGGAGCACGAGGGCATCGTCCCCGACCTGATCACCACCGCGAAGGGCATCGCGGGCGGGCTGCCGCTGGCCGCGGTCACCGGCAGGGCCGAGCTGATGGACGCCGTCCACGGTGGCGGGCTGGGCGGCACGTACGGCGGCAACCCGGTGGCGTGCGCGGCCGCGCTCGCCACGATCGAGACGATGCGCGCCGACGACCTGGCCGGTGCGGCCAAGCGGATCGAGTCCATCATGGTGCCGCGCCTGCGGCAGCTGGCAGCCAAGTACGACGTCATCGGCGACGTACGCGGCCGCGGTGCGATGATCGCGGTCGAACTGGTGGCCGGCGGCGGCCTCAAGGAGCCCAACGCCGCGCTCGCCGCCGCGCTCTCGGCCGCCTGCCACCAGGAAGGCCTGGTAACGCTCACCGCCGGCACGTACGCCAACGTACTGCGCTTCCTGCCGCCGCTGGTCATCGGCGAGGACCTGCTGAACGAGGGGCTCGACATCATCGAGGGCGTACTGGGGAGGCTCGCGTGACGGCGACGGTTCCCGCCGGCACCCCGACCGACCAGTTCGTCGGTGGTGCCTGGATCACGGCCGAGCAGGGCGACTTCGCCGTGCTGAACCCGTCGACCGGCGAGGAGATCGCGCGGGTGCCACGCGCCGGCCAGGGCGACGTCGCCCGGGCGGTCGAGGCCGCCTCGGCAGCGCTGCCCGGGTGGGCCGCCACCGCGCCGCGGGAGCGGGCCGAAGTGCTGCGCCGCACGTTCGAGCTGATGATCGAACGTCGCGAAGAGCTCGCGTACCTGATGTCGCTGGAGATGGGCAAGTCGCTGTCGGACGCCCGGGGCGAGGTCACCTACGCGGCGGAGTTCTTCCGCTGGTTCTCCGAAGAGGCCGTCCGCATCGGCGGTGAGCTGCGCACCGCGCCGTCCGGCGCCAACCGCATCCTCACGTTCAAAAAGCCGGTCGGCGTGGCGCTGCTGCTGACGCCGTGGAACTTCCCCGCCGCGATGGCCACCCGCAAGATCGCCCCGGCCCTGGCCGCCGGCTGTACGGTGCTGCTCAAGCCGGCCGAGGACACCCCGCTCACCGCGCTGCTGCTCGGGAAGCTGCTGGCCGAGGCCGGAGTCCCGGACGGCGTCGTCAACGTGCTGACCACCGACCGACCCGGCGAACTGGTGGAGTGGGCACTCGCCGACTCGCGGGTACGGAAGCTGTCGTTCACCGGCTCGACCGGCGTAGGGCGCGTCCTGCTCAAGCAGACGGCCAACCGGATCGTCAACTCCTCGATGGAACTGGGCGGCAACGCGCCGTTCATCGTGCTCGACGACGCCGACCTCGACGCGGCGGTCGAGGGGGCGATGCTCGCCAAGATGCGGAACGGCGGGCAGGCCTGCACCGCGGCGAACCGGTTCTTCGTCCACCACCGCGTCGCCGCGGACTTCGCCGACCGCCTGGCGCGGGCGATGGGCGCGCTGCGGATGGGACCCGGCACCGACGAGCGGACCCAGCTGGGCCCGATGGTCAACGCCAAGCAGGTGAACGGCATCGCCCGAAAGGTCGAGGAGTCCGTCGCGGCCGGCGCGAAGGTGCGCCTCGGCGGCATCCGCCACGACGGGCCGGGCTTCTTCTACCCGGCCACCGTGCTCACCGACGTGCCGCCGGACGCCCCGGCCGGCAAGGACGAAATCTTCGGCCCGGTCGCGCCGATCATCACGGTCGCCGACGAGGACGACGCTCTACGCCTGGCCAACAACACCGACATGGGGCTTTCCGGGTACGTGTACACCGGTGACCTCGCCCGGGGCCTTCGGCTCAGCGAGCGGCTCGAGGTCGGGATGGTCGGCCTCAACCGCGGACTGGTCTCCGATCCGGCCGCCCCGTTCGGCGGCGTGAAGGAGTCCGGCCTCGGCCGGGAGGGCGGCTACGAGGGCATCGAGGAGTACCTCGAGACCACGTACGTCGCCACGCAGTGGTGAGCGACTGAGCCTGGCGGCGGTCGCCGGGCTGTGCCAGCGCGCTACCGTGAGCTTGCGCCGGTCAGAGGGTGCGCCCGAACAGTTCCAGTGCGTGAGTCGCGACCGCGTCGGGTCGGTCGTCCGCGAGGTAGTGCCCCGCACCGTCGACGACATGACCGACCAGGTCGTCCGCCTGGTCTCCGTGAACGTCGAGCATTCCTGGCCGGACCCCTGCGTCGGCGCCGCCGATGAGCGCGACGGTGGGGACCGTGAGGCGTCGCTTGCGATAGGCCCCGGAGGAGAAGCGACCCATCTCGGGCAGGATGAGGTTGCGGTACAGCGCCGAACCGGCCTGGGGGTGCCCCGGCGCGTGCAGGCGCGTGGTGAAGCTCGCCAGGTCTTCGTCGGTGATCGACTCGGCCGTGGCGGTGCCCCCGCGCAGCAGGTGGCGGGCAAGCCGGTCGGTGCCCAGGGCCCACGGCCCCAGCCGCGGTGTGGCGACGACCGGCTGGAACCACAGCTTCGGGATACCCGCCAGCATGTGCGGCTTGAAGCGCAGGTAGGGGTGCGGGCCAAGGCACAAGAAGGCCGCGACCCGTTCCGGGTGGTCGAAACAGAGCCTGTAGCCGAGGAAGGCGCTGAAGTCGTGTGCGACGAGGCCGACCCGGCGCGGACCGAGTTGGTCCAGCAGCGCGAGCACGTCGGCGAGGACGTCGTGAACGGAGTATCCGTGAGCCGGTGCGTCCGTCCACCCCGCGCCGCGCAGGTCCGGCGCGATCACACGGTAGCCCTCGGCGAGCGCAGGGATGACCTTGCGCCACTCCCACCAGTGCTGCGGGAAGCCGTGCAGGAGCAGAATCGTCGGGGCATCTGGTCGGCCGGCCTCGACGACGTGCATCCGTAGGCCGGTCGACAGCGTCATAAACGCATGGCTCACGCCAGGCAGGTGCGGCAGGTCGGACTCGCCGGGTCCGCGAGGCGTGTCATGAGTACTTGCCACCAGACCGTTCTACTCCGCTTCAGCGCCGACTCACCATCGGACGTTCGCTTCGTCTGGGCCCAGACTCCGTGATTCTCCTCGACTGCCGCTGGTTTCAAGATGCGCCCGAGGTTGGCGGATCCCGGCATCTCGGTTCACGCCGCGGCGAGGTGATTCTGCCGGAGCAGCTCGTCGATGCCGGCGGGCGGCATCGGCCGGGCGAAGTGGAATCCTTGCGCATGGCGGTAGCCGAGTTCGGCGAGCCGCCGGGCTTGATCGGCGGTCTCGACGCCCTCCGCGACGGTGCGCAGGCCCATCGTTTCGGCGATGCCGGTCAGGGCGGTGGCGATGGCCTCCTGCTGCGGCGTGCCGCCCAGCCCGTCGATGAACGACTTGTCGACCTTGATGGCGTCCACCGGGCAGGTGCGTAGCAGGCCGAGGGACGAGTGTCCGGTGCCGAAGTCGTCCAGGGCGATAGCGACCCCGAGTTGCGAAAGGGCGTGCACGGTGGCCAGGGCGCGTCCGCCGCCGAAGACAGCAGTTTCGGTGATCTCGATAGTGAGCTGGCGCGCCGGGACACCGTGGCGGGCGAGCGCGGCGGCCACCATGTCCGGCAAAGCCGGATCGAGCAGTTGCCGCGCCGACACGTTGACAGCCACTGACCGTAACGCGTCGGCGGCGTGCTCGCGCCGCCAGGCGGCAGCTTGCGCGCATACCGTTTCGATGATCCACGCGCCCAGTTCCACGATCAGCCCGCTGTCCTCGGCAACCGGGATGAACTCCGTCGGGGATATGACGTGGCCGTCCGCACGGTTCCAGCGGATCAGAGCCTCCACGCCTGTCAGCCGTCCGTGGGGCAGTTCGACGATCGGTTGGTAGAGCATGTGGAACTCGCCCGCGACCAGCGCTCGGCGCAGATCCGCCGCCATCGTCGCGCGGTGGCTCAGCTGACGTTCCAGGGAGGCGTCGTAGACGACGGCTCGTCCGCCGGCGGCCACCGCCGCACGCAACGCAACCTCAGCTCGCCGGTAGAGGTCGCCCGCGTCGCCGTAGGCGATGCCGACGAACACGTCGACGAGCACCTCCTGGCCGGCGGCGTGCAGCGGCTCGGCGTTGGCGGCCAACAACCGGTCGGCGAAATCAGGTTGCTCTTCGTGCAACAGCAGGCCGAATTCGTCACCGCCGAGGCGGGCCACCAGAGCCTGGTCGGCGACGAGCCGCCGCAACCGGCTGGCGTATGCGACGAGCAACTCGTCCCCGACCTGCGGCCCCAACCCGTCGTTGATTTCCCGGAATTGCTTCAAGTCGATGAGTACGACCGTATGCACGCCGCGGGCACGGGCAGCGGCCGCGGTGAAGTAGCGGCGACCGACCAGGCCAGTGAGCTCATCGTGCATCGCCTGATGGGCGACCTTGTTCAACAAAGCCGTGTTCTCACCCAACGCCACCGCCTGACGTGTCACCACGAGCAGTAGCAACAGGGTGGTCCCGGCGACCTGCACCAAAGTCAGATGTCCGGTACGCAGAAAGACGACGGCCAACGAAAGACTTGTCAGACCCGTCGCGACCATCGGCACGACGTTGCCCCTGCGGTACGCAAGTGCCGGCACCACCACCGCCGCCGGCGCGCGTTCGACGGACGCGGCACGGCACTGCGCCCGTGCGGCGAGCACGCCGAACAGGCCGACGAAGGGCAGCACCGCAGCGGTGCCGTTCAGGTGTGGCCAGGGGTGTAGCAGCGATATCAGGACAGTGGACAACGGGCCGAGGAGCCCGATCGCTGCCAGCCACCACAGGGCGCCCTGCGGCACCGGGCTGCGCCGGGCAGACATGATCTTGATGACGACCACCACGCCCGCGACGGCGATCGCCGTCATGGCGATGTTCAGCCACCGGGCCGAGACGCTGGCGCCGAACCGGTCGTTGAACCAGTCCACGTATTGCGAGGCGGCGATCCCGGAGGTCACTGCCACGACCGCCACGTCGAGCACGGCCGTGGTCAGTTGTCGCCAGCTGCGGCCGCCGCCGGGCAGCCTCAGCATCGACCAGACGGCGAAGAAGGTGGCGACGGCGTATAGCAGCAGGGTGCGCCCGCTGATCGGCGGCATCCCGGAGTACGCGGTAGTGCTGATGTCGACGCTCTGACTGAGCGCCGCCAACACCACAGCGACCATGCCGAGCGCAACGTGTCGCCAGAAAACGCGCAGCGCCCCGTCAGCCAGCATGACGAGCCTTCCGCAGGCGGCCACCGCGACGGCCGGGCCCGCGACAGCCGGCACCCACACCAGCTGTCTCGAAAAGCCGACGTGCATACCTAACAGCAGAAGAAGCAGCTGGACAAGCGCCACCACGACGATGAGCGGTGTGATCCAGCCCGGCCACCGATGCGCCTTCCGCTGAGGCGCTATCCGGGCCATGTTGCCTCCTTCCCTCCGGGACGCCACCTACATCCGGCAGGAATCGGCCACGTTGACACCGAGCTGAATGTTCTTGCAAGACATCTGCATCCGAGCAGAAAGCCAGCCGCCAGGCGAGTCCACGCATCGCGTCAGGCGGTTCGGGACAGCCGGGGCATGCTCTAGTCACCACATCGAGATCGCCGGCCACTACTACGGTCAACTCGTCGTCTGCCTCGGCAGCGATCGCGAACGCCCGGGGCATGCCCGGCGCTGGTAGCGTCTCAGACCGCTGCGCGACTCGTCCGAGCCGCCGGGTCCGGTGGCTGGAGGGGCGGGAGTGAGAATGGCCTTGGCACAAAAGGGCAGCCGATTGATCGTGGTGGACGGCGTCAGCTTTCGGTGGGCGGTGACCGCGAGGTTCGATGCGGATCCCGGCTTCGTGGTCGAGCTCGCCGAGCAGCCCGGCCGCCGGCTCGTCTGGAGCACGTCCGACTACGCCTGCGCCCCGGTGACGCCCAGCCGCGTAGCGGCCGGCATCGAAGCGGCCAGAGGAATGGGCTGGGACCCGCACCTTCCTGGGGCGGACTTCCTCGTGGTGAACGGGCGGCCATCCCACCCGGCCGTGGGCTCAACCGACGGCTGAGCTGCTGGGCGCCGAGGCGATGCTGGACTCTCAGTCTCGACGGGGCTGGCCTCGGTAGGTGCCGAACGACCACCTGTTGCCCTCTGGATCGCGGACCATGAACTCTCGCGACCCATGGTCGGTTTCGTAGGGTGCCTTCAGGACTTTGGCGCCTGCGGCCACCGCCCGAGCGAACAGTTCGTCGGGGGCCTCTGCAACCGCGTATGCGCCGAAAGTGCCCGGGAGTAGCGGCCACTCGTCGCCGTCGGTGGCCCGGGCCGAGCCGAGCATGATCCCACCGCCCGGCGGCCAGGCGAGTTCGGCGTGGTGCACGGTGGTGTCGTCGCCGTATACGACGGTCTGTTCGAAGCCGAAGGCGGTCACCAGGAAGCGGATCAGAGCGGGGGCGTCGGTGGCGCGCAGCGTCGGCCACACCTGCGGGGGCGGTGTTTGCTCATTCGTCATGCCTGTCATCGTGGCCGTCCCGGCCGGCCATGGCTTGAACGAATCGGAATTCCTCGGCTCGCAGGACGCTCGCGCTGACCCCGGCGAACGCGCGGAAGTCTCGGGCCAGGTGTGCCTGATCGGCGTACCCGCACGCGGCGGCCACGTCGGCGAATCGTCCTGGCATGCGACGCGCCCGGTCGAACCGAGCCACCCGCGCAGCCACCTTCGGGGACAGGCCCACCTCAGCCCGGAACCGCCCCGCCAAGTGCCGGGTACTCCATCCGACCCGGCCCGCGATCTCCTCGACTGTGCTGTTGCCGCGCTCGACGGCCCGCCACGCGTACTGCAGCTCCGGCGCGACCGGCTGCTCGCGCAACTGGCGGGTCAACACGGCGTCGAGCACAGCGAACCGTGCCGGCCAGCTGAACGCGGCGTTCATGCGCTCGCGCAGCTCCCCGACGACGACTCCGAGCACCGCCTCCGCGTCGATGTCAACGCCAGACAGCTCGCCCGCAGGCAGTCCCAGCAGCGTTCGGCACCCCAGCGGACGTACGGCCACCTGCACACCAGACTGCCGGCCGTCGTGAGCGATCAGCGCGGGCGTCGTGTGCAGCCCGCCGAGCAGGCTCGTGTAGCGGTCCGGACGGTCGCACGGATTCGGGTGCGCAACCATGACCAGCGGGTCGTCGAGGGTCACGATCAAGGTGAGGTACGGCGACGGCAGCCCGCGGTGTATCGCTGGTAGCACGCCGGCCTGCCGGTAGCCGCTGTACCACGCGACATGCGGCCGCAACGCCTGAGCTGGTGCCCAGTGCACGTACTCGTCGACCACCATGGCCCCAGGGTATGCGGCCGGTGACGCCTCCTGCTGGCACGCACTCTGCGTGAATGCTTGCTGCCCCAGGTGAAACGTCATACACGCTCGCCGATCCCCAGGCGTATCTGAGTCTGTCGAGGCCGTTCGGCTGCGGCACTCGCACCGTAGCGCCGCGCCATCTCCTCCGAACTCCGCCCCAAGTACCCGCGAGATAGTGCGGAGCAGCTGAGGGGCGCTCACGGGCTTGTCTAGCAGAACCGGCCAGGCTTCACTGCCTGCCGGAGGCCGCGACGAGCATGCGACCGTGCCGTCCGGGCCCAGCACATCCAGGTGGCCGCCCACGAGGCCCTGCGCCTGATCCTGCGCAGCATCGAGGGCGCGGTCTCCGTCCGGTGAGGACCGGTCGACGCGACCGTGGTGGGGCGCTTGAGCTTTCACCAGCCGGGCCGGCCGGGCTCGTGGTGCGGCGCTTGAGTTTCCACCAGCCGGGCCGGCCGGGCTGGCTGCGGCCCGGGCAGGTCGTGATGCACGTCGTGTCCCAGGCGCCATGACGAAGCGCCTGTATCGGTCGTCGCCGACGAGACCTGCGCCCCGGTCGGCGGGCAGCCGGCCCGATGTTCCAGCGCCGTGCCGATGCGGGATCAGGTAACCAGCAGGCCACCGTCGACGTACAGATCGTGGGCGTTGATACCGGTGTTACGGAGCAGGAAGTCCGTCGCGTCGGCGATCTCGGCCATTGTCACGAGGCGTCCGATGGGCGTTTGAGCGGAGTGCGGTGGATTCGGTACGTCGCGCCATTTTGGACTGTCACCGATCAAGCCAGGATGTACGGCGTTGACGCGATGCGGGGCGATCTCGACCGCGAGGGTTTTCACCAGTCCGGTGATGCCGGCGTTGAAGGTGGTGACGATCGTTGAGCCAGGGTACGGGCGTTCCTTGGCGAGTCCTCCGAACAGCACGACGGAGGCTCCGGGGTTGAACCGCTCGCGGAGTACTCGTACCGTTTCGGCGTGGCCGACAAGCTTCATGGTCACGGCCGTGACCGCGTCGGTGATGTTGAAATCGGCCAGCGTGTTCGCCGCCTGACCGACCGCGGTGATGACCAGATTGTCGACGTCGCGCACATCGGCCAGCGCCGCGCTGATCGTTTCCGGTCTGGCCAGGTCCAAGGCCAGGCCTCGAGCGCCGGCGCCGATGGTGGTGGCGATGGTGGCGGCCCGGGCCTTGTCCCGACTGGTGACTACGACGTTGTCGCCGCGATCGGCGAAGTGCTGAGCGATGACGCGACCGAGGCCGCCGCTACCGCCGACAACGAGTGTGCTGGTCATGCGGTCACCACATCGCCGTTGGTCGCCCCCAGGCTGTCGAGGGTCATACGGGCCTGCTCCCGCATGGCGGGCAGCCCGTCGAGGGCCGCTTGCGGCAGGTTCGCCGCGACGGCGGCGAGCTCGCCGGGAGTGCCCACCTGCTCGAAGAAGCCGATGTTGAGGTGCGGGGCCACGGGAGGAGCCGAGCTGATAACGGCACGTGAGAACTCCGCCCACGCGCGGTCGGGCATGTGCGCCGCCAGTGCGGGAAACAGGAGAGGTTCCTCGTGATCCAAGTGTTCATGGACGAGATCGCGGACCCTCGTAGCCGCGGCGGCCAGTGGCGCCCGGTCCTGCCCATCCGATACGGGCACTGCGGCGAGCTTGTCCAGCGCCGCATCCAGTTCGTCGTGCTCCGCGCCGAGCTCGACCAGTCCCGCCCCGGCCGCGGGATCCGCCACGAGCAACTGTGGCCAGAGCACGTCGTCCTCACTCTCGTGGTGATGCCGCAGCGCCGCCACGAGGAAGTCGCGGAGTTCCGCCAGTGCCTCCGTCGGACTATCGCGTCGGTGCGCGGCGTCGACCAACAGCGACGTCGCGGCTCGATGCATCTTGTGCAACAGCCGTGTCTCGGCGATCGCCACGTGTTCCGATTCCGTCCCGGTCACAGATGCTCCTTCTCCTAATGGCCACTTGGCCATTAAGACTACCCGGGCGCCGCAAGCCCTCCAAAGCGGCAGTACAGTGACCCGCATGAGGCAGTGGCGATGAGTCGGCAGGATCCATCCGAGCAGCCGGTGCGCAGGCGCCGACGCGACCCGGAAGGACACCGGGCAGCCATCCTGGAAGCTGCCCGCCACACCTTCTCCGAACGCGGCTACGCTCGTACCACCTTGCGGGAAATCGCCCGTCGGGCCGGCGTCACACACGGCCTCATCTCCCGACAGTTCACCTCCAAGGAACTACTGTTTCTCTCAGCTGTGCCAGGCAACCGCGACCTCGAACCGATAGCGGCGGGCGACCCGGAGACGTTGCCCGACCGGATTGCTCACGGCTTCGTGCAGCGGATGGAGACCGGCGCGGCAAACGACCCGCTCGTCGCACTGCTGCGCAGTGCCGCCTCCGACGAGGGCAGCGCCTCTGATCTGCTTCTGGCGATGCAGCAGCGCAGCGTCGCGGTGTACCGGTCCGTACTCGCGCCCGGGACCCCGGCGGCATCAGGCGACGACCTCGATGTCCGTGTCGCACTGCTGGGATCGCATCTGATCGGCTTGGCGTTCAGCCGTTACATCGCGCGCACTGAACCGCTCGCCTCGATGCCGCCTGAACAGCTCACCGAGCACCTCGCCCGGACGTTGCGTCACATCCTTCTGGATTGACAGGGCGACCGGCCGGGCCACCGCTCACGGCCGGTGCGGCGCAGCGCCCCCCGCGGAAGCGTGCTGCCGGCCTCGAACGCGGCGACCTCGAGAGGCCGATGCCCGCCGGCTCACTTGGATTCGACCCGTCCGAGCGGGTCGGGGCTGGCCGCCAGCGCGTCCTGCGCCGCCTGCCAGGCGGAATCCCCGGGGTAGAGCTCGGTGCGGAGGTAAGCCCAGGTGAGCCGCTGGACCGTAGCGACTCGCTCGGGGTTGTCGTCCGTGGTCTCGGCGACGTCATATCCAGAGATCCCGCCGAGCCCGTGCTCTGCGTCAAACAGGGTGAGCAGGGACTTGGCGCCCGGGGAGAGGAAGTACGGATCGGTGTGCCAGGCCGCGCCCCGAACCGTCAGGTGGGCAGAGGTGTCCTTGTCGCCGGCGATCACGAGAGCGGGCGTCGTCATCTCGGAGAAGTCCGTGGTGGAGAAGAAAGAATAATTGTTGACCACAAACTCGGTGAGGGCATCGCCGCCTCTGCCGGGCGCGGCAAGCAGCACGCCCGCCTTGATCCGGGGCTCGACGAGGTTCACTCTTGTTCCGTCGTGCGGATCGGTGAGCCGCGCACCCAGCAGCAGGCTAGCGGTGTGGCCGCCCATCGAGTGTCCGGCTGCGGCGACCTTGCTTCGGTCCAAGCGGCCGATGAGTTGGGGGACCGCGGCCTCGATCACGTCGAGCCGGTCGAGGATGCGCTTCATGTCCTCGGCCCGCGATCGCCAGTGCGGAGGCGCCTCGGGGTCGACGGGATGCAGGCTCAGCGTCTTCGAATCCAGGTGCGTGGGCTGAATCACGACGAAGCCGTGTGCCGCCCAGAAGTTGGCGAGGGGGGCGTAGCCGTTCAGTGAGGAAAGGTGGTTCGAGTAACCCAGGCCGTGCGAGAGCAGGATGATCGGCAGCTCGCTTCCGGTCACGGGCGCGGAGATTCGCACCTGCAGATCCACGGGGCGGCCGGGAGCCGGCAGCACTACCGGGCTGACTGAGAGGACAGGAGCGGGCGCGCTCACGATGTCGGCTGCGTACATGATGGGGGTATTCCTCTTTCCACGGGTTTGCCGCCGGTCTCATTTCGGTCGGCGGCGGGTGCGGGACGGGAGCGCTCGGCCTCGGCTATGCTCAAGCGGAACGTTGTTCCGCAAACATACGGAACAACGTTCCGCTTCGTCAACCATCGTCCTGCGGGAGAGCGTCGTGTCCACTCCAAGCCAATCCGCGGAGGTACCGGCCCGGAGCAAGCGGGCCGACGCGCTGCGCAACCAGCAAACGCTGCTTTCCGCCGCCGCCGCGGTGTTCGTCGACTCCGGCGTGGACGCACCGATCCGGGAGATCGCGACCAAAGCCGGCGTCGGGATCGGGACGATCTACCGCCACTTCCCGACTCGGGCGGATCTCGTCGTCGCCGTCTACCGCCACCAGGTCGAGGCCTGCGCCGAGGCCGGTCCGACCCTGCTGGCCGGCGTCGACTCCCCGCTGGCAGCACTCCGTCAGTGGGTCGACATCTTCGTTGATTTCCTGGTCACGAAGCACGGACTCGCCAACGCGCTGCAATCGGACAGCAGCGGCTTCGACGCGCTACACACCTACTTCCTCGACCGCTTGGTGCCAATCTGCGCGCAGTTGCTCGACGCCGCGGTCAACGCTGGCGAAATCAGGCCCGGTACGCACGCCTACGAACTGATGCGCGGAATCGGCAACCTCTGCATCGGACGTGACAGCGACCCGCGCTATGACCCCCGCCGTTTGATCGAAGTGCTCCTCCAAGGACTACAGCGACCGCCAGACCAGTTTCCACCCGGCGAATCCATACCGGCCTCGAGACGGTAGCCCGGTGGCGACGAGACTGGGCATACACTCCAGACGGAGGCGGACGCACCGGTCACGCCGCGGTCGCGGCTCCAAGCCCTACCACTGCCAACCGATGCCCAGCAGCCCGCCTGTCATGTCGGCGGCCACCAGGTGAACGGCGTGGTGGGAGGAAAGGGTCAGCTCGCCGGTACGGCGGCGTTCAGCGGCCAGACCATCCTGGACGAAGCTGTAGCAGGACACCGGCAGCGCCGAGGGGTGAAAGCGCACCTCCAGCAGGTACTGACCGACCGCATGGCGAAATCCGTAGGCGTGCACGGTGCTGATCCCCTGCGACCGGTTCCGGATCAGGGTCTCGAATATCCAGGTGTCGCCGACGTGCAGCGTCTGGCCGAAGAGCAGCTCAGCGACCAGCACCGGAGCCCGCGGGTGCCGCAGCACCCGGCCCACCCGGCAGTTCTCCAGCGGCACTAGCTCGACGGCGGGGGACGAGCCGTCGGTGTCGCCGAAGTAGCGGACGACGTACCGGTCGACGCCGTCGCGCGACGCCCGCACACAGGTGCGCTGCCACATCGAGGACGATCGGCGCTGGGCGTCGACGAAGACCTTGTCCTGGCGGCTGAGCACCCCGAGATCGACGCGGCGGGAGCCAGGCAGCGCGTCGAGCAGCTCCGCCAGTGCACCGTCGCGCTCGGCCAGCCCGGTTGGCGGCGGTGGGTCGGCGGGGGTCTGCAGCAGCGCGACGAGCGCACCGGGCGGCAGCCGCAGAATCTCGTTGAGCGCCTCGACGGCGAGCGGCGACGAGGGACGACTGCGGCCATGCTGCCAGTCGCTGAGGGTGGACAGTCCCACCCGGACGCCGCGCTCCCCGAGCCGGACCCGTAGCCGGTTGAGGGTGAGGCCGCGGGCGGCCACGGCGGCACGCAGGGCGCGATGGAACGGCCCCGTGTGCAGGAGCGTGGCGACGTCGCCCGTCACAGCCGAGCATTGTAGGCCGAACATCGACGGACATCGAACGGCGAAATTCCGGTTCTTTCGCGGGCAGGCGATCAGGTATAGAAAGTTAACAATTCCCGTCCCCCTTCCGGAGGTGCTCATGCGCCTACGTCAGCTCAGCATGCCCGCGCTCGCCGCCGCCCTCGTCGCGCTGACCGCGTCGACGGCCGTAGCAGCGGGCGGCAACCGGCCTCCGCCCGTCGATCCGCGCATCGTGGGCGGACAGCCCGCCACGGAGGCCTACCCGTTCGCCGCATCCCTGCAAAGCCGTGGCGGCGGGCACTTCTGCGGAGCCGCCCTCATCCGCCCGGACTGGCTGCTCACCGCCCGGCACTGCGTTCAGGGCGACAGCCCGTCGAACGTGCAGGCCCGGATCGGCTCGATCGACCGTACGTCCGGCGGGACGGTCAAGGTGGCGGTGCGCATCGTGACCCATCCGGCCAGCCCCAGCGACGTGGCGGTCGTGCAGCTCTCGTCGCCCGTGCCGTACCCGCCGGTGGCCATCGCGCCGAGCGTGCCGATCGGTGCGCCGATCCGGCTGCTCGGCTGGGGCGCGACCCGCGATCCCAACCCGGGGCCGCCGCCGACCATCCTCCAGCAGCTCGACACCACGGTGCTGCCGGACAGCCGCTGCGGCACCGGCGGGCCGCAGCTGTGCGTCGGCAACGTCGACGGCTGGCGCGGCGCCTGCTACGGCGACTCCGGGGGGCCGGCCGTCCTGCGCGCCGGCGGCGGCTGGCAGCTCGCCGGGACGACCACCGGCGGCACCTCGGCCGTCTGCGGCCAGGGCCCGTCCATCTACATGGACGCGGCCGTGCATCGCGGCTGGATCGATTCGGTCGTCGGCGGGAGCGCACCGCCGCCGACCGATCCGCCGCAGGGTGGGACCTGGGCGCCGTACACGGCTTACGCCGTGGGCGCGGCCGTCACGTACGGCGGCACGAGCTATCGCGCACTCCAGGCACACACCTCGTTGCCCGGATGGGAGCCACCCCACACGCCCGCCCTGTGGCAGCCACTTTGACCGTACGGGAGCGACGGCAGCGACCGGCGACCGCCGGTCGCTGCCTGGACGATGTGGAAGAACGCGCATCCCTGGCCGGCCATCCGGACCGGTGCACACCGTAGGGCGGTCGACGCCGGCGGGCCACATCTGCGGCACGCCATTTTGCATAGCGGAACTATCAGGCCCCGTTCTTGCCGGTTTGCGCCAACCGTGCCTAGCGTCACGCAACACATCGAAGTACATCGCAGCACTGCGACAGCGGAGGTACCTCGTGAAGACGCACATGGGAACGGGACTCGCAGGGGCCGCGCTGATGCTCGCGTCCTGCACACCGTCCACCGCGCCTCGGGCCACCGGGGGCGACGACAAGACCGGCACGGTGCGGGTCTGGCTCTTCGACGAGCCCAACCGCGTGCCAAAGGAGAAGGTTGTCGCCGACGCGATCACCGAGTTCACCGCGCTGCACAGGGGCGTGACCGTCGAGGTCAGCTACATCGCGGTACAGACCCGAAGCGAGAAATTCAAGGGTGCCTTCAACGACCCGGCCAGCGCGCCCGATGTGGTCGAGTACGGCAACACCGACCTTCCGGAGTACGTCGCCGCCGGCGGCCTGGCCGACCTCACCGCCGACGTCGACGTCTGGGCCGAGCGCAAAGATCTCGGCACGAACCTGCGGGCAACCGCCACCGTGGACGGCAAGCTCTACGGCATCCCCTGGTACGTCGGCGTCCGGGCGCTGTACTACCGCACCGACCTCTTCACTGAGCTGGGTCTGGCGCCGCCCACCTCGCGGACCGACCTGGTCGCCGCGGCGACCACGATTCGCTCGGCCAAACCCGACCTGTACGGAATCGCGGTCGGTGGCCGATACACCTTCGCGGCGCTGCCGTTCGTCTGGGACGCCGGCGGCGACCTCGCCACCCGACAGGGCGACCGCTACCTGGCTGCCATCAACTCCGTCGAGTCGCGGGCCGGCGTGAAGGCATACACCGACCTAATGGTGCCGGCCATCTGCCCGCCGCAGCAGTGCGCCGACCTCACCGGCGGGAGGACCGTCGAAATCTTCGCCAGCGGCAAGGCCGGCATGGCGATCCTGGGCAACTTCAACCGGGCGGCCGTCGACGCCGGCGGGGCCAAGGGAAAGTACGCCGTCGTGCCGCTGCCGGGTGCCCGGCCGGGATCGATCGCGCCGGCCTTCGCCGGCGGGAACAACCTGGGCATCATGAAGAGCGGCAAGCGCCGCGGCCTGGCGATGGAGTTCCTGCGGCTGCTCGGCGGCGCCAAGTACCAGAAGCGGATGTACGAGGCTATGGGCAACCTGCCGACGTTGACCTCGACACGTACGGAACTCGCCGGCCGTGACCCGTTCCTCAGGCCGTTCCTCGACACGATGTCCGCCGGCACTCGCTTCGTCCCGCTCGACCCGGGCTGGGGCAAGATCGACGCGCAACAAATCGTCCCGACGATGCTGCAGAAAATCGTCACCGGCAAGGCGACCGTGCAACAGGCGACCGACGAGGCGGCGGCCGCGATGGACGCGGCGTTCGGCCGATGACGGCCACCTCGTCGCCGCGGCTGGCGAGGCCGCGTGGCCGGATCCGCCAGCACCGCGCGGCGCGGCGCCGCCGCCGGCTGACCCCCCTGTGGCTGCTTGTTCCTGCTGGGGCGGTGCTCATACCGCTGCTCGCGTACCCGATCTACCAGCTCGGCCTGCTGTCGCTGTACGAGTACCGGCAAGCGCAGGTCAGCGGCGGCCAACCGAGCCGCTTCGTCGGTGCGGACAACTACGCCGAGCTGCTGGGCGACAAGCAGTTCTGGTCGGTGCTCATCGCCACCGTCGCCTTCGCCACGGCGTGCGTGGTCGCCACGCTCGCCGTCGGCGCTGCCCTGGCCGTGCTCACGGCCCGGACCGGCCGCCTGCCGCGGACGCTGCTGTTCCTGGCCGCGACGGCGGCCTGGGCGGCTCCGGCGGTCACCGGCTCGACGGTGTGGATGTTCCTGTTCGACGCCGACCTCGGCCTGGTCAACCAGGCCCTCGGGCTGCGCGGATTCAACTGGACCTACGACCGCTATACCGCGTTCGCGCTGGTCGGCGCGGTGGTCGTCTGGCACTCGTTCCCGTTCGTCATGGTCACCCTCTACGCCGGCATCCGCGCCGTCCCGGACGCGGTTCTGGAGGCGGCGGCGCTGGACGGAGCCAGCCCCGCACAGTCGTTCCGGCTGGTGGTGCTGCCGATGCTGCGGCCCCTCGTGACGATCGTGGTGATCCAGTCGATCATCTGGGACTTCAAGATCTTCACGCAGATATACGTCATGACCGGCGGCGGCGGGATCGCCGGTCAGAATCTCGTCCTCAACGTGTACGCGTACCAGGAAGCGTTCGCCGCGTCCGAGTACGGCCTCGGCGCCGCCATCGGCGCGGTGATGATGGCGATCCTGCTCGCCGTCACGCTGGCGTACCTGCGGGCACTGCGTCGTGCCGGGGAGGCACTGTGAGCCGCGTCGGTACAGGCCGGCACCGGCTCGCCGACGTCGCCGCGATCGCGGTCGCCGGGGTCACCGTGTTCCCGATCTACTGGATGGTGCTCTCCGCGGTGAAGCCACCCGGGGAGATCCAGTCGCTCGACCAGCGGCCGTGGACGCTGACACCGACGCTGGACAGCTTTCGCCGGGTGCTGACGGTGGGGAGCTTCAGCACCTACTTCCTCAACAGTCTCCTCGTCGCGCTCGCCGTGGTCGTACTCTCGAGCCTCGTCGCCTTCCTCGCCGCGGTGGCGCTCACCCGGTACGCGTTCCGGCTCCGCACGACGATCCTGGTGATGTTCCTCGTGGCCCAGATGGTGCCTGTCGAGGCGCTGACAATCCCGCTGTTCTTCCTGATCCGCGACATCGGCACGGTGGTGCCCGGCGCCGGGCTCAACACGCTCGGGTCCCTGATCCTGGTGCACCTGGCGTTCTCGCTACCGTTCGCGATCTGGATGCTGCGCGGATTCGTCGCCGCCGTCCCGAAGTCGATCGAGGAGGCGGCGATCATCGACGGTGCCGGCCCGGTGACGGTCCTGTGGCGGATCCTGTTCCCGCTGGTCGCCCCAGGACTCGCGGCCACGAGCGTGTTCTCCTTTATCGTCGCGTGGAACGACTTCCTGTTCGCCAAGACGTTCATCATCAGCGCCACCGACAACCAGACGATGCCGATGGCGCTGCTGGTGTTCTTCAAGCCGGACGAGAACGACTGGGGCGGCATCATGGCCGCGTCCACCCTGATGACCGCGCCGGTGCTGGTGTTCTTCGTGCTGGTCCAGCAGCAGATCGTCTCCGGGCTCGGCGGCGCGGTGAAGGAGTAGGGCATGGTGGTGGCCCGCCTGTCCCCGGCCGGCTACCGACAGCGCGGCGCGGGAGGCCGCCCAGGCGCTGCGTGCCCTCGCCGACACCCCGTACCCCTACGCCGGCCCGGCGGCCTGAACCCGGCGTCATGACGCGCCGGTGACCGGCGCCGTGGCCGTGCGGGCCACCCACCCGGCCGCGACCACGACCCACCCGAGCAACAGGACGGTGACGATCCGCTGCGCCAGGCCAGCGACCGGTAGGCCAGAGACCGAGGCGCCGACGAACGCAACCAGGGCCGCGGCCCCGCCGTAGGCGAGCACCCCGAGCGGGCGCAGCAGCTCCGGCCGGCGGCCGTCGAGATGCAGCGTCCGCACCGACAGCACCGCCCCCGCCGCCAGGCAGGCAAACTTCGACAGCGCGGCGATCGCGTGGATGGTGCCGATCGGTGTGATCGGGGCGCCGCTGAGAAGCACGTCGGTCGGGAACGCCGCCGACAGCACCATCCCGTCGCTGGCGACGCCGAGCAGCGACCACACCGCCGAACTCCGTCGCGACTGGTCGAGCGTGGCGCGCAGCGCCGCGGCCAGTCCACCGAACGCGACCGCGTTGGCGAGGAACGCCAGGACCACAACGACAGCGCGCTGGAACATCCTGAGTGGTCGGTGCCCGACCCGCGAAGTGCTGGGGCGGATCTCCGAGATGTGGACGGTGCCGGTGACCGTGGAGTACCGGCTGACCGACCTCGGGCACAGCCTGGCGACGGCCGTGAGCGTCATCCGGGTATGGGCCTACGCGAACGTCGAGGCCATCCTCGCGGCACGCGTCCGGGCCGAGCAGAGCGCGGCTGGCGCCGGCGACCTATCGTCTGCGCCATGACGATCGACGAGAGAGCCAACGCACCGGACGGTGACGCCACGAGTCTATGGTTCCGGACCCACCACAGGCTGACCGAAATGGCCGCGACCCTCGGTGGCGAGGAGGAGCTGCACGACGCCGAGAACCGCTGGGAGTGGGTCTATGTCGCGCTGGACGGCGTGCGCCTGAACATCAGCCGTGATCACACCAAGCGGTGGACCAGCGCCGACGTCACCATCGCCATGGCCGGTCACGACCTTCCGGTGGGATTCCCGGAGCCGCTGCTCCACCGGCTGGTCACGGCGCTGAACGACGCCGGGATCCGGCCGGTGTACCTCGGCTGGAACGTGTACGAGGGCGGCAACGACTTTCGCAAGGTGGTGCAGAAGCGCTTCGACTAGTCAGTGGCCCTGCCACGCGCGGCCGAGGCCGGCCGCGCCGGTGAGCTGGCAGGTGAACCCGTACAACGGCTGCCGGTCCTACGGATCCAGCGCTGTCCGGGATATCGACATCGAGGTGGTCAAGCGCAGTACCACCGTGGCTGGGTTCGTGCCGATCGCCAAGCGGTGGCCGGTTGAGCAGATCGACGGCACGCCAATGCTGCACCGCCGCCTGCCAGTCAGGCCGCGTGACCACACCTGTCACCTGTCGGTGCAGCAGACCCCCTGGCCAGGCTGACGACACTAGTCCTGACCTGCCGGACAAGCTCAGGCGGTTTTGCCGCGCGGCTAGCGCCCATCGGCTCAGTCCCAGCGCCCGCGTACCGATGGGAGTAGGTGCTGCCCGAACGTTGGCATCGGTACCGCGCGGTCAAGGGAGAGTGCGGCATGTCGTGGTTGGCCGCGTCGGTCACCGGCCGACACCTGTGGCGCCTGTTCGCGATCGTCGGCGTGTCGGCGACCGTATTCTATGCGCTTGAGCTTTCCTCCGTGATCAATGTCGGCTGCTCGGCCGTCGTGGGGGTGGGCGGTGTCTGGGCCTGCTTGGCCGGGCCACGCCGCTGGCGCGCCGAGCCCCGCGGAGGCTGGCGCCTGATGGGCGCCGGGGCGCTCTGCTTCCTGCTCAGCATCCTGATCCGACCGCTGATCGAAGGCCACGGCCCGGCCCTGCATCTGCTTCCCCACGCCGCCGCGATGTGCGGCTATGTGTCGCTCTTCGTCCTCCTGGTCCGGCTGCTGCGAGCCCGGCAGAGCCTGGAACGGCACGCCGTGCTCGACGCCCTCACCGTCTGCATCGCCCTCGGCCTGGCCAGCGTGTTGCTCCTCGCCCTGCCTGCCCTCGACATTCCGGGCCGACCACCGGTCGAGGCGGTGATCACCGCGTTGTACCCGCCGCTGGACGTCATCGTCCTGCTCCTCACCGTGAACGTCACGTTCACCGCCACCAGGTTGCCGGTCAGCCTGGTCGCCTGGATCACCGGTGCCACCATAATGTTCGTCGGTGACGCCGCCGCCGCGATCACCACCCTCTCCGGCCGGACGTCAGCGTCGCCGCTGCTGGACGTCCCCGCGCTGCTGACGTTCACGATGCTCGCGGTGTGCGCGCTGCACCCCTCTGTGGCAGAGCTGAGCCGGGCCGACCGCCGCCCGACGCAGGCCTGGTCCGGTGCTCGGATCATGGTGCTCGCACCCGCACTGGCGACACCGTTCGTGCTGCTCGCCACGATCGGCGGCCGGTCGACCGAAACCCGGCTGCTGATCACCGTCGGCGGAGTGCTCACCGTGGTGATGTTGCTCCTGCGCGCGGTCTCGGCGGTCCAGACCGGGGCCGCGGCGCAACTGAGCTCCGAGCACCAGGCCCGCCACGACCTGCTGACCGGGCTGCCGAACCGGCAGAGGATGAGCAAGGAGATCGCCCGGTTGCTCCACGACATGTCGCCCGGCGACGAGGAACGGCGGGTGTGGGTCTTCCTGCTCGACCTGGACGGGTTCAAATGGGTCAACGACTCCTGGGGGCACGACACGGGCGATCAGCTGGTGATCGAGGTGGCCAGGCGACTGCGGGCCGCGCTGCCGACGAACGTGCCGGTCGGGCGGGTCGGCGGCGACGAATTCCTGGTCGTGTACGTCGGTGACAAGAACGGGGCACTGAGCCGGGCCGACGAGATCCGCGGCTGCTTCGATCGACCCGTACTGGTCCGCGACACCGACGTGGCGATCAGCGCGTCGATCGGCATCGCCCATGGAGCGGCCGACCACGAGCAGGCCGCGATGACCGCCGACGCACTGATGCGCGACGCGGACACCGCGATGTACCGGGCCAAGGGCGAGGGCCCCGGCCGGATCACGTTCTTCGACACCTCGATGCACGACCAGGTGCGGGAACGGACCGAACTGGAGGCCGCGCTTCGCCAGGCACTCAGCGCCGGCCAGCTGTACGTCGCGTACCAGCCGATCGTCGCGATCCAGAGCGGCCAACCGGTCGGCGCCGAGGCCCTGGTCCGCTGGGTCCATCCCGAACGCGGCCAGGTCCCACCGTCCGCGTTCATCCCGATCGCCGAGGAGGCCGGGCTGATCGGCGTGATCGGCACCTGGGTACGCCAGGAGGCGCTGCGCCAGCTCAGCGAGTGGCGGGAGAACGGCACGGTCGGCACCGACTTCTACCTGTCGATCAACGTGTCCCCGCGGCAACTCACCGACCCTGAGCTACCGCTGATCGTCGCGGACGAGCTGCTGCGCTGCGGTGTGCCGGCACACTGCGTCGCGCTGGAGATGACCGAGTCGGTGATGGTGGACGGCTCCCGGGTGACCGGGCAGGTGCTCTTCGAACTGCGGAAGCATGGCATCAAGCTGCTGATCGACGACTTCGGGACGGGCTTCTCGGCGCTGGGCTACCTGCGCCGTTTCCCGGTGACCGGGGTGAAGATCGACCGGTCGTTCGTGACCGGGCTCGGGTCGAGCACCGAGGACGAAGAGATCGTCCGGGCCGTGGTGGCGATGAGCCACGCGCTAGGTCTGAGCGTCATCGCCGAGGGCGTCGAGACCCCGCTCCAGCAGGGCGCGCTCGCCGCGATGGGCGTACCGAACGGGCAGGGTTGGCTGTGGGGGCCGGCGGTGCCCGCGGCCGAGTTCGCGGCGCAATGGCACGTCGGGGGGCGGGCCGCGCTCGCCGCGGCCACCCGCGACCGGGCCGGCGGCCCGAGAATGGCCGGATAGCTACCCGAGCAGCAGGCCCAAGCCTCAGCCCGGAACCCAAGTGCGCTGGATCAGCGTGGGCCTACGGTGCCTCACCGACGACGCGCTCGGCGTCCACAGCGACTGGAAAACCGACGACACTGGGTGGACGTCCGTGGTAGTCGTCGTCGAGCCTGTCATCGGGTTGGGCCATCCAAGCGCCCTTCTCATGAACGAGGGCCCCGACGCGGAAGCGCCGGGGCCCAGGGCTACGGGTTGAATAACACCATCTACCGACACGTTCGTCGGCTTGTCGTATCCACACCTCGCCGCTAGCACTGTCAGCGGCGAGCGGTGCGAGGATCGCATAAGCGTGACCGGAGACCACCTCACGTGCGGTGGGACTACGGTGTCCACCTCAGAACCGACTTCGTCCTGGCGGTGGGCGATCCAACGGCGTCCAAGCCCTCCCTTTCCTCTACTTCCCATTACCTGTACTACTTGTCGCACCACCCCGCTGGTGTCGGAGCCCCACGCAAACTTCACGACCCCACACACGTACAGCGGATGTGTCCTGCATCAGCCAGAGCCCTGAACCTTGACTGGCCCTGCCCGCGGTTGCCCTGACCTGGAATTACGTCAAGGTCTTGTCCTGCACTTCTTGCCTTGCCCTTACTGGTGCGGTGAGGCGTTCCACCGCTTGCCGAGCGAGCCACGAAGGTTCCGGGCCCTGCTTAACGCTCGGTCCGGTTCGTCTGCGTTTCAACCGGTCTCTGCTGTCACCTCGAGGAACATTACCCGGCTATGGCAAGGATGTCTAGTCCACACGACCGAGATTTTCTCGGCGATCGTCCAGGGTTTTCAGCGCGTCGAGCTCGACCGGAAGGTGGCGGTGACAGCGGCGAGAAGGCGTCCACGGGCAGGCGTAGCCGCCGGCTGCCACACCCGAACCGGCCCGTCGGTAGAACCGCTCGCCACTGGTTGTCTTTAGGCGGTGGTGGTGTGCGGGGCGAGGCTGATGGCGATGCAGCGGGCGGTGAAGGCGGCGATGGTCAGGGCGTGGAAGAGCTCGTGGAAGCCGAACCAGCTCGGGCTGAGCCGTCGTGCCGTTGAAGGCCGTAGACGACAGCACCGAGGGTATGCCGGCGACGCGTGAGTGCCGTCGGCTGCAGGTGCGCTACTCCCCTACCTCGCTGCGGCGTATCACAACGGCTCAACATTGTTCCGGTTCGCTGATGCGTCTATAGCCGCCAATTGAGCCGCAAGGGCCCCGCCGATTTTGATTGACCACGCCGGATTCCTTGGTTCGGGTACTCGATCTTCCGATAGTTCTGGCGGATCCGTCGCGGCATCTCCCTCGGCGGTCCTCACCCCCGGAGAGTCGCATGTCCAGTCGCCAGTTCGTCACCTTCGAGGTCGCCGGCCAGTTCCTCGGCGTGGACGTGGAGGCTGTGCAGGAGGTGCTGTCGTACGGCGAGTACACGCCGGTGCCGCTCGCACCGAACGCGATCGGGGGACTGTTCAATCTGCGCGGGCAGGTGATCGCCGCGGTGGACCTGCGTGTGCAGTTCGGGTTGCCGCGCCGGAACATGTCCGGCCCATTGATGAACGTGATCGTGCGGTACGCCGGTGAGCCGGTGAGCCTGCTGGTGGACCGCATCGGGCAGGTCGCCGACCTGGACGCCACGTTGTTCGAGGAGCCGCCGGCGCATCTGACCGGCCCATCACGGGCGCTGGTCACCGGCGCGTACAAGACCGAGGGGCCGCTGCTGCTAGTACTGGACGTCGCCCAGTGTGTGAACACCGCCCGCGTCACGGCCTGAGCTTTCCGTCTGGCCGAAGCGGTCTGCGTCAGCGACCCGCGCCTGCACCGGATGGCCCGCACTACTGAAGAGGGAAGCTCACCGTCCATGGGTGCCTCAGGCTGGAAGTACGAGGCCCGCCTCCGTGCCTCGCAGGCATACGCCACGGCTGAAGCCGAGTAAGCGGCGGTGGAGAACGGTCGGCGCACGCTTCTTCCTGGACTTCGCGGTCCAGCGTGTCGGCCCAGTCTTCGCCGTCCTCTGGGCGGCCTCCGGGTAACTGCCAGTGCCGGCCGTCGTCGGTGACCAGGACTACCTGGCCGTCGGTGAGGCACACGCCCGCCGAGCCGTGCGCGGTGCCGGCCGGGACGTCTGTGGGCGAGTGCCAGGTCGACTGCCAGTGTTGGTCAGGGGTGACGATGTCTACGGCAGTGCCGGCCTCCGCGATGTTCACCGCGTGATGGTGCCGGACACTTCCCTGCCGTCCAAGCAAGTTTCAGGTGATGCCGTTGTGGTAGCCGACCGAGCGGAAGACCACGACATGTTGCGGAGCAACGACGTGGGTGGTCGCTCTCGTTCCGCGCCGACAGTGGCAGCGGCAACGCAGCGCTGGCGCAGCGATACGGTGACGCAGCGCCTGTCGGAACTCAGCCCGGTCGGCGGGGTCCATACCGGATTTGGCGAGGGGGCTACTCGGCGATGGCCGCGGCCTGGGCGTCACTACCGTGCAGGCCACAATGGTGACCGGCAGATCGGGTAGGCCGCCAAGAACGCGTCCTGACCTTGAGGGCGTACCCGTCTATCGCGATCTGCGCACCGTGCGGTAGAGCGGCCCGCGGGCGCATCGATCCGTTCAAGCTCTCGGGCGGCTCGGGATGTTTAGCTGAGCGGCGCTGTCCAGTCCGGCGGGTCGGCGGGACGCAGGTGCGCGTCATCGATGGCGAAGGTCCGTACCGGTCCCGGCGGGCTGGTAGGGCCTTCGAAACGGACGCTGACGCGGCCCATTCCGCTTCCCCAGACCCAGCCGGGGCCGTACTGCTCGTGGTGAACGTCTTGACCGGGTCTCCATGACAGCGCGGTGGTGCCCGATGGTCGTGACGCCGTGTTTGACGGCGCCGGGGAAGGCCTGATTTCGGTCTCGGCGTTGGTGGTGGTGTTCGTGAACAGGTCGTCTTGGACGAAGTCGGCAAGCGTGGTGACTCCGACGCCGAGCAGCCGGATTCCGGTGGCGGTGTCGACGTCGGCGAGCAGTTTGCGGGCGAGTTGGGCGATCAGCCGGGGGTCGTCGGTCGGCTGGAATCGGGTGCTCGAGCGGGTGATGGTGGTGAAGTCGTAGTGCCGCACCTTGAGCGTCACTGTGCGCCCGGACAACCCGGCCGTGCGTAGCCGGCCGCCGACCCGGGCGGCGAGCAGGTCGATCTCGGTGCCGAGCCGGGCCCGGTCGGTGACGTCGACGTCGAAGGTGTCCTCCGCCGACACCGACTTCGCCTCCCGTTCCACGACGAGGATTCGGTTGTCGTCGGCGCGGGCCAGGCGAAACAGCCCGTTGCCATGGGCTTGGCCGAACCAGTCCACCAGATCCGCAAGCGCTACCTGCGCCAGGTCCCCGATCGTGTGCACGTTCGCGCGGCGCAGCCGGTCTTGGGTGGCCGGGCCGACCCCGGGTAGCCGGCCGACGGAAAGGGGATGCAGGACCGTTTGTTCGTCGCCGGGGGCGACGACGGTGAGTCCGTGGGGCTTGTTCAGGTCTGAGCCGATCTTCGCCACCAGCTTTGACGTGCCGACCCCGATCGACCCGGTGACTCCGCCGGTGGCAGCGGCGATGGCGTCTTTGACCTGTCCCATCAGCATGGTCACGGCGGCGACGGACAGGTCGTGGCCGGCGGCGGCGAGGTCGATGTACGCCTCGTCGATGGAGACCTGCTCCACCAGCGGCGACACCTCGCCCAGCAGAGCCATGACGACTTGGCTGGTTTTGCGGTATGCCGCGCCGCGCGGCGACAGGAACGCCGTGCCGGGCGGGCAGCACCGGCGGGCTTGCGCGACCGGCATCGCCGAACGCGCCCCGAACACCCGCGCCTCATAGGAGGCGGTCGCCACCACGCCGCGTCCCCCGACACCGCCGACGATGACCGGTTTGCCCCGCAGTGACACCTTGTCGCGCTGCTCGACCGCAGCGAACATCGCGTCAAGATCCACGTGAGCGATGCTCGCCTCCCGCCGCACTGACTCCCCCATCGGTTCGCACACTGTCGTCGCTGCTCAGCGTAGATACCTGGTATGACAACACCGCGTTGAGCAAACCCGATCCGTAACGCGTGCAAGGAGAAGTTCGCTGTTTCAGCCATACCGGCGGTGTCCGCTTGACGATCACAGAATGTGCGCGGCCACGGGTTACCTCCCGCCATCGCGCCGACGCTGGCCACGCCAGGGCCGGTACCGACCGGTGCGGGATGGGCGGCAGAGTTGTAGCACGACGGTTCTCCAAAGACTCTGATCTGCCTCAGGTGACAGTTCGTACTCACAAGAGACCAACGCCGTTATAGCGTTGCGCGGACGCACAGATGATCATGCTGCGAGGCTGGCAGATGCGGACAGGGCAGCTTTCGCCGTCCGTGGTGTCAGGACAGCGGGTAGCCCACCACCGTCTGGAAGTTGCCGGCGGAGCCGGTGATGACCAGCGAGTCACCGGCTATGGCGGCCGTGTTGTCGATGCCCATCTTGCCCACGCAGGAGAGGCAGTCCGCCAGCACCGGCGTCGCCGCGCCCGTGCGGCGGTCGATGAGCAATGACCGCCCGTGCGGGCCGCTGTCGAGCAGAAACATGCGTGTCGGGGTGAAGGCCGCTGTTGATGCGCCCGCAGCCACGGTCCACATCGCCTTGCCGGTGCGCAGACTACGCGCTGTCAGCACTCGCGCGGGCCCCTCCTTTGCCGGCACTTCCGTGAACAGTTGCTGTCCCGCCGCGAAGGCGTCCAGGGCCGGTCCGCCGGCATCTTCCACAGGGCGGACCCCGTCGGCCCGTACGCGACGAGCGTGGCAGACGCTGTACCGGTGGTTCCCCCGCTGGCAGAGTGACGGTGTCTGGGCGCAGATCCTGGCCGTGCCGCAGACCCGGGCGGATGCAGCCGGCTTGATCGGCTGGACGATGAGCGTGGACTCCACGACAAGCTGCGCGTTGCCCGCAGCGGCGGTGGCCGGCCGCGGACCCGCCCGGACATCGTGCTGGCCGACAAGGCGTACACGTCCGGGGCCAACCGTGCCCACCTGCGCCGCCGCGGTATCGCCGGGTGTGTCCCGAGTAAGGCCGACCAGGACGCCCACGGTAAGGCCAAAGGATCCAAGGGCGGACGCCCGCCCGCTTTCGACCCCGAGATCCACGGCCTGCGCCATGCCGGGCTGGGTCGCACACTTCATGATCACGTGAAGGCTGTCTCGGGTTGATGCCGCACTCCATCCCAGACGTGCGCGCTCGCATTTGCTCAGCTTGCGGTCGCGGTTACCGACAGAAGTCTCTGTGTGGGCTCAAGAAACCGGCGGCGTTGCCGTCCAGACGGCACCCTGCCCGGCGGTCCCGGCGGGTGCGTTGAGTGCCACGTCGCTGGCCTATCTCGGTATTGACCGGCTGGGTTTGATCACGGACTGGAACCCGGCGGCCGAGCGGATGTTCGGTTGGACCCGCGCGGAGATCGTGGGGCAGTCGGTGGCCGACACGATCGTGCTGCCGCGGATGCGTGCCGCGTTCCTGGTCGAATTCACCCGCCATCTGGTGACCGGCGACACCGCAGGGCTCGGCCGGCGCCTGGAGTTGCCAGCGCGTCACCGTGACGGCCACGAGCTGCTCATCGAGATCACGATCGACCCGGTCAACAACGGCGCGGACGGGTTCTGCGCGTTTGCTCACGACAGCACTGGTCGGCGTGAGGCCGAGCAGGCGCTGTGGGAGAGCAACTCCCTGGTGCAGGCCATCCTTGATCACACCACCGCGGTGATCTCCGCGAAGGACTCCGACGGAAGGTACCTGTTCGTCAACCGCGAGTTCGAACGCCGCTTCCAGGTCGCCGCCGGTGAGCTGGTCGGGCGTACCGAGGCCGACGTGCTTCCGGCCGCGCTGGCGGCGGCTTCCCAGGAGCGCGACGAGCAGGTGCTGCGCTCCGCTACCGCCTCGACGACCCTGGAGGAGATCCCGGCCGGCGACGATGTGCAGCAGTACATCGTCACCCGGTTCCCGCTGCTCGACCCGGCTGGATTGCCGCGCGGGGTGTGTTCCATCTCGATCGACGACACCGCGCGCCGACGCAGCGCGGAGGCGCTGCGCCGCAGCGAGGAACGCTTCGAGCGGATCGTCAGCAACATGCCCGGCATGGCGTGCCGGTTCGAGGTGACCCCGGACGGGTTCACCTCGTACACCTACGTCTCCGACGGCTGCCGCGAGGTCTTCGGCGTCGAACCCGAAGCGGTCCTCGCCGACGCCAACGTGGTTACCAGCCTCTTTCCGCCCGAGCAGCAACAGGCGCTCCGAGCCAGCTTCTGGGAATCGGCGTACAGCCTCGAACTTTGGCGCTGGGAGGGACACGCGATTCTGCGCGACGGGCAGCGCCGCTACGTGCAGGGCATCGCCCGGCCGGAGCGCCTGCCGGACGGCACCGTGGTCTGGGACGGGCTGCTGCTGGACCGTACCCGGGAGAAGGAGGCGGAGCTGGAGTCCGCCCGCACCCGCCGCCACCTGAACCAGCTGATCTCGTCGCTGCGCGGCTACGCCTTCACGGTCAAGGCACAACCCGACGGCAGCGTCCGCGGCGTCTACAGCACCACGGACGGCTCGGAGATCTTCGGCGGACCGATGACCGCCCACGGCGACTCCCTCGCCTCGTCCATCGCGGCGCTGGTGCACCCCGAGGACCAGCCGAAGTACGCGGCCTTCTGGGACAGCACCCGGGCCGGTCGCGCGGCCGACCTCAACTGCAGGATCATCGGCTACGACGGTGTTCAGCGATCGGTGTTCATCCGGCTCCGCCCGCGGCCGGAGGACCCCACGACGCTCGACGGCGTCTGCTGCGACATGACCCCGGTGCCCACCGCCCCGGCGCTGTCATGACCGGCACCATGGCGCCCACTGGCACCATGGCGCCCACTGGCACCATGGCGCCCACTGGCTACCAGGAGCGCATGCCTCGCCAGGTCGGTGAGCTCGCCGTGCCGGTGAAGCCGGTCGCGGCGAGTACCCCGCTCGCCGCCGTTCAGGCGATCCTGCGCGGGAATCCGTTGCTTCCCGGTGTTGTCGTGCGCGCGCCGGACGGTCAGCTCCGGCTGCTCAGCCGTGCCCGCGTCGAGCTGGCCGACACCGGCGCCGCCGGGTCCGACGGGGAACCCGGCACTGCTCGCACGGTCGGGGACCTGCCGGTGGCCGAGACGTTGAAGCTGCGGGCTAGTACGCCCGTCGACGCCGCCGCCGAGGCCGCGCTCGCACGTCCGGCGGCCACCCGCGACGACGCCATCCTCATCACCTGGCCGCACGCCCGGTACGGCATCGCGCCGATGCTCGACCTGATCGCCGCGATGGCCCGCCGCTACGTACGACTCACCCGCACCGACGCCCTCACCGGACTCGCCAACCGCCATGCCCTCACCACCCGCGGCGACGAACGCCTGAGTGAACAACCACAGGGTGCGCTGCTCGTCATCGACCTCGACCGGTTCGCCGAAATCAACGAAGCCCTCGGCTACCAAGGCGCCGACCAGATCCTGCGCCAGGTCGCCGCCGCCCTCACCGCAGCGACCAGCGACGACGACATCGTCGCCCGCCTCGACGGCGACCAGTTCGCGGTCCTCCTCGGCGAGCGCCCGAGCAACGACGCCAGCCCCGACGGCTGGCCAGAGCGGATCGCCCACCAACTCGCCCAACGGGCCCGCGGACCGTTCACCGTCACCGGCGTCCCCGTCAGCGTCGAGATGAGCATCGGCGTCGCCCACCTCACCCAGGCAAACGACGACATCGACACCCTGCTGCGCCGGGCCACCATCGCCATGCAAGCCGCCAAACGAGCCCGCACCGGCGTCGAAACGTGGGATCCACAAGCGGCCTCGGCCCGCGGCGCCGACCTGCGCCTGATGGCCGAGCTACGCGCCGCCGTCCAACGCGGGCAACTACGTGTGCACTACCAACCCCTCATCCACGCCGCCAGCGGTCTACCGCACGGCGTCGAGGCCCTCGTCCGCTGGCAACACCCCGACCGTGGCCTGCTGGCACCCGGGGTGTTCCTGCCCGACGCCGAACGCTCCGACATCATCATCGACCTCAC